>NZ_JADPKF010000060.1:0-209652 GCF_023073815.1 Bradyrhizobium sp. 157 | reverse complement strand
GATGCCCCGCTCCAGCAGGAACGCACGGATCTGATTGATGACGCCGGTACGCTGACCGACCAATCGATAGCGGACGCGGTGCAGTGCCTGAAGGTCGAGCTGTTCGGCGGTCTTGGTCGCGACGAACTTCATCGTCGGGCGTTGGACAGCCTCGGCGATGGCTTCCGCATCTCGGAAGTCATTCTTCTGTCCCTTCGAATACGGGCGCACGTACTTCGCCGGCATCAGGCGGGCGTCGTGGCCAAGCATCTGGAGCTTGCGGCTGAGATGATGGACGCCGACGCAGGCCTCCATACCGATCAAGCACGGCGGCACGTTGGCGAGCCGCGTTTCCACCTGGCCGCGTGACCACTTCTGCCGCAGCACGATGGCACCGCGGTGATCATGACCCACGATGTGGAGCGAGTTCTTGCCGATATCGATGCCGATCACGGCGATCGCCGCGTTGAGTTTCTGAGACATGGCGTGCTCCTTGTCTTGAGCGCCCCTTGCCAGCTTCTCGTGCTGGCAGGGCCGGAGCACGGCCGGACCATCCCATTAGCGGACATAGACCGGCCGAAATCCCTTAGTTCGGCAGTTCCCCCTGCTGCTCATCACCGTTCCATATTGGCTGCCAAAACCACGCTGCTCCATTTCTTGACCTCGTCAGAGATCAGTTTGGCAAAGTCAGCGGGTCGCCCGCCAACAGTCGTGCCGCCCAGATTGGCAAGCCGGGCCCGGAATTTCGGATCGGCGATGCTGACGTTGACTTCCTTGTTCAGCTTTTCAATGACTACCTCCGGCGTGCGTTTTGGACCGCCGAGGCCGAATCGCTTGCCTCGTAACCTGGCAAGGTTTCGCCCAGAGCCGGAACGTCCAGCAATATTGCCGAGCGCGCCACTGGCGTTACCGCCAGGGCGCGGAAACTGCCGGCCCTGACATATTCGATCGATGAAAGTAGCGGGCCGAAATCGCTTCGCCGATCGCTTGAGGTGCGGGTGCACGGTGATATGGCGAACGGAACACTTGATCGGTGTCAAGTTCCACTCAGCTTACGTGTCCAAGGGATTACCCCGCCAGAGTTGCGGACGTGACAAAGTAGCCGGCCCGGCTCTTATTTTCGCCGATAGTGTAGATTCTGCGCTCGGACAGGCGCGCAAGAGGACGGCTCCGGAACGCGCATTCCGAACCTCCGAGCCGGAGCCGCCCTCCCGTAAGACAACGGCGCCGTAAGCTTCCGAAACCGATGCTCCGTATCCTACCTCGAGCGTGGCGCCCGTCATGGAGCTGTTTCGAGCTGAGAAGATTGCCACTGTTCACTACCAATCAAACTATGACTGCCGTTTCTGCGGAGGAAAGCTCACTCTCGTCCGGACGATCGTGGAATCTGAAAGCGGAATTGTGATTCAAATGTTTGAATGCCTGCAGTGCGGAGATCGCACTTGGATCGCCTAAGCAAGAATTCCGCTGCTCTTGTTCACTCCGCGCCCGAATGGCAGGCTGCAATGGAGGCGCTAATCCTCGTTGCAGAGAACGACGGCCCCACGATGCTGGCCAGGATCGGCGCCATGCGGGCGTTGAACCGCGGCCATGTCCGTGAGTTTACCAGCCAGGGAAAAAGCATCATTGGGGGCGCCGGAAGCTGAAGAGAGACCAATGAAAACGGTCTGGATTTACGTAGATACCAGCAAGCAGGTCGGCGACCGTGACCATCTCAAGGTGTTTGCAAACTCGGACCTTGCCGATGAGTGGTTTCTGGTGAACGATCCTGAAGGCGCCGTGTTTGAATACGAGGTCATAGGCGCCGTGATGACGAAACTGAGTAAGGCCGCTGACGGCATCGCCAAGACCGAAGTTGATCATCACAGGAAATGCTCGGCTGCGGGCAGTGGTTCGATATGCGCGGCCTTCGTCAAGTGTTCGAGCATTTCGTGACGCGGGCGACCCCTGGCACATCAAGGTCTTCGCCAGCGAGGACGCCGCGGAGAATGGTTTGAGGAAAACGATCTCGAAGGCGTGGCCTTTGAGTACGAGGTGATTGGCGCAGAATAAAAATGGCCCCAGCGCGCGGCGGTGCGCTGAGGCCTCCAAAGTATTACCTTCTGAACAGCCAGACAGGGTAGTGGGTACCCATCTGGCTTACCGATCGAAGCGGCAAACGGTGGCAACGTCTGCCCCATAGTGAACAGAACGCGGAAGATCGTTGAGCCCGCCAGCCCCTGCGGGTCCTTTCCTTAGGAACCTGCAGCCTTGCCGAGAATCGATTCCGTCGCTCCCGGGGGATTGTGGAGTCAAACCGGGAGAAAGTGGCGGCCCCAGCTAGGTTTCCAGCGCAAGTTGGGGCCGTTTCTTATTTCCGCGTCTTTAGCTGAGACTGATCGGGAAAGAAGCAAGACCTGAGGAACATGCGCCTGCTGGGGGAGTCATTTCATAGCTTCCGGGGGACTTGCCCCCAAGCCCCACCCCGGAAGAAGGCGGCCCCAGCTTCTTTCCGTCTGGCTGGGGCCGTTTCCATTCAGAAGCCGGCGAGCCAGCGGTTGAGGCTTAGTGAGATTTCGAGATCGCCCGTTGCAGCGTGCGAACCAAATCCTCCGCAGCCTCTTCCATCGTGTCTTTTTTTCTCAAATGCTTAATCATCGCGACTAGCGTGTTGATCAAGACGACTTGGGCCATCGGCGGCGAAATCTGTCTTTTAGCCAAGAGCGCCCGGATGTCTCGCGTAAACGCGACGCATTCGACTTCGTAGGCCTTCGTCATCTCTCTCCGCACTTCAGTACTCCAGCCAGTGAAAAGAGTTGAGATTCCAGACACGCCTGATTCGTCAGGCAAGCTGGTGGCGGGTGGGTGGCAAAAAGCCGTCGCTATGACGATCTTCGTGACGGCTAACTGCCCTAGGGGTTAATGGATCGTTACTGGCTGAGCTGGACACGATGATCGAACTGATCCGCCGCCGTGATCCTCATCGTCCCGACCGCTGGAAGATCTATCTCGGCGATGTATGTATCGGCGATATCGGCCCACGCGCCGGTGTTCCCACCACCGTAGACCAATTGGAGTGGTACTGCGGTTTCGGTCCGCCGGCGCATCGCGGTGTCGACGCTGCGGGCACTGCTATCGATTTACACGACGCGCGACAAAAGTTCGAAGCTGCGTGGCGATAATTGCGGACCGCCTTTACGGACGACGACTTTGCAGCGTACCGCTATGCGCGTGCCTGGACTGCATGGAAGCAGGCAATGTGGGCGACGGGCTGCAAGCTTCCGACCAAACCCAAGAAGGCCGCGCACGGTGCTTCTGCGGTGCAGAGATTGACATCGCGAGTATGGATAGGCACGTCACGGCAGCCCACATGACCGAAACTGCCGATGTGTAATCTCTATTCAATCACCACCAATCAAAGCGCGATCGCTGCCCTCTTTCGCGTCATGAACAGCTATGTCGGCAACCTGCCGCCGATGCCGGGCGTGTTTCCAGATTATCCCGCGCCAGTCGTGCGTAACACCGGCGCCGAACGTGAGCTCGTCCTGATGCGCTGGGGCATGCCACCACCGCCGCGGACGGGCGGACCGCCGGTAACCAATATCCGCAACACCTCCTCGCCGCACTGGCGCGGCTGGCTGAAGCCGGAAAACCGCTGCCTGGTGCCGTTCAACAGCTTTGCGGAATATGCGCCGGAGCCGAACCCGGACACCAAGAAAAAGGACGTCGTCTGGTTCGCGATTAACGATGATCGGCCGCTGACCTGCTTTGGCGGCATCTGGACCGAGTTCAAGGGTGACCGCGGAACGAAATCGAAACCGATTCCGGGCCCGCACCAGGTCTACGGCTTTCTGACGACCTCGCCGAATGCCGTCGTCGAGCCGATCCATGCGAAAGCCATGCCGGTCATCCTGATGACGGACGAAGAACGCGACGTCTGGATGCGCGCGCCGTGGGATGAGGCCAAGGCGCTGCAGCGGCCGTTGCCCGACGACGCCATCAGGATCGTCGCTCGAGGCGCTGACAAGGAAGACAAGGCCGCCGCATGAAATACGCCGATGCCCGCCCCTATGCCGACCTGGAAAAAGCTGCGCGCAAGATCCTCGAGATCGAAAACGCGGTCGAGCCGGTTCAAGGGCGTATCCACATCGAGAAACTCAATGAGCCGTTTCTTTTTCGAGATGGCGGCAGCCCGGCCGAGTACGGCGCTGGCCTCAAGCTCGCGATCGACCGCGGCTGGTTCACGCTGCATGAGTCAGGGACTTTCGTCACTTTCACCCCCGCCGGCGCGGAGTTGTTCGCTTAGCTGCGTCAGCCCAGCACAACCGATCCATTCGAAGATTATGCCGGCCGCGGACCGCGATTGAACGATTGCGAATTCCGGGATTTGTCATTGACCGGAGGCAATGATGTCCAATTTCATAGCCCTTGTTGTGGAGGATGATGCGTTCCAGCGCGAGTGCCTCGCCGATCTCCTGAAAAGCGAAGGTCTCGAGGTGGTGGAGTGTGCCAATGGAGAGGTCGCGGAACTGGTGCTTGCTTCAACCGGCCCTGAACTGCGGGCTCTCGTGACCGATGTAGAGCTTGGTGGTGAGATGTCCGGGGTAGAACTTGCGCAGTATGCAAAGCGTCGGTTCCCGGGCCTGAATGTCGTGTTGGTTTCTGGACATGGCCCGCCCTACGTGCCGCACGACACCCACTTTCTTATGAAGCCCTATGAGCCCCAGCAGCTACTTGACGCAGTCCTGAAGTGAGTGAGCGCGACGCCGGCGCTTTGTAGTGTGGCCAAGTAAATGCTTGAGGCCCTCGACCGCTAATCCGTGCTCATCGCCGTCTTTTTCTTTCAAGAAGCGGGAGACCTCCTCCCGGACTTCGGCCTCTTGTGTCGGTGTGAGATTGACCATCATGCCGTAGGTTTGCATTACACGATCAATGGCCGCTTGCATTTGAGGTCCTCCCAGTTCCCAGCAAAGGAACTCCCGAAGGAGCAAGGAGTTCCGGTGATAACGCCGCCACAAGTCCACCTTCGCCTAAAGCCGACCTGGCCTTGAGCGCGTTAATTCACCTCCGCAAAACTTGGAGGCGCACTGATGACCCCTACTCCAGTGACGTACCTGAGCCAAACTCCGAAAAGTTCCTTGGAGGGAACGAAATAATCCTGCGGCCAGCCGCTCCTAGCTGGGCGCAAAATGTTCCCGTCACCGCACGGTCCGACGGCAGTTATCGGTGATGAGAACGCCGGTCGCGCTCCCGCCAACCTCGCGTGGAGCAGCGCCATGCAGCGACGCCGTTTCAAACATGTGGTGTCCTTTCCCGATGACCTTACCCGAGAGGCCGAACGCTTACGCGCGGAAGCCGAGAAACTACCGCCCGGAACGGAGCGGCATGACCTCGAACATAAGGCCCGTCAGGCCGAGACCGGCGCCCATATCGACGAGTGGCTGAAGTCGCCCGGTTTGCGACCCCCGGAATGACGAGGGCAAGGTGCGTAGCGTCAGGAAATATTTGGAGAGAGCGGCGGAATTCGAAGCACTGGCTGCGTCAGCTACCGTTGATGTATTGAGAAAGTGATATGACAACATCGCGGCTTGCTATCGTCTGCTCGCAAAGGAGCGAGAATGGCTGATCGGAACGGGCGCCATTGAAGACGACCGATCGATCACGGTTCAGCCATCCGACACAGCCAAAAATGATTCCTATATCTCGAACTCGACGTTTCCTTTAAGGTCGATCAATCACCGCGCGATCAAATCGGTAAGCTATCGGTGACAGAGAGACGCTACTGCGCTCCCGCCTCGTCGGAGAGCGACAATGCCTCCACCATCAATTCCAAAGGTCATCTCAGGCAAAGAGCCGGTCAGGTGCCGATGCGGCCTTGAACCTAAGCTCGTTCACAAGGTTCATGATCCTCGGAAGGATCAAACGGTCCGTACGTATCAGTGCTCATGCGGAGAGCAGGCTTGGATCGCCAGCACAGAGTAACGCGAATGAACCTAGCCGCACTTTGCGCCGACATAAGCTTACTGGAGGATGCGATTTCCAGTTCCAGCGCACCGCCACTGAGCATTATTCGGCTCGGTGGCGGTTTCGTTTTTAGTGGAAAGGGCCCAGCGCGACGCTGGGGCCCTTCCTTGCGGCTTAAGTGTCGCATCGGGAAAGTGCGACTATCATTTTAATCCGCCCCTCCGCGGGCGGTTCCTAACGTTCGAGCCGGCGCTTCGGCCGGAACGATCCAGTCGGGCTGAATCTAGGGCGTATGAAGAAGCGCAATTATTTCGACTTGCGAGAGGGTGACGATATTGCTCCAGATGAGGAGGGCATGGAACTAACCATTGAAGCGGTGCAGGAGGAAGCGCCTCGTGCGCTTGCCGACATGGCCAGGGACACGGTCCGAAGACATCCACGCGGCGCGGGACACGACATGGCAATCGACGTGCGGGATGACGATGGACCGGTATTACAAGTCAAGTTCACCTTCAATCAGTCGGCACAGAAACTAGAGCCGTCGCAGTAGGCGGCCACATGCATAGTGACGATCGTCATCGGCCGGCGGCGCTCGACCCGCTTGCGGCTGCTGCCGATTCTCTTGACCGCCTTCTTCACGGCAGCCGCCGATAACCTTCTTGGCCTCATAAACGCACTTCGTGGTCCTGTCCTCCGCCGACCCGCGCCCGGTCCTGGTTACGCCCGCGGCTCGATTGCTTCTTTGCCATCCCGCGACACCTCCTGTTACACGGCAACGCGTCATAATGGCGCCCGCTCCAGTTCTTCCCAACGGAACGATTCAGCTCAGGTCAATTTGAATCCGCATTGCGTGGAGTTCATCATGCGCAGGTTCAGTTGGACGCCGTCGATCGTCCCGAGCGGCAATGATGAGGCGGTTTACTTGGTGGCAGATGATTTCGGTCGATTGGGCCGCGCCTGGCGCGAAGCCGATTACGAGGCGACCGATCTTGAGACGGTCATTCAGGGTCTGCTGACCGGCCAATATAGCAACCCTATCCGTGTCGTCGCCTTCAATACCGCCGAGCGCTGGTCGGAAGACATTTCCGAAGACGTCGCCCGCGAGCTACGCCGTCGCTGCGATCTGCAGATGCGCGAACTGCCCGCTGCGATTTCTGATTTTGTCGAACGGCACGAGGACCAAGATCGGCGTCAGTTGACCCTCAGCTGGTCTGAATCCGACTCGCATTTCATCTGCGGTTGCCTATTTATCCCGCATGCCGAAGCCTGCGTTCGACCCCTGCATTCCGACGCGCGGGGTCAAGGTCCCTGGTCGGCCGGAATGGCTCCACGAGATCAAGCACGACGGTTATCGGCTAATTGTTCAACGTGGAAGGCATAGCGCGTTCGGCTGTTCACCCGCAACGGGTACGACTGGAGCCACCGTTTCCCGCTGATCGTCCAGGGCGCTTTACGAAACCGTCAGACCTCGTTGTGATCGACGGTGAAGCCGTGCTGCTCGGCGTCGATGGTAGATCTGACTTCAACGGCTTGCACTCGCGCCAGCACGACGAGGAGGTCCAGTTCTATGCCTTCGACATGTTGGCGAGCGACGGCGACGATATCCGTAACCTGCCGCTCACGATGCGAAAGTCGAGCTTGGCCAGACTCCTTGCGCGGCGGGTGGACGGCATCTTCCTGAGTGATTTTGAACAGGGAGAGATCGGCCCCGACTTATTCAGGCATGCTGCCTGATGGGGCTCGAGGGGCTTGTGTCGAAGCGCGCTGGTAGCCGCTATCGTAGCGGACGCTCGCCCGATTGGGTGAAGGTCAAGAACCGCCAGCATCCCGCGATGGAACGGGTCATGGAGGCAATGTCATGAGCGTCGCGCTCATCGCCAGGAACGGATCGGCCCGCCGCGCATGATAGGGCATGACACCTGCAGATGCAGAACGGTATCGCCGAAAGGCTGAGGAGTGCCGCGCTAACGCGAGGACGGTAACTGACGACGCCGATAGAGCGGCGTGGCTTCGGCTCGCTGAGGTTTGGACGGAACTGGCGCGATCCCCGAACAGGGATGACGGCGCATCGGGTAACGCCGAAGAAGAAATCAAGAAGCGCGCTTATGAGATCTGGGAGCGCCATGGCAGGCCAAAAGGCAAGGAAGACGAGTTTTGGCAGCAAGCGGAGCAAGAACTGCGAAACCAGGATAAATCGTCCCCCACGCCCGGCACGAGAGCGGAAGGTTCTTGAATTCAACGCACAGCGGCGCCGATCTTTTTGCCTAAGCCAAAGCCCGAGCTCCGGGGACGTCAGAGCTGAAAGCAGCCGTCACCCAAGGATGCGCCGGTATCGCAGCATTGGCCAGCCGTCGCCTCTACAACATAAGTTAGTCGCACTCTAAGCCCTTAGAACCCACTGCCTGCACCGACATTGATTTTCCTTTGCTGGAGGACGCTCGTCGATGCGGTACTGCCCCCGGTGCGACAATACGCGGTGGTTTCATCTCGACCGGCCGTTCTTGGGTGGCAGGGCCTGCGGCTGCGGCGGCGCCGGCGCACCATGCCCCGTCTGCAACAAAACCAATCCGGCCGATCCCGACGACGTCCCCGCAATGCCGGCCGGCTTCACCTCCGATCTAGGCACTTTTCGGGCATTGCGAGGTTGGAATAAGCCGCGTTGGTCCGGCATCCAGCGTGGTAAGGCCCGACGGTAGACTCCTCTGTCGACTCCTCAAGCCGACCGTCGGGCTCTTGTAGCCGCCGCGAGTGCAGTAAATAGCCTTCCAGCTTCCAATTCCGATTGCGTGCGTTTTCGCGCGCGATCTTGAGGTGGTAGTGTGAAGTTGCAACCGCAGAGAAAAGGATGAAGCGATGAACTTCGCTCCCCTTCTGGCGGCACCACTGCTGACGCCGGGCTCCCAGATGCGCCGTGAAGCCGTCGGCAAAGACCGCATCGCGAAGTGAGCCAGCTGCAATCAACGTGAAGCAGCACGTGGCGCAATGCCGCCTTTTACCCGGCGCTTCAAAGGGAGCGAACGTCTGAATTTGGCACCTTTGAGACATGCCCGCCCACCCTGAGAATGTCCGTCGCCGGCATAGACCGGAAGCCGCCGTGGTCCGGCCCGAACCGGACGTCGCGGTCCCTGCGCAACAATCTCTTGGTATCTCCACTACAGCTTCCTTGGCTTGCTGCCCGCAACATTGGATCGAGTCAGCCCCTTATCTCGGACGGTTCGTCGCCCTTTCGAGCTGTTAACTGCGGGAAGGCACTCACCACACCCCAGCAAACCTCGGCGATCAGGCCAGTCGTAAGCGACCTCCTTAAGAAAGCCGCAGGAATCGCCGGGGCTCGCGTGGACGTCTGGAGTCGAGAGCTAGATGACTCCCGCTCATATGCCGCGAAGGGGGCTTAAGTCGGCTGCCCCTCTGATTTCGCCAGCTTTTGGATCAAACATCAGCGCGCCGCGTTGGGTAAGCTAACTCGTCGAGGTGAAAATGATTAGAGACCACGCCTTTATGCGCCGGGAGACGACGCCGGCCGAGCGGCAGGCCCACAAGGCGTTCAGAGAGGTCAGAAATGACGTGACTGATTACGAAAAGGCGCAGAACTCTTTCCACGAAAACCGCGAGCGTCTGAAGGCAGAGCGGCTAGCCCGAGAAGCCGAAGCGAGGGCTCGATCATCTTCCGATTGATGATTTGTCGACAAGCCTGCGCGGTTGACGATCATCACTGCATAATCTGCGCAGTCTCTCGGTAACGTACCATGTTGTGCTCCTGCCTTATGGCTACAGGCCCCATAGCAAATCCCACTCTGTGGTAGCGATTAGGAACAGTCGGCGCAGTGCTGGGTTATGCGCCTATGAAGACGTTTTTCTTTGACCTAGCCGGAGAGCTTCCGGCCCACGACGTCCTGGGACGCCAATGCAAGTCCGGCGAGGAAGCGAAGGACCACGCTCAGTTCATCGCTCATCGCATGGGCACCGAGCGGCCGACTTTCGCAAAGCCAGGGAACTATATCTCAGTCCGAGATGAGAGCGGCCGCGAGATATTCAAGGCGCCTATTAAACCGACGATCCGCACTCAAGTTGCGCGTCACCAGTGCCCTACTTCGCTTATTGAATGAATTCGAAAGTTGGTGACCGAACTAGTCAGATGTACAGAGCTGCGCTTTTCAAACCACATCAAGCCAATCGGCGGATGTTCACTTCGTTGATGATGTTGGCAGTCGACGCAAATGGCGTAGTTGCGCTGCGGATGATGAAACTGATGCGCGGCGGCAGAAGAGCTCGTCGCGAAGCTGAACTGATGGTCAGCGAAAAAATACGTGCTGCTTTCGAAGCTACCGCCAGTCTAATGGCTGGTGCTTCGGGTGATGAAATAGTCCATCAATATCGGCGGCATGTAGCGGTAAATGCGAAGCGGCTGAGCAAGCTTAATTCGGGCCGAAGCCGAAATCGTGCGTTCAAGCGAACAAGGCGCCGACGAAAATAACGGCCTCAGCTAAGACCGCTGACAGTCATCCGCCGCTGGCCCTAATCTTAGGGATGTGGAGTTCATAATCCTGGGTCTGGAACGTACAGGGTACTGACCTACGAATGACCGTCGTGGTCGACCCAATCAATCCTCGGAGTGTCAAATGAGTAAACGTAGACCGGCAGCGAAGTCAAAGCACAGCCTCGGCCCGAAAATAGCCGCTAAGGCCCAGCGGGTCGCTCAGACTGTTGTTAGAAGTCCCAAAGGAAGCCGTCTGCCCTCAGCTGGGACAGCCTCGACTGAATCACACCCAGAGCGACATAGCGAAGAAGAGGCTCTCGGGGGTGATCCGATGACAGCTTTTCACGAAACTCGCCTTGAGCCTGCAACAGCCTTACAAGATGAGCCCAATTACGACCCAACGAAAGGATCTGATTTTTCTTCAGCCGCGGCAAACGTGCGAGCAATTCAAGCAAAGTTGCTGGAAGTGGCACAAGCCGATATGCAATTTGCCTTTGAGTTCGCTGAGAGGCTCGCGACGATGAGGTCGCCCGTCGAATTTCTCAGTGTCACTGCAGAATTCACAAGCAAGCGGAGCGCCATGTTCCTGAAGCATTCGAAAGAGATCGCTGAATTAAGTATCAGTTGGCGAACAGCCCTATGAGGAATATCCGTTCCGTTCGCGCTTTTAAGATCAGCCAACCCAATCATCTTATTTTTTCGCGCTAACGGATACACATCGCTGCCGGCCGGGCCGCGGATTTGCCTTGGCATGACGGGGGCGGTGATCGTCGCGAATTGCTGAGAACCAAAGCTTTGTGCAGTCCTCGCTTCACCTTCTCGTCGGTCATCACTTTGAGAAGTTCACCCGCCGAACTGTTCGCCGCCTCGTTTTGTCCCTTCGCTCCTGAGAAGTCCGCAGTTGCGAGGCAGGGCTCGCCAGTTGGCGGCCTTTTTCATGGACGCAATTCGCCTAGTTTGAAATTAACAGTGGCCTGATTTGAACTTTCGCCCTGTCCTGCCGTCTACAGTTATGGATCGGATTCGGGAAAAGCAGACGCTAGAAGCCAAACTCGCCAGATGCCGCGAGCTGGCGAAAGAGTTCCCACACGGCTCCACGGCGCAGATGATCCGCGATATGGAAGAAGAATTCCGCCAGCAAATCCGAGAACTCGAAAAACAGTAAGGCCGCCTCGGCATGGTCCAGGTCCTTCGGAGTGACATGCAGGGCGCGCTCGCTTCGATGTCGTCCGAGGATGCGCTCGAATAGGCCATCGGCCAGCACCACGCGAGGATTTTGAGCGGCTGCCACAGCGTATATCCGGCCGCGGCGGTCAGGATCATCTGACGACTACTTTGTGAAATTATAATAACCGCTCACGGGGCCGTTCTGCCGCCAGGAGCCTTTCTCGACCATATGCTGCGACGCTTGCAGCGGCTTCAACGGCGCTGTCGAGGCGCTGTTTCATTAAGGCCTCCATACGATTCTCCATACCATTAAGGGTAGCCAGGGAGGCCGCATGGCAAGCTGCAGTAAGTCGTTGCGAACACAACCATCGTCAATGGCGCCGGCAAGAAGGCCGACATCGAGGCCCACGTTGCGCAGAGCGTCTGGCCAAGCTCGCGGACGGGCGTCGCAGTGATCCGCGTCGGCGGCGCGACCGAGGCCGAGGTGAAGGAGCGCAAGGATCGCGTGGATGACGCGATGCATGCGACCCGCGCCGCGGTCGAGGAAGGCATCGTGCCGGGCGGCGGCGTCGCCCTGCTCCGCGCCTCCGAGCAGCTCAAGCGCATCAAGACCGCCAACGACGACCAGAAGACCGGCGTGACGCCCCTTCGCCACTTCCCTGTGTTCCGATCGCTACATTCTGCGAACGCACGCTTGTTTGTTCGATCGGCTCTCGAAGAGGGCAACTAAGCGGCTTGGCCCAGTACGCTGCGATCCGCCACGGTCGCCGAACGCAACAGGAAGCCGAACTTCGTCGGCTAAAGAACGCTCATCAACGGTGCGTACTTCATTCGGTACGACACGGCCGATGGGCTCAAGGCTTAAGTGCTGCTTGCGCTTTGCTTTTTGAGATGTCCCGGTCCAATCCATCACGGGCCTATTTGAGCTTATTTCTGCCTAGCAGCAGCAATCCGGGCAAGCTCCACGAAATTCCGGTCCCGCGGCCCAGTGGACCGGCGCTCACAAGGGGCCAGCATTCTTTGTTTACCTCATCGACGTGAAGTTCGGCGTTGTCGTTGATGTCGAGGCATGACTTGAGACGTACTCGCGCCACCGCGATGCTGGCTGCCGCCGTTCATCCGAAGATCGCCAGCGAGCGTGTGGGTCATAGCAGCACCGCCATTACCCTGGCCTACTCCCATGTGCTGCAAGTTGCAGACTAACGCGATGGACAATTATAGGAAGCGGGCGAAACTGAAGAGGAGCTGGAAGCGCCCGCCAGGGTGAACAAGACGGCCCTAGCGAGATGCGCCAGAGCCGTCCACTTCCGGCGGGAGCCTGTTTGGCGACGCAAACCGGAAGCCAGCGAGTCGACTCTCGCAAGCCAACATCGTTCCTTAAATAGCGGCACCTGCGCACGACGATTCCGGACAACACGCGCCGGGCCTTACCACTCGGGTCACCCACCGGAATGGTTTATTGGCCCTATACCAGAATGATGGAAGGCCCAGGGTCATCGGGCACTGGAGGAACAATATCGTCTACAAGCGACTTGCGCCGGGGGTAGGAGAGGAATTGAAGCGTTTGACGCCGCGCCCTCCCGGCGGAGACTACAAGAATAAATTGTTTCAAAGACTAACTGAGGACGTCGGGCATCCTAACCTTCGCGAGCATTTGGCGGCCGTTCTAATGCTTATGAAGTACTCGCCTGACAGGTATTCATGGAACGGCTAGTCAAGGAGTCCCCCCAGTAAGGCAGCAACTATATGCTCCCGTTCCCGGACGATTAGCAGCCACCGGAAATGAAAAAGGCCGCCAACTGAGGCGGCCTCACGCTCGCGATCTTTGGGTTTCTCGGTCTCGATGGCTAGGGCGCAACACCCCCTAGTCTGCCGCGCTGATGCGGGTGAGTTCAAAGATAACGATCGCCCCGGCGAATTTGCCACCCCAAAATCAAACCAGGCCACTGAGTTCGGAAACAGGCCAGTACCCGCGGGCTGTTTCGCCGCATGGCTTATGCGCTTTGTCACGATCCGCCGCCCGACGCCGGCCCGCGGTGTCGTCCAAGCGGAGGCGGGGCGCCCTCCGGTTGATCGTAATGGATGCACATCAGGCCAAAGCCACCCGTCCGAGCCGAGCAACAATGAACGCGCTCAAAGTGAGAGAAATAGGTACGCGGCAATAATTGCCGATTGCCAAGCGCAATGAAAAGACCGGAGGGCTTAGGAACGGTCTCACCCAGATCTGGTTCTTCCCAAGGAGCCGGGGCAAGTCATCAAACTGCAAATCAGCGGAGAACGAAGATGGCAAATCCACGCCAGGAGGACAAATCTACGCAAGGCATGGAAGACGCAGCCCGCCGCGCCAGCGACAGGGCTGCTGAGCAGACCACGCGTATCGGACAAGCTGCGGCCGATCAGACGTCGCGTGTCGGGCAAGCTGCCGCCGAAGCCGGTGAGCAAGTGGCTCGAGCAAGTGCGGATATGCTCAAGCAAAACGTCGAGACGTTACAGAACGCATGGCGTTTCGGCCTGGAAACCGCGACCTCGGCCATGGGACGGACTACCGAGCAACTTGGTCGCACGCTCGGCGTGTCAGGAGAAGGGGTGCAACAGGCTATGGAGGCAACGGAACGGTCGGCCCGCAACGCGCAAACGCTGCTTTACAGCAGCACCGCTGCCGCGAGAATGATGGGTGGAATGTCTCAAGAGTACTTCCAGATGGTCCGGCACCAGGTCGAGAAGAACATGGACCACATGAACGAGTTGTGGACGTGCCGAACTCCACAGGACTTTGCAGCCGTACAAAGTGACATGGTGCGGGAGACCGTGGAAACCGCTTTGGAAAGCAGCCGTCGGATAGCCGACATGTCGCTCAAAATGGCCGATGAAACCGGAAAGCAGATCAAACAAACTATGGAAGAGATCCGGCGCGTCGCCTAAACCCGAGTTTACAGGTCAACTGAAAAGAGCGGCTGCTGGCAACCGCTCTTTCCCGAGCGGTGATATTTCTATCGGAGCGGACATCGTTCAGGCGGAGGTGGAGCGCAACGACCAGGGCTTGGCCCGTCTTCACCGGTGGAAGAGACGCTTAACTAGTCGCTCGCCGCACCGAACCTCCGCAGTTGGCGAAGAAGCCGGTGCAGATCGAGGTGGTTGAAGAGGGAGACGAGCGGTTTCTCTTGAAAACCTTTGACGACGGTGAAAGTGCCAAGGAAGAAAAGGTTGCGATCGCGAATTGATTGGAGTCGTAAGTTTAGCACAGGTCTAAAGCGGGGACGTGCTGGCATTTAAGCGCGAGAGCTACCGCACCTCCCCCAGCCCGATCCTGTGTCAGCTCTATCGTCGAATGCCGACATCGTTCGACTTGTAACGGCCAAGAACGGAAGGTGACCGCGGAACACAACTAACGGCGCAGCTGGTATGACTGAAGGCTACCCGTTTGCTACCAAAAGCTTCAGAGTGCGCTGCAACGACGGGCGTGGACCACCCGAACACCTCGTACAACCTCCTTCGCGAGTATCCACACCGTAACGTTACGGAAAGCGAAATAGCTGGATCAAGACACCGTATTGCGGGCTATCGAGGATGCCAGGCGCATCCTTGGGGAATACATTGCACCCGGCCCGCGAGACGCCACGGGAACGGTGCACCGGCTGATAGCCGTTCTCGATAGAGATGAGGTTGTCCACGCTATTGATCGAATGAAGCGGCGCCGGACGCTACGCCTTGTGGAATAGACGGAGTCGCTAATCGACCATGCAGGCCACGAACGCTAAAAGCCCGGCGGTCATTTCGACCGCCGGGCGATTACGCTAGTATACTTTTGTAGGCAGGAAAGCAGCCATTAAACCAGGAAAAAATGGCAACGTCTGTCCAGAAGTGAACACAAGGGGCGATTTGGTTGCAGGCCCGCCAGCGTGAACCGGCGGCAGCCTGGATCCGAGCAGAGCAAAGGAACGGGTTTCAAAGAAGCCATTGTTAACCCGTGCACTCAAGACGCGCTCAACGCCGGCTACCTCTACCTCGAAGTGAAGTGCCTGGGCTACAACACTCACCAGACCGTACCGTTGAACATCGTACGCCGACCCAAGACGATACCGGTCCATGAAAACGCTACATGCGCTGCCGGGACGGCTCACAGAGCTCCGTGGGATGAAGCCAAGGCTCTACAGAGGCCATTGCCCAACGAAGCGACCAGGATCGTCGCGCGCGGTGTAGACAAGGAACACAAGGTCGCCGCATGAAATATGCCACCACCCGCCCTACGCCGACCCGGAAAAAAGCCGCGCGCCGGATCCTCGAGATCGCGAACGCGGTCGAGCCGGTTCAAGGGCGCATCCACATCGAGAAAATCAACGAGCCGTTTCTTTTTCGAGATGGCGGCAGCCCGGCCGAGTACGGCGCTGGCCTCAAGCTCGCGATCGACCGCGGCTGGCTCACGCTGCATGAGTCAGGGATTTTCGTCACCTTCACGCCCGCCGGCGCCGAGCTGTTCGCCTGACGCACTAGTCCGGGGTGCCACCATGCCGCCTTTCAACGGTCAGATGTTTTTGGTCGGCAAAGCCGGCCGATTTACTTCTTCGGCCTTTTCATTTCATCGTCTGGCGTCCTTACGTCGGCAGGACTGCCGCTAGCCCTTGTGCCAGCTGTTCCCGGGGGGCCCCCTCCGCCGGAAGCGCCTGCACCGCCGTCACCGGCGGCTCCTGCGGCGCCTGCGCCGCCCGCCCCAGCTCCGCCAGCTCCTCCGGCACCACCACCTTGGGCGACAGCCAATGTTGAGCCGAGCGCAAAGAACAATGCTAACGCGATCGCTGATACTTTCATGGTCATTCTCCTAAGACCTCTGGAAGCATCGGCAATCTCCCAGGCGCCGCTTTCGTTCATTTGCTGCGACCAAATGCGTCGACGGCCTATCAGCTTTAGGAACCATTCCTCGCGCGGAGCTTAAGCCAGAGCAGCAATCGCCCGGCGCAACGGAGGGAGGAAGGACATGACGCCGAATTCAAAGACGCCACTAAGGCCCGAAGATTTTCCCGTGGATGTCGAAGGTCAGAAGATAAAGAAGCAGGACGGTACTCCCATCGCAGATGCGGAGACTCCCGCCGTCGCTGCCGAAATCGCAGAGCGCCTGAACGAAGACGAAGACAGGCGCGAAGAAGACAAGTGGTCAGCGTGAGGTATGAAGGTGGCGAGCATTGAGTTTAGCGGGCACGCGACGGCGTGTCTCGTTCGTAACCAGTCCGAGACTGGAGCGGCGTTGGAGGTAGCCAGCGCGATCGAGCTTCCGGCACAATTTACATTGGTGGTCGCCTCTGACCGCATCAGGTGCATAGCTATTTGGCGAATGGGAAAGATGATTGGAGTCAAATTCCTCTTATAAGTCGTTGGGGCCATAAAAATGGCCCCGACGCGAGCCGTGCACCGAGGCCATCAAAGTATTCACTTTGCAAACAGCCAAACAGAGTAGTGGGTACCTATCTGGCCGCCCGATAGAAGCGGGAAAAATTGGCAACGTCTGTCCAATATTGAACAGAAGACTGAAGGGTAAGCTTCTTCAATGGCACCGGTGCAATCCGGCAACATCTTAAAGGCGCGAAGGGCCCCAGCATTGGCCCTGAATCCCTTCAGGAGCCGAGGCGTCGCACCGGGGCGAGGTGCGACAGCGCCTCAACCCACTTCCCTCAATCGCGGCAGCAGCCGCAAGCCGGTAGAGCGTCGGCTCTGATGTTAGGAACGCCATCCTGCAATACCTCCCGTCACGGCGTGGCAGCGCGTCAACCGGAAGTAAGAACTCCTAGTTGGCGGCCTCTTTCTTCCTGACGGATTGACCGAAGCAGTTCAGTTGAACCGCAGCGGCGTATCCGACCTCAGTAAGCCTGCTCAGGGTGGCGTCGCCACGATTGGCACATTCAATTATTTTGCTGGCAATGATTCGACGGGCATTGTGTTTATCGCTGCCAGTTGGAAGAACTAAGCACGCACGCTCAAGAGCGACTTCCATTTTAGCTATAGTTAGGCGATCGAAGGTATCAGTGATCATTGATCTTCCCTTCCTCGGTCCCCCAAATATTCGCTTAAACGCCCGTTTTGTCTGTCCGGTTCCGACCGTCGTCAGAAAGAGCCATGCAAATCATCGCACCGGGACGACGTGACAACGCGGATGCGACATCGTGACCCGGAAGCCATACGTAAGTCGGGCCGGCTGAAATGTCGGGCGCCTGACACAACATGAAGACTCGTCAAGCCGTCACCATTCTTAAAATAGCAGCCCCGTCGGTACCCGTTGTAGGCTTAGCTAGGTTTTCAGGGGGCAGCTTTAGAGCGATGGAAGAATACCGCGCTATGTGATCGGGCCCGACGGCCACATTATCAACCGGGTTGATCTCCGCTGCTTTGATGAGAAAGAGGCGAGGAGGCTCGCAAAAATCGCCGTTGATGGCCACGCCGTTGAGCTTTGGCAAGCCGACCGCTTCATAGAACGTTTTGAACCAGAGCGTTAAGGGCGCCTCAATTGGCGGATATCTGTCCCGCACTTCTTCAAGAGGGCAAATAGGTCCGCCAGACTGTCGGATACCCGACTATCAGCGCACAATTAACTGGCTATTGCCTCTCTTTGCGCCCACCGTGATCTATCACCGAATTCGGCCCTCAGGTATTGGTGACAGAGAGGGTTGAAGCTCCCGCCTGGTTTTGTGCTGGAGCTAATATGGCCGCTGAAAATCACCTTTTGACTTTGCTCGACTCTGCAACCCGATCCGAACTGAAACCTCACATGACGACAATCACCGTCGAGCATGGTGAGATGCTTCATGGCTCCTCATCGGAGATCCAATTCGCCTACTTCCCGCAATCCACCATCGTCTCGGTCCTCGCACGCACCGAACAGGGATGGGCCAGTGACTTCCGGTCTACTCTGACAAGCAGACAGGAGATGGGCAAGCTTGATGTCTACGAGAAGCAGATGCTTACTTCGCCCGACCAGCAAATCTCCCTGACCGATCCCGACAGCCGATCGATGGCAACGAGCGGCCGGGGCTCCGGTGTTGTCGGCTACAACGTGCAGGTCGCCGTGGACACCGAGCATCATCTGATTGTGGCGCACGAGGTGACGAACAGCGGCTCAGATCGGGCACAACTTGCCAATATGGCTACGCAGGCGAAGGCTGTTCTAAAGACCGAGACACTCGAGGCCGTGGCCGATCGCGGCTACTTCCGCAGCCCGGAGATCCTCGCATGCCACGAGGCCGGCATCACCGTAACTCTGCCCAAGCCACAGACGTCGGGTGCCAAATCGGATGGGCGCTTCGGTAAACAGGACTTTGCCTATTTGCCAGAGGAGGACGCCTATCGCTGTCCAGCCGGGGAGCGGCTGCCATATCGCTTTACGAGCGAGGAAGACGGCAAGATGCTGCGGCGCTACTGGACCACCGCCTCTCAAAATTGTCGCTCACCGCCGCTCATAACGGTCAGGTTGCAGGTTCGAGCCCGGTGGCCGGCTAGTGAAATCCGTGGTCTCATCGAACGCGAGTTGGGATAACCGCACCAGATACAACTCGATCACGTAAATCCCCTAAGCAATTCCAGTTCGCGCACATAGACCTATCCTATTTCCACTCCACGCTAACCGAATATGCGACTGCCAGCTCCCTACCCTTTTGTCGGCAGCCGCTTCGGCCTTCATCAAGAACAGTGCTGCCGAAATTCAGCACCATTCAAAAGTGGCGGCAGTGGAGCGCCGAGTGACCGAGCCACGTGGCATGTCGAAAGAACAAGCTGCGGCTTACGCAGGTTGCGAGTCGCTGTCAGCGTTCAACGACTGGGTTCGACGCGGAATCATGCCGAGACCGATTCCTGGAACACGCAAATGGGATAGAAAAGCTATCGATGCAGCCCTTGACCGGATGTCTGGTCTCGACTCTAAAATTCGACCGCAACTGTCACCCTACGACGAATGGAAGGCTTCGCAAAATGCGGACGCGGCTCAGAGGCATCAACAGCTTAACCAAAAGACTCGCTGATGGGACAGTCAAGACGTATTGGTACGCTTGGAAGGGTGGTCCACGTATCGATGCAGAACCTGATACGCCGGACTTTATACGGTTGTACAGTGAGGCAATCGCGTCCAAGCCGAAGAAGAGCACAGAAACGTTTAGCTCGCTCATCGACTACTTCAAGGATCAGAGCGAGTACACGGGCCTTGGTGATAAGAGCAAGCGCGCGTACGATCAGTACCTCGCGCTGATCGAAGCTAAATTCGGCACTATGCCGGTCGGCGCTATCGAAGACAGACGTGCGCGAGGGGATTTCAAGGCCTTCCGCAACACGTTCGCTTCCACCCCGCGCAAAGCAGATTACGTTTGGACGACGATTGCGCGCGTGCTCTCAGTCGCAAAGGATCATGGCAAGATCGCTGTGAACGTCTGCGAACGCGGCGGTCGCCTTTATGAATCCGATCGGTCGGAGATAGTCTGGACCGCCGAGGATATCCGTATCTTTTGCGGTGTCGCGTCCATCGAGCTGCAGGCTGCTCTCCTGCTCGCGCTCTGGACAGGCCAGCGCCAGGGAGATCTGCTACGGCTGACCTGGAGCCACTACGATGGCACGTACATCCGGATGCGTCAGTCGAAAGGGCGCGGCAGCAAAGGCCGGCAGCGTGTAACGATACCGGTCGGGCCACCGCTGAAGGCGGTCCTTGATGCTGCGCTCAAGGAGAAGCGCTCGGCCGTCACCATTTTGGTCAATTCGTTCGGCCGACCCTGGACGGAGGACGGTTTCCGGACGAGCTGGGACAAGGCATTCAAAAGGACGTCGCTGAAAGACCTGCACTTCCATGATTTACGCGGAACGGCCGTCACCCGGCTTGCGCTGTCGAATTGCTCAGTGCCCGAGATCGCCGCGATCACCGGACACTCCATGGCAACAGTGCAGCAGATACTCGACGCACACTACCTTGGGGGTCGGGTCGAACTTGCAGAGGCAGCGATTAAGAAGCTGAGCGCGGTCTATGCATAGGCGCAGAAACCAGAATTGGGATGTGGATGGTTCCAGGTGAAGGCGTTCACCGGTCGCCAAGGCGTCTGCGTGAGAGAATGCTCCACGCCGCCGGGAAGGAGATAGCCGCTGCGGTAACGCGCAGCCATCCCCGCCCGCTTCTGAGCAGACGGCACGTCGACGAGCACGGAAACCGAACAAAAACTCCCAACTGACCTCCCAACTGAAAGGTCCGTTCTGATACGAAATCGTGGTAAGTCCTTGCGAGGCTTGGTGGGCGCACCAGGGCTCGAACCTGGGACCCGCTGATTAAGAGTCAGCTGCTCTACCAACTGAGCTATGCGCCCGGACGCTTTAAGTCCGGCAAACCTTCGCGAGAGGGCGTCGTTTAGCAAAGCGATCCCGGGATGTCCAGCAAGCTGGGCAGAGTTTTCCCGGGCTTTGGCTGAGCGCCGGAACGGCGAAAAGCCGCTGGATTTCAGCGGCTTCCGCCCATGTTCGGACTGGGCGCCAATCAGGGGCGCGTCAGAGGCGCTCGGGGCGGCCCCGGTCGCCGTCCCGGTCATACCTGTTCCGGTCATAGTCGCGATGGCGATCGAAGTCGCGGTCCATGCCCCGGTGCTCGCGGTGCCGCCAGCCTTCCCTGCCCCCGAACCGGTCCATGCGGGTCAGGACGGCGAGCCGGCGCTTCTGGCTGTCATCCAGCGTCTTGTAGAGCGGGTCGGCCGCGTCGGCGATCTTCTTCATTGCGGCTGCCGAGGCCGCCATGGTCTCGGCCCGGTCGCGCAACCGTGTCACCGGATCGTCCGGCTTCTGGCTGGAATCGTCCCTTTGCGCGTTCATCCGCGCATTGGCGCGATCGATCCTGAGCTTGGCGAACTCCCGGACCGCGGCCTCGACCGGCGGCCACAGCTTTTCCTGCTCGGCCGTCAATTTAAGACCGGCATGGACGGCCGCGATCCGTGCGTCGGTATAGGCCGCCCTGTCCTCCGGGCTCATCCGCATATGGCCATGGCTCCAATGGCGGTGCTGGGCATAGACGGCGGTCGAGCCGGCGATGGCAAGGACCGCGACGGCTGCGATGGTGAATTTCCTCATGCGAACCTCCTTGAAAAGTTGCATGAAGATGAGCCTGCGTCAGGCGGCGTTCAACTTAAGGATTGGCAAGGGAGGCTGCCCTTACCAAGATGTAATGTGACCCCGCTTGGTCCAGCGCGATGCGGCACAGCTACAGCATCCCCAACGCACGCGGCAGCCACAACGAGAGCTCCGGCACGTAGGTGACGATGCCGAGGAAGATCAGCATGGTCAAAAGCCATGGCCATACCGCGATCGTCAGTTCGGTGATGCCCATCTTGGCGATGCCCGAGGCGACATAGAGGTTGAGCCCGACCGGCGGATGGCACATGCCGACTTCCATGTTGACCACCATCAGGATACCCAAATGCACCGGATGGATGCCGAGCTTGACTGCCACCGGAAACAGGATCGGCGCCATGATCAGCACGATCGATGACGGCTCCATGAAGTTGCCGGCGAGCAGCAGCAGCACGTTGACGATAAGCAGGAAGATGATCCAGTCGACGCCGACCGAGGTGATCCAGTTTGCAATGTGCTGCGGAATGTTTTCGTTCGCCATCAGGAACGAGAACAGCACCGCATTGGTGATGATGTAGAGAATCATCGCGCTCATATTGGCCGAGCCGAGCAGCACCTTTGGCACGTCCCTGAGCGACATGTCGCGATAGACGAACACTGCAATCACGAAGGCATAGACCGCGCTGATCGCCGCCGCCTCCGTCGGCGTGAAAATGCCGGCATAGATGCCGCCGAGCACGATCACGATCAGCAGCAAGCCCCACATGCATTCGCGGAACGCCGTGAAGCGCTCGCCCCAGCTCGCGCGCGGCAATCTCGGATAATCATTCCTCCAGGCGCGGTAGAAGGTGGTCAATCCAAGCAGCGTCGCCATCATCAGGCCGGGGATGACGCCGGCCATGAACATCTGGCCCACGGACGCCGACGACACCCGCTGGCCGGCGGGATCGAGCGCGATGCTGCCGCCGGTCGCCACGCAATAGATCACCATCACGATCGACGGCGGGATCAAGATACCGAGCGCGCCTGATGTCGTGATGACGCCGGCACCAAAGCGTTTTGGAAAACCCTGCTTGACCATCGCCGGCATCATGATCGCGCCGATCGCGATCACCGTCGCGGGCGAGGATCCGGACACGGCGGCGAACAGCGCGCAGGCCATGACGCCGGCAAGGCCCAGGCCGCCATACCAGTGCCCGACCATGGTAGTCGCGAAATTGATCATGCGTCTGGCGACGCCGCCATGGGTCAGGAAATTGCCGGCGAGAATGAAGAACGGGATCGCCATGATCTCGAAATTGTCGATGCCGGTGAACAGTTTTAGCGCCACCGACTCGGTCGGCACGTTCGTCATCGCATAAATGACCGTAAGCACTGTGAGACCGAGCGCGATCGAGATCGGCATGCCGGTCAGCATCAGCAGGATCAGCAGTCCAAAGATGATGAAGGAGGTCATCGCGTCACCTCCGCGACGCCGGCACCGGGCGCATCGACATCGACACCCTCGACATGGGCGTGGTCATGGTGCGGTAGTTCGCCCGTGAAGAAGTAGCGATACGCGACCTGCAGGAAGCGGAAGCACATCAGGTAGGAGCCGAGCGGAATGCAGAGATAGACAAACCAGCTCGGGATCTCGAGGTCCGGCGACACCTGGTCGGTGTGGTACAGCCCGTAGACGAAATGCGCGCCCATGGTGCCGATGACGGCGGTGAAGAAGGCCCCGCAAAGCAGTCCGAACAGCACGATCGCGTTCTTCCAGGGCGACCTGATCTGGTTGACCACGACGTCGACGCCGACATGGATGCCGGTGCGAACGCCATAGGCGGCGCCGAACTTGGCGACCCACACGAACATGTAGATGCAGAGTTCCTGCGCCCAGGACAGGTGGATCGGGAACAGGATCGGAAAGAGGAAGGGAACGCCGAGCAGATAGCGGTGGCAGACGGCGACGAAGATGATGACGGTCGCGAGCGCCATCAGCGTCGCGATCAATATCTCCTCAAGCCGGTCGAGGATGCGAAGCAGCATCAATGTCCCCCCTCAGGTCAGGCGTTTACGACGCCTCACCTTTCACATTCCTTCACGGCCGTGTGTTGCCGAGCCCCCGATATATAAGGGCTTCCGTGCCTTGGCACGAAAGCCCGATAACGTCGTCTCAGTTGGTCGCGCCCTTGGCTTCCTTCATGAACTCGTCGATCAGCCCCTGGCCGACACGGCCGGCGACGTCTTTGTAGACCGGCTCCATCGCCTTGCGCATGGCCGAGTCCTGCTCCGGCGTCAGCTTTATGATCTCGCTCTTGCCGGTCTTGACGATCTCGGCGAGCGCGTCGTCGTTTTCCTTCTGCGACTGACCGTTGCCGTAGGCGGTGGCTTCCTTCATCGCCTTCTCGCACTGGGCGCGGATGTCAGCCGGCAGGCCATCCCAGAACTTCTTGTTCACAACCACGATGTAGCCGATATAGCCGTGATTGGTGTTGGTGATGTACTTCTGCACCTCGTGCATCTTCTGGGTATAGATGTTCGACCAGGTGTTCTCCTGCCCATCGACGACGCCCGTCTGCAGCGCCTGGTAGACTTCCGAGAACGCCATCACCTGCGGGACCACGCCCAGGTTACGGAACTGGGCTTCCAGAACCTTCGAGGACTGGATGCGGAATTTCAGGCCGCGATAGTCGGCCGGCGAAATGAGCTTCTTATTGGCGCTCATCTGCTTGAAGCCGTTGTCCCAGTAGGCGAGACCGGTCATGCCCTTCGGCTCGAGCAGCTTGAGCAGCCTGGTACCCAGCGGTCCGTCGGTGACCTTACGAACCGTGGCGAGGTCGGGGAGAATGTAGGGCAGATCGAACACCTCGAATTCCTTAACCCCGATCGGGCCAAACTTGGCGTTCGAAGGCGCCAGCATCTGCACCGCGCCGAGCTGCAGCGCCTCCAGCTCTTCCTTGTCCTTGTAGAGCTGCGAGTTCGGATAGACTTCGACCTTGACCTTGCCGTTGGTGTATTTCTCGGCCAGCTCCTTGAACTTCTCCGCCGCCAGCCCCTTCGGCGTGTTGGTCGCCACCACGTGGCTGAACTTGATCACGATCGGCGACTGCGCCGCGGCCGGTCCGATCAGTGTCAATGCCGCGATCGATGCCGCAGCCAAAATCAGTTTGCGCATGTATCCTCCCGTTATTCTTCGGCGCACGCCAGCGCGGTACCGAAGCTTGCATGCCATTGCACCAATACAGACAAGCTGGCCCAATTGCCATTGCCCGTTAGCAGGGACCTCGCTTGCCGGGATTTGCTGCAATGCAAAAAGGCGGCCGTCATATCCCGCGAAGGCGATGGATTGCTTCGCGTAGCCTGTTATGGGTGCGCATTCGCGCGAGCCGTTGGCTCGCAATGACGGGCGGAGACAGCGCCACCCACCACTGTCATCCCCGCGAAGGCGGGGATCCAGTACGCCGCGCTTCTCGGTTTAATCACTGGCGTCTCTGGAATACTGGATCGTCCACCTTCGCGGACGACGACAGGTGAATGTGGGTTCGCGATCTCGCGACGCAATCGCGTCCGAGGTTTTGCTATCAATTTTCCCGCCCTCTTGTTCAGAGGGCGCAGGGAAGACCGGGTGCTTGCTGCACCCGCGGTCTCGTGTGCATTTTGCGCACTAAGAACGCGCACACGAGCATACAGGTACAGCGGGAGCATCCCGGCCTTCCCTGCGCAATGGCTTTACGGCTTACTTCGTGCTCTTCCCGGTGAACGGCTTTCTTGCCACCGTCGCCCCTGAGAAGCTTCGCTTCCAAAGGACTTAACGCCAGCACCGCGGCGCCAGAACCACACGACTTCGCCGTACGCGTCGGGCGCACACGTCTAGCGCACCTCTCGCGTCCATCGCATCCCACCGCACGTTCGTGACGATCGCGAGCCGCCCCTCGATCGGGTGAGACGGGCAGAGTTATGCGGCTGATTTGCCTCTCGCGTTAAGCGAAATATTTTTGATTCTCTTCATTTCCGGGACTTGACACGATTTCTGAAAATCAGAAGTGATTTGCCTCGGATTGATTTGTCGCAGTCATGCGTTGAAAGTTCGCGTGCGTACGACGCGAAGCACTTTGCAGATCATAGAATTAGCCGCGGGCGTGATTCCCGCCGTGCCGCCACAACCATGCCCTGGCGAAGATTGCACTCCGCTAATCCCTGCGACGTGGCGGAAGTGAGCCTTGGAGGTCGTCGGAGCCGCCCTCTATTTCGTCGCCTCGTCGGTTATGTCGCTCAAGACCTTCGCAAACGCCGCGTAGTTGGGTGGAGTCTCCAGTCCATGCCGCGGGTAGATTGTTTTATACAGATAGTCGGCTGAATTATAGGACAGCCATACCTTGCCCTGGTCATCCTCCCAAACAAGAGCCTTCGGAGGATTGTCGATCGCCAGCAATGGCGTCTTTGCCATTACCGGGGTGCCGAGCTTGGGGTTCCCGAAGATGAGCACCGTGCGCGGGCGCATATCGATGCCGAACTTCTTTCCCGCAGCGGCGTGGTCGATTTCGGTGAACACAATGAATCATGCGCCCTCCCTTGATTTGACCGCCGCCGCAAAGCGGGAAATCGTATCGTTCACCGAGTAGTTGCTCGACTTCGTAATGATACCGTCGCTCGCGAACGCCGGCGTCACAAACAGGAGCACCAAGAAAGCGACAATGAGTTTCATCGGACTTCTCCTCCTAACCGGATTTCCAACTTTCAGGTAGCCGCCACAATCCTTCGAGTTCAACCTGCCGACACAACTTCTAGAACCGCGTGGTCAAATTGGTCAGCCATTCCGGAGAAATTTCGACCAGGAAGGCTTCGAGCGCCTTGTCCGCCCCCGAAATGACGAGCATGCCGACGACGAGAAGCAAAAGGCCGAGCACAATCTTCATTCCGCTGCCCGCGGCTAACAATCGGCCACGCCAGCGCGCCATCGTTTCCCGGGAAAGCCATCCCAACCCAAGTAATGGCAGTGCCGCGCCGATCCCGAACGCGAGCATCGTCAGCGCTACCTGACCAAGATCCTTGCCTTGGGCGGCCAGTAACGACGCTGCGCCAAGCGTCGGCCCTACGCAAGGGCTCCATACGGCACCCAAAAGGACCCCGATCCAAAACTGCCCGGCAACACCGCTTGCGCGGCTCATTGCCAGCCTGCTGTCGGCCCAATTTCCGATCGGGCCCGCTGCAACCGCGATCTGCGCCTGTAGCCGCGGAGCGACGAGCACGATGCCCACAAGCATGATCAGCGTCGCCGCCACGTAGCGCAGCCGGTCGGCATCCAATCCGATCGAGTGACCGGCCGTCGCCAGAAATAATCCGATGCCGACAAACGAGAGGCACAACCCGGCAGCAAGCGCCAACGGTCCCAGACGATGGCTCGATGCCGCGGTAGCGAGCACGATTGGAAGTATCGGGAGCACGCAAGGTGAAAGGATCAAAAGGATTCCCGCGAGGAACGCCACAACCGCACTGCCGATCGTCATCGACGCTTCCCCATCTCCAAGTCACCTTTGCTCCAAGTCACCTTTGCTCCAAGTCACCTTTGCCGGCACGCTCGACGACGAAGTCAGACGGCTTTTCCGACCATGGCGAAGATCGAATCCCGCTTGGTATCGCCTACCGAGCGGGCCGCTTCCTTGTCGCCCTTGAAGGCAATCAGCGTCGATTGCGCACGGACGCCAAACCGATTGAGCAGGTCTTTCTGGCTGTCGAAATCGATGACGAAATAGACGAGATCCTTGAACTTTGGATCAGCCCTTAGATCGCTCAGGATCGGCGCCTGTGCCTTGCAGGTCGGACACCAGGGGGCATAGACCGCAATCAGAATTGGCTTGCCGGCTTTCTGGGCCGCGGCGAAGGCCTTGGCATCGAACGCATGCGCGCCACCTGCGAACGCCGGCGAAGCAGCGAGCGTTCCGGCAGCAAGCACGGCTCCAAGAATGAATCGGCGGGTCAGCATGGTATTCTCCTTGTTGATCTGGATGAGTTTCTTATTGATCTGGATAAGTTTCGTTTCGGAGGCCGCATATGTTACGTGTGCACTGCAGCGGCCTGGGCTTCGCAGGGTTCACGACTGGAGGTTCGAAGCAACCGCGGCAAAGGTTACCGGCCTGGCAGAAAATTCTTATCTGTCGTCGCCGGATGGGCGGGTGTATCCAGACCGGGCATCGGGTCAGGAGAACAAGCCTTCAGCATGTGGATGAGGTCAGTCCGCCACCGCGGCCGACACGTCGCGCTGGCGCTTCATGACGATTTTGTTGAGCGCGCCGATAGGCCTCTGCCGAGGCGACCAGCGTATCCGGGTCGGCGCGTGCGGTCATCGAACGGCCCTGATGGATGGACGCCACAGGAGCGTCACCGGAGCGCATCAAGCAGCGCCCTGGCCTCCCGCAGATCGGCAGTGTGGAAACCTTCCGTGAACCAGCCATAGACCGGCGCGAGGAGATCATGGGACTGCTGCGGCTTGCCCTGATCACGCCATAGCCGGGCCAGGCTGGCGGTAGCGCGCAGCTCCAAGGACTTGGCGCTCTGGTGCCTCGCCACCTCAAGCGCATGCCGAAAGCACGCTTCTGCTTCGGTCCCGTCGCCGCCTCGCCTCGCCACCGTCAGCTCCCCAATCAAGCGATAGATTTCCGCCTCCCATCGCCGCTCGCCTGTCTCCTCGACAGCGGCCGCAGCTTCGGCCAGCGCGGTCAATCCTTGCTCGAATTCTCCGGCCCACGCCGAAGCTTCAGCCAGCAGCGCGAGATAATAGGGTCGACGGATGCGCACGCCGGTCGGCTGGACGGCCGCGAGACCGTCGCGAACCTCAGCGATCCCTTCTACTCCCTGTCCGCGTACCGCGATCGCCCAGCCCCGCAAGATGTTTCCCGCCGCCGCCAGGTGCGGTGCGATGCCATGCTCGGCGCAGACCGCGATTGCGGCCTCCGCTTGCTCCCGGGCCGGCTCAGCTTCCCGCCGATGCTGGTAGATCATCGCCGCGAACACCAGAGCGAGAACAAGGCTAAAAGGATGCGACAGCTCTCGCGCCATGCTCACCGCTTCGCGCGCAGCGGCAAGCGCCTGCTCGGGGAAGCCAAGCGGCCACAGCGTCGCGGCCGCGGTATATCGGTTGCAGACAGCTGCGTCGTGGCTGCCATAGAGGAACTTATGGGCACGGTACGCGTCCGGCCGGTAGAGTGCCAATCCCGCATCTAGATGCGCACGGCACGCGGCAAGCTCCGGGACATTGAGAAGGGTTGTCCATGCAGCATGATGCGCCTGCAGAAGAAGCGCCGGATCGGCGCTCCGCCGCGCAAGTGCAAACAGTTCGTCCAACAGATCGCGCGCCGTCTTGAACTCGCAGCGCTGTTGGTAAACGAGCCACAACCCCCAACTCACAGCAAAGAGCTGCGCCACATCGCCGACTTGCCGACAAAGGTCGCGGGCGCGCAGGTAGGCCTGCTCGACTTCCGGCGCCGACCAGCTCTTGGTGGTGATCAGCACCGGCGCAAGCACGAGCTGCAGATCGAGTTCGCGGCGGGCGCGTGTCGCCGGATCGGCGACCCGCTCTGCGACCATTAGCCCCCTGCGGAGATGGGCGATCGCCTCCGCGTGTGCCGAGCGCTCGGCCGCGCGCTGGCCAGCCTTGCGCCAGTAGGTAACAGCGTCTTCCGTGAGGTCAGCCTCGGTGAAGTGGTGCGCCAGCACCTCTGGCTGGGTAGCCGTAATGTCCGGGAAGTTCCCCTCGAGCGCCCGGGCGATGCGCGCGTGCAGCGCTTGCCGCTTGCCGCGCAGCAACGTGCCATAGGCGGTGTCCTGAACGAGGGCATGCTTGAAGCTGTAAGCCGATGAGCCACGACGGAAAATCAGTTGTGATGCGGCGAGCTGTTCAAGGGCCGACTGCAAGGGCGCCTCCGACAGCGGCGACACGGTCCGTATCAGATCGTCGGTGAACTCCCTACCAATGGCGGCGCCGCTCTGGGCGATTTCTTTGGCTTCCGGACTGAGACGGTCGAGACGGGCCAGGAGCGAGGCGTGCAAGGTAGCCGGGACGGCGAGTGCACCCGGAGAGGTTCGCGAAAGCACGGCCTTGGCATCCCCTTCGGCTCCCGCTTCCAGCACAGCCTTGGTCAGTTCCTCCACGAACAGCGGCACGCCGTCCGTGCGGTCGATGATCTCGTGGAGAACCGCGCTGGGCAGCACCTTGTCGCCAACCACCCGCTGTACGAGGGCTGCGGTGTCACGCCGGTTCAAGCGACCGAGCGCCAGCATCGTGACGTGCGGCTGGCCGATCCACGGTGGCGAGAACTCCGGTCGGAAGGTGAGGAGTAGCAACACCGGCAGTTGCTGCACGCGATCGACCGCTACTTGCAGGAGCTCGAGCGAGGTCGGGTCGATCCAGTGTACATCTTCGAAGACCCACAGCACGGGATTGCGCCGAGACAGGTCCTCCACTTGCCGGAGCAGCGCCTGAAGCGTGCGCTCCTTCTTCGCAGGCGGACTGAGCGATACCGGGCAATAGCGGTCGGAGGGCAATGATAGCAGCTCGGCCAATAGCGGCATGTATTCGGCAGCGGTGCTTGAGGCCGTTAACAGCGCCTCGATTTTGTCGAGCCTGACCGCCGGTGGGTCGTCCCTGGTGAACCCGGCCGCCCGCTCCAGTTGCCTGATGACGGGGTACAGCGCGCTGCCCTGGTGGTGCGGCGAGCAGAAGCAGCGCAGGCGCGAGTACGGTTCGGCCTGGAGCTTCTCCTGGAGGGCCGCCACCAGTCGCGATTTCCCGACCCCGGGCTCCGCTGAGAGCAGCACCACCTGCCCCTCCCCAGAGGTCGCGCGCTGCCACCGGCGCAGCAGCAGTTCGAGCTCTTCCTCGCGGCCGACCAGCGGGGTCAGGCCGGCCGAATGGAAGGCTTCAAACCGGCTCTCGACGGCGCTCGATCGGAGCACCTGATAGGCTTGGATGGGTTGCGGAAAGCCCTTCATCGCGACCGTTCCGAGATCGCGGTACTCGAAAAGATCGCCCAGGAGATGGCGCGTCATGGGACCGACCACAATGGTGTTCGGCTCGCCAAGTGCTTGCAGGCGCGCCGCGAGGTTGGGCGTCTCACCCACCACGGCGCGTTCCAGTGCCTCGCCCGAGCCAATGAGATCGCCGACCACGACCAGCCCCGTCCCGATGCCGATGCGGACCCGAAGACGCTCGGATGTTTGCAGTTGGTCGACGGCGTCGATGAGCGCCAAACCGGCGCGCACCGCTCGCTCGGCATCGTCCTCATGCGCCTGCGGGTAACCGAAATAAAGCAGTACGCCGTCGCCCATGTACTTCGCGACGAAACCGTCGAAGCGGGCGACCGTCTCAGCGACGCAGCGGTGATAGGCGCCAATCACCTCACGCAGGTCCTCGGGGTCAAGACCAGCCGATAGTGCGGTCGAGCCGACGAGGTCGCAGATCATCACGGTGAGCTGCCGCCGTTCGGCCGAAGAGATGGCGCTCGAGCTTGGTGCCGGCGCGGCGCTCGAGTCTCCGGATGCTGAGGGCTTTGGCAGGCAAGCGGCCGCTTTCAATAGCTTCTTGCGCTGGCCAAGCGAGAGACCGAGCTTCTCCAGGTCCGCCTCACTCAGCTCAGGCAGGATCTTGAGATCGACATCGTTCGTCCGCAACACGGGTGCGAGTTGCACCAGGCCAAGCGGCACCAGCCAGCGCTCCAGCTCGTCCACGGCCTTTCTCCTGGCTGGTGTGGACTCTACCAGATCGAGCGTGTGCTCCAAAGTAACTTTGCCGGCTGCAGGGGCTCCGAAAGACGCCGGCTCGGCTTCGGGCCTATAGTTCCGGGGCGGTCTTTTGGACCGTCCCGGAATGACGGAGGTGTGAAGCGATCAGCCTGCCACCGCGGCCGGCATGTCGCGCTGGCGCTTCATGACGATCTTGTTGAGCGCGCCGAGATAGGCTTTTGCGGAAGCGACCAGCGTATCCGGATCGGCGGCGCGTGCCGTCATCGAACGGCCCTCGTGCGAGAGCCGCACCGAGACTTCGGCCTGCGCGTCGGTGCCTTCGGTGACGGCGTGGACCTGGTACAGCTCCAGCTTTGCTTCATGCGGCACCAGTGCCTTGATGCAGTTGAACACGGCGTCCACCGGGCCGTTGCCTTCGGCCTCCTCGATCCTGGTCTGGCCTTCGACGTCGAGCTTCATGGTGGCGCGCTGCGGGCCATGGGTGCCGGCGATGACCGTCAGCGAGGTCAGCTTGATCCGATCATGCGAGGCCGCCATTTCCTCATCGACCAGCGCCTCGATGTCCTCGTCGTAGATGTCTTTCTTGCGGTCGGCTAGCGCCTTCATGCGGTTGAAGGCATCTTCGAGTTGGTTGGCGCCGAGCTTGTAACCCATCTCTTCCAGCTTGTGCACGAAGGCATGACGTCCGGAATGCTTGCCGAGCACCAGCGACGACTGCTTCAGGCCAACCATCTCGGGCCGCATGATCTCGTAGGTCGACGCGTCCTTCAGCACGCCGTCCTGGTGGATGCCGCTTTCGTGCGCGAACGCGTTACGGCCGACGATCGCCTTGTTGTACTGCACCGGGAACGAGGTCGCCGCCGACACCAGCTTCGAGGCGCGCGTCAATTGCGTGGTGTCGATCTTGTTCCACCACGGAAACTTGTCGTTGCGCACGTTGATCGCCATCACGATCTCTTCGAGCGCGGCGTTGCCCGCCCGTTCGCCGATACCGTTGACGGTGCATTCAACCTGGCGCGCGCCGCCGGCGATGCCGGCCAGCGAGTTTGCCACCGCCATGCCGAGGTCGTTATGGCAGTGAACGGAGAAGATCGCCTTGTCCGAGTTCGGCACCCGCTCGATCAGCGTGCGCATGAAGTGGGTGTATTCCTCCGGCACGGTGTAGCCGACGGTATCGGGAATGTTCACCGTGGTGGCGCCGGCCTTGATGACGGCTTCGACGATGCGGCAGAGATAATCCATCTCGCTGCGGGTGCCATCCTCGGCCGACCATTCGACATCGTCGATCTGATTGCGGGCGCGGGTGACGTTGGCGATCGAGAGCTCGATCACTTGCTCCGGTGTCATGTTCAACTTGACGCGCATGTGCAGCGGCGAGGTCGCGATCACGGTGTGGACGCGGCCGCGTTTTGCGAACTTCACCGCCTCGGCGCAGCGATCGATGTCCTTGGGATGCGCGCGCGATAGGCCGGCGATCACGGCGTTCTTGGAGCGGCGGGCAATCTCGCTGACCGCCTGGAAGTCGCCTTCCGATGTGATCGGGAAACCGGCCTCGATGACGTCGACACCCATGTCGTCGAGCATTTCGGCGACCTCGAGCTTTTCCTCGAAGGTCATGGTCGCGCCCGGGCACTGCTCGCCGTCACGCAGAGTGGTGTCGAAAATGATGACGCGGTCCTTCTCGGACTTATTCGCTGTAGTCATATGCTGAATTCCTTTTGGGTCGTAGCGCCGTTCTCTCATGGGCGCCGAAGGGTCTGGTGATCTCGCTCAAAACCCCTGAGTGCCCAGGCGCAAACGCCCAGACGGCCCTCAGGGGCCGATAAGAAGCAGAAGCCCGCCAAGAAGCAGGGTGGGCGCGGACGCAGCTGGACGTGCAGGGGCAGCCTTGGCCGCTCCACCCCGAACTCCCAACATTTGGCTGCGAATCAGCATTGCCAGACCCTTTTGGACGCTCAAATCTCGGCTAAAACCATTGACGGTTCGTTGCCGCGACAGCGTTCCGGGGCTGTTCTAGACGAGAATTACGGCCGGCCGCAATGCCAAAAGAGGGTCAGGAAACGTGACCTAACCATGCTTGTCGTCGTCCGGCTAGACCGGACGACCCAGTATTACCAGCGGCCGCGGAGAGCCGAAAGGCCGCAGCGTACGGGAATTCCCCGCCTTCGCGGGGAACGACAATCCGGTAGAACGCAGCGAAGCCGAATGCTGTGAGGGACGAACCGACGGCAGGGTTCCCTCCCCCCTTGCGGGGGAGGGTCAGGGAGAGGGGTGCCACGCGACGTGCTCTCTCAGAGTGAGTGCCACGATGAATGACCGAGATTGAGAAGCCAGTGCGCACATCGATCGTTTCGCCCGGGGCATACCCCTCTCCCCAACCCTCCCCGGCAAGGGGGAGGGAGCCTGACCACTGTGCTTACCTCACGTGTGGATGGCTTGCGCGAAATGCTCCCTCACCTCCTCTGTCCACGCGACGTCGCGCGCAAGCTCGATGGTGAGCGGCCATAGAGTTCGGAGAACGCGGCGTTGAAGCGGCGCAAGCTGCCGAAGCCGGCGCGGAAGGCGATTTCCGTCATCGCGTCGTCGGTGGTGTCGAGCAACCGTTTGGCGCGCTGGATGCGGCGGGTGTTCGCGACCTGCTGCGGGCTTGCCCCGACATGGCGTTCGAACAGGCGGGCGAGATGGCGCGAGGTGATCCCAAGCTTCTCCGCTAGTCCGGCGACCGATCCGTGCTCCAACGCGCCGCCATCGATCAGCTTCAGTGCCCGCGCAACGGTCGAGCGGGTGCCGTTCCAGGCCGGGCAGAACGGCGCGGTCTCCGGGCGGCAGCGCAGGCACGGCCGGTATCCCGCCGCTTCGGCCGCTGCTGCCGTCGGGTAATAGGTGACGTTGCGCGTCAACGGGTGCTTGACCGGGCAGACCGGGCGGCAATAGATCCGCGTGGTCCGAACCGCCGTGAAAAAACGGCCATCATAGCGCGCGTCGCGCCTCAGCCGCGCAGCATTGCAGATATCGAAACTCAACATTCTCGAATTCTAGCTCACCGCGCGGCCGATGAAAGTGGGCGCGGATGATGAGGTCCGATTCCGGCCAGCGGTCAGGGCCGGTGTGTCTTAGATCGGCGGCAACGGATTCACTCTCCCGGAAGGCAAAACAAAAAATGAATAACCCGACAGCCAAGGACATCGTCCTCAACGCGTGGAAAACATTCGCAACGCGAGACGCGGGCCTGATCGCATCCCTGTTCACACCGGACGCCGAATGGATCGCCCCTCGCCGCAACGCGACGGCGGTGGCGCTCGCGCATACCGATCACATGATCGGCCCCGACCAGATCGCGCGGTTCATCGCCTCCGAGATGCACCGCCTGTTCTCCGCAATCGAGATCTCGTTCCGCGCCGTCCATGCCGATGGCGATACCGTGATCATTGAGGAGCGGATGCGGGCGACCCTTCCGGAAGGACGGCCGTATGACAACGACTACTGCTTCGTCTTTGTCGTCGCAGGCGGCCGCATCAAAGAGGTTCGCGAGTATATGGACACGCGAAAGGGCTGGCAGATGATTTTCGGAGAAACGGCGGAGTGACGCGTAACGGGAATCGGTAAAGCCACCGGGTCACGCGAATGCGCACCCGATGACAGGCCCCCGCGTGCTCACCGTTCAGTCCCGACACTCGACACCAATGGTGGGCAAGTGCGCCTTTGCCGCTACTTCTGGGAATGACAATCCGGTGGAACGCAGCGAAGCCGTCGCATCGACTGCTGTGAGGGACGCACCGAAGGCAGGGTTCCCTCCCACTTGCGGGGGAGGGTTAGGGAGAGGGGTGCCACACCACGTGCTCTCTCAGTGTGAGTTCAACGATCCGAGATTGAGAAGCCGGTGCGCACATCGATCACCTCGCCCGGGGCGTACCCCTCTCCCCAACCCTCCCCCGCAAGGGGGAGGGAGCCTGACCAGTGTGCTTACCTCACGTGGAATGGGATGGAGTAAATCCATCACCCGGTGGCGGAGAGCGATGGGTTTTGTTTCGCTCTGCCCACCCTACTTCTTGTCCGCCTCCTCCTCCGCCAGCAGCGCTTCGCGCACCTTGGCGAATTCGCTGCGGTCGGCCTGATCGACCTTTGGAAAATGTAGATCGAGCTTCTCGAGAGCTGCGACGATGGTCGAGCCGATCACGACGCGGGTAAACCATTTGTGGTCGGCGGGGACTACGATCCATGGTGCCGCCTCCGTCGCGGTGTGGCGGATCACGTCCTGGTAGGCGGCCTGGTATTTCGCCCACAGCTTGCGTTCATCAATATCGGCAAGCGAGAACTTCCAGTTCTTGGCGGGCTCTTCCAGCCGCGCCAGAAAGCGCTGGCGCTGCTCCTCCTTGGAGACGTTGAGGAAGAATTTCAGGATCACGGTGCCGTTGCGCGCGAGGTAGCGCTCCATCGCCGAGATGTCCTCGAACCGGTCGCGCCAGATGTCCTTGGTGACGAGTTGCGGCGGTATCTTCTGCCTGGCGAGAATTTCGGGGTGGACCCGCACCACCAGGCATTCCTCGTAGTAGGAACGGTTGAAGATGCCGATCCGGCCGCGCTCCGGCAGCGCGATCATGCTGCGCCACAGGAAATCGTGGTCGAGTTCTTTTGAGGAAGGCTGCTTGAACGAGGTGACCTCGCAGCCCTGCGGGTTGACGCCCTCGAACACGCTCTTGATGGCCGAATCCTTGCCGGCGGCGTCCATGCCCTGAAAGATCAGCAGCATCGACCAGCGGTCCTGGGCGTAGAGCTTTTCCTGGAAATCGTTGAGCCGCTTGCGATTGGCCTCGATGATCTTGGTCGCCTTGTCCTTATCAAGGCCGCCCTTCTCGTTCGTCTTGTGCGACTTCAGGTGAAACTCGCCCGCTCCGTCAAAACGGAACGGGTCGACATAGGGCTTCAGTTCGTCGGCAAACGGCTGCGAGGATTTCTTGTTCATTTCGTCCCGGAGGGCTTGGGTTGCGTCTTCAGTCGGTCGAGGACGCTACCAAGAATGCCCTTGGGAAGGAATATGATGAAGATGACGAGCAGGAGGCCATAGACCAGATTGTCCCAGCCCACCGCCTTGGTGCCGAACCCGATGCGCAGGATTTCCGCAAGCATGATGGTGATGATGGCGCCGATGGTTGGCCCGAGCGAGACATAGAGCCCGCCGACGATAACGGCAAACACCATCTGCAGCGACACCGCAATGCCGCTGACGGTATCGGGCGAGATGAACATCTGGTACTGGCAGTAGAGCGCACCGGCGAGCGCCGTCATCAGCGCCGAGATCAGCGTGATCTTGAGCTTTTCGGCTGTCACGTTGACGCCGGCCGCGGCGGCGGCATCCTCGTCTTCCGAGATCGCCTCCATGGCGTAGCGGCTCATGCTGCGGTCGACCCAGCGCCAGATCAGCAATCCGACCACCCACACGAACAGCGCGATCAGATACCACGTCGTTTTTTCGTCGAACTGCAACGCCAGCAGCCCCTGGCCGCTGCGGGCGCGGTCGGGCGTGTAGCCGAGCGAGCCGCCGGTGTAGTCGCGGGTCGCGGTAATGACCTGCAGCACGATGCCTGATAAAGCCAGCGTCACCAGCACAAAATAGTGCCCGGTGATGCGGAAGCGGAAACAGGGATAGGCGACGATCAGCGCCAGCACGCCCGCCGCCACCATGCTGATGGGGATGCCGATCCATGGCGAGACGCCGAGATGGTTCCACAGCAGCGCAGTGATGTAAGCGCCCACGCCCATGAAGCCGCCGTGGCCGAGCGACACCAGTCCGAAGCGGCCCATGATCGACCACGCGGTATAGGCGAACGACCAGATCAGGATCAGCACCAGGATGTGCAGGTGATAGGGCTCACGATAGACGAAGGGCAGCGCGATCAGCGCGGCCAATCCAACGGCCCAGGCGATGTAGCGGGAATTCACGCGCGCCTCGCAAGAAGGCCCGCGGGCCGGATGAACATCATGACGATGAAGAAGGCGAACGCCAGCACGTAGCCCCATTCGAGATCGGAGTACAGGCCGCCCAGCGAAATGATCTGAGCGAATACGAAAGCCGCGATGAAGCCGCCGACGAAGTTGCCGAGCCCGCCGAGCACGCAGATCAGGAAGGTGATCGGCCCGAACGAGAGGCCAACGAAGGGGTGCACGTCGTACTGCAGGACCAGAAGACAGGCGGCGAGGCCTGCGAGCGCGCCACCCAGCGCCGAGGTGATGAGATAGATGCGCTTGGTGTCGACCCCCATCAGCGACATGATCTGTCGGTCCTGCGCGACGGCGCGGATCGCGGTCCCCGTATAAGTTCGTTTCATGAAGAAGTAGATCGCCAGCATGCCGGCCAAGGCGGCGACAAAGGCGAGCAGCCGCGAATAGCTGAAATGCATGTCGCCGATCGCCAGCACCGGCAGGCGGATGCCGAGGTTGCGGAAGTCGATGCCGAAGGCGACGGTGGCAAAGCTCTGCAGGATGAACAGCACGCCGCCGGTGGCGAGCAACTGGTTGATCGGCGGCGCGGTGAGTAGCGGCGCGATGACGAGATAGTGCAGGAGCGCGCCGAGCGCTGCGACCAGCAGAATCGCGATCGGCGCTGCAACCCAGTACGGCAATCCGAACACCTGGACCATGTAGTACATGCCGTACATGCCGATCATGACCAGTTCGGCGTAGCAGATCCAGGTGACGTCGATGACGCCGAAGATCAGGTTGAGCCCGAGCGCGAGCAGCGCGAGCACGCCGCCGAGCAGGATGCCGTTGACAATGGCTTCCAGCAGAAAGATATCGAAGGTGTCGAGGAATGCCTGCATTGTTTGTCGCCCTATCCCGGCTTCGCCTCACCTCTCCCGCTTGCGGGGGAGGTCGGATCGCATCGAAGATGCGATCCGGGTGGGGGAAACTCTCTCCACACGAGCGGTGCGACTCGCGGAAACACCCCCACCCATAGCCGATGCTCCGCATCGGCGTGTTTGTTAAGGACGGCGGCCGGAGGCCGCCTACGCCTCCCCCGCAACCGGGAGAGGGAGCGCAGTTCCTTCGCGGTCGCCACTCGGCTCAATCTCGTCATGCCCTGCCCTAAACTCCCAGATATGCCTGCTTGATGGTGTCGGTCTTCATCATCTCCTCCGACGTACCCGATGCGCGGATGGTGCCGGCTTCCAGCAAATACGCGCGGTCGACCACCTTCAGCACCTGCTGCACGTTCTGCTCGACGATCAAAACCGTCAGCCCGCCAGAGCGAATTCGCTTCACCAGCTCGAACACCTGCTGCACCACGACCGGCGCAAGGCCCGCCGAGGGCTCGTCGAGCAGGAGCAATTTCGGATCCGACATCAGCGCGCGCCCGATCGCGCACATCTGCTGCTCGCCGCCCGACAGCGTGCCGGCCATCTGGCTGCGCCGTTCCTTCATCCGCGGGAACAGGTCGAACACGAATTCGAGCCGCTCGGCATACTTGGCGCGCGCGCCCGGCATGTAGGCGCCCATCTTCAGATTGTCGTCGACGGTGAGCCGCGGAAACAGCCGGCGGTTCTCCGGCACATGCGCAATGCCGAGATCGACGATGCGGTGCGCCGGCGTCGCCAGCACGTCGCGGCCTTCCATCGTGATCGAACCTTTGGTGGGCCGTATCAGGCCGGAGATCACGCGCATCAGCGTGGTCTTGCCGGCGCCGTTCGGGCCGATCACGCCGACGGCCTCGCCCGCTCTGACGTTGAGGTTGGTGCCGAATAATGCCTGGAAGCTGCCGTAACCCGCGTCGAGCGATCTGAGTTCGAGCATACTTACACCCCTGCCCGCCGGCGCGCTTCCGCCGCCGCGGCCTGGCTCGAATCCGCGTCCGTGCCGAGATAGACCTCGATCACCCGTGGATCGCTCGCCACCGCGCTCGGCAGGCCTTCCGAAATCTTCTCGCCGTGATCGAGCACCATCACGCGGTCGACCACGCGCATCAACACGCCCATGATGTGCTCGACCCAGATGATGGTGATGCCGAGCTCGTCGCGGATCTTGCGCAGCATGTCGGCGGCCTGGTCCATCTCGTGCTCGTCGAGCCCGCCAAGGCTTTCGTCGGCGAGCAGGAGCTTCGGCCCGGTGGCGAGCGCTTTTGCGAGTTCGAGTTTTTTCAGGCCGGCGGCGCCTAAGCCATCGACGCCGGCGTGGCGGTTCGTCGGCAGGCCGACCATGGCGAGCGCGCGTTCAGCCGCCTCGTCCGCGCGGGCGCGGCTGTGGCTGCCCTGGCCGTAATAGCCTGCGAGCGCCACATTCTCGAATATCGTGAGGCGGTGAAACGGCCGCGGGATCTGGAAGGTGCGGCCGATGCCGCTGTTGATGATGCGGTGCGGTGCCTTGCCGGCGATCTCCGTTCCGTTGAACACAATCGATCCTGCCGTCGGGATCAGCGTGCCCGACAGCATATTGAAGATCGTGCTCTTGCCGGAGCCGTTCGGACCGATCAGGCCGAGAATCTCGCCCTGCTCGACCCGGAACGACACGTTGTTAACAGCGGTGAAGCCGCCGAAGCGTTTCACCAATCCGTCTACCGTCAGCACGCCGGAAACCTCCGCTTAGCCGTTTGCCCGGCTCTTACTGGTTGCTGAACGTGGTTCCCTTCGGCAGCGGCAGCACGGCCTCGCGCTGCGCCTGGCTCTTTGGCCACACCACATACGACTTATCGTCAACATACTGGATGACAACGGGGAACGAGCGTTCGTTCTGGCCGGCCATCTGAGAGCCCTCGCCGTGGAACTTGACGCCGAAGCCGAGCATGGTGCCGCCTTCGGGAATGTCGACTTCGAGAGCTGCCTTGCGCAGCGCCTCGGGATCGACGCCGCCATATTTCTTGATGGCGCGCGGCAGCACTTCGGTCAGGAACACGTAGGTGTTCGACGCGGCCATGCCGGCATGGGCCGAGCGAATCGCAACGCCGGGTTTCGCCTTGTCGAACTCCTCGCCGACCATCTTGATGACCGGCGGCAGTTTCGGATCCATCGATTTCTGGTTGGCGAGCCAGATCGAGATCGGATCGGTGTTGAAGACGTAGTTGACGTCGCCGCCCAAGCCTTCCTTCAGCTTTTCGTAGACGCCGTAGCCCGCGCCGTGACCGACCAGAGCCTGGAATTTCAGGCCCTGCTCGCGCGCCTGACGCCCGAACAAAGTGATGTCGGGATTATAGCCGGTGTGGAAGATGACATCCGGCCGCGCGCGCTTCAGCTTGGTGACGAGAGAAGAAAGGTCGGGCGCGGTGGCGGCATAGCCTTCCTTCAGCACGATGTTAAAGCCGGCCTTCTTGGCACCGGCCTCATTGCCCTTCGCCACGTCGACGCCATAGGCGCCGTCCTCGTGGATGATGGCGACCCGCAAATCCTTCGGCTCCTTACCGAGCTTCGCTTTCGAGTTCTGGGCGATGAAATCCATCGTCATCATGCCGAACTGGTCGCCCGAGGCCTGCGGACGGAATACGTATTTGAAGTTCTTGTCGGCCAGCACAGCCGAGGAAATGCAGGTCGTGATCCACATGAAATTCTTCAGCTGCTCGACGCGCGCGGCCACCGGCACGCATTGCGCAGACGAGAAGAAGCCGAGCAGCATGTTGACCTTTTCCTGTTCGATCAGCCGGACGGCCTCGTTGATCGCCACGTCAGGCTTGCTCTGGGCGTCGGCGTAGACGGCTTCGACCTTGTAACCCTCGACGCCGGTCTTGGCGTACTGGTCGAGCATGATCTTGGCGCCGATATATTGCAGCTCCGAGCCGCCGCCCGCGAGCGGACCAGTAAGATCGTAGATCACGCCGATCTTGATTTTCTTTTCCTGAGCCTCGGCGGCGACCGCCATCCCCAGCACCGCGATTGCGGCAGACAGCCCGACGAGAAGGCGTGCAGCTTTGCGCCCCGGCATGGAATCCTCCCTGGATTATTTTTTGTGCACTGCGTCTTTTTCTTGCTCTGGTTGGCACCTATCACATTGGTAGCGCGACCAGATGTCAAGCGCATTACTTGGTCAGGGCCGGGAAGCGAACTGCGCCTCGATGAATGCCGTGACAAAACGCGGCATTGCCGAACTGAGATCGCGCGTGCCGCGCACGAGGTGAATGGCCGACAATTCCGGCTGATCTTGCGAGGCGAGATTGCACTCGATCCGCTCGCGCAGCGCGTCGCCCGGCATGTTGACGCGCAGCAGGCGGATCATCGCAACGGTCGGCGCCGTGTAGATGCAGTACCAATCCGGCTCGCTGTCGTATTCGCCGGGAGCAAGGCCGGTCTCTTCCTCGAGCTCGCGCGTGACGCTGCCGGAAATATCGACCGCGCCGTCCCTGATGTCGTCGAGGTCCGGCGTGCCTGACGGAAAATAGATGCGCCCGGCATTGGCCGTGTGCGGGCCCATTTCGCCGAGCACGAAGGCGCCGTCGGCGCAGAGCAGCGCGCCCATGCCGAAACCGTTGAACACGGAAGCGTCGGGAAAGCCCCAGTCGCGCCAAGCCAGAAAACTCGCGAAGTCGGTTTCGAAATAGCTGGCGCTGAAACGGTCGCCGGCAAATACCGGGTTGCGCCCGAGCAGGACGCGGCCGTTCCACAGTTGCGGCCTTTCGCGCTGCCTTTCGGCAAAATGCGCATCGACGTCCGCGCGCCGCGCTTCCGCGAACGGCCAGGCCCACGTTTCGACCGTGAGATCGAGCGTGCTGACGCGATGAATGGCCGGAGGTCTCGTACCACTCATCGCTTCACTTCGCTCGATTTCACGCCGATCCTATCCCTTCTTCACTTCGGATTGGCGCCCGTGGTCTTCTTGGCCTGCTCGACATATTTGTTTGTGTAAGTCTTGGTCACGTCGATGTTAGCTTTCGCTACCTCGGGCGAGCCCTCGCTGAAAACGGCGAGCACTGCGTCGGCGCCCTTCGGGTCCATCAAACCGGTTTGCGAGTACATCGGGATCGTGTTCTTCAGCGCGGCGAGATAAAGCTCCTTGTTCTTGCCGACCACTCCCTCGGGCATTTTCGCCATGATCTCTTCCGGCGAATGCGAATGGATCCAGTTGAGCGTGTTGACGATCGCGTTGGTCAGCGCCTGAACTTCCTTCTCGTGCGACTTGATCCACGCCGTGGTCGTATAGAGCGCGCCGCCGGGATATTCCCCGCCGAACACGGCGAGCGTGTCCTTCTCGCTGCGGGTGTCGGCCAGTATCTTCAGATCGGGATGGCTGCCCTGCAAAACGGTGACGGAGGGATCGAGCATCACGGCCGCCTCGATCTGGCCCTGCTGCATCGCGGCGACCGCGGTGGCGCCGAGGCCGACGCCGATCACCGCGGCGCTGGTCGGATCGAGGCCGTTCTTCTTCAACAGATATTTCAGGAAGAAGTCGGTCGAAGAGCCCGGCGCGCTGACGCCGACCTTCTTGCCGGCCAGATCCTTGATCGATTTGATGTCATTGGTGTGCTTGGGCGATACCACCAGCACCAAGCCGGGATAGCGGTCGTAGATCACGAAGGACTGCAACTCCTGCTTCTTGGCGGCGAGATTGACGCAATGATCGAAATAGCCCGAGACCACATCGGCGCTGCCGCCGAGCACGGCCTTGAGCGCGTCCGAGCCGCCCTTGAGGTCGACCAGTTCGACGGCCAATCCCGCCTTCTCGTATTCGCCGAGCTGCTTGGCGAGCACCGTCGGCAGATAGCACAGGCATGAGCCGCCTCCGATTGCGATGGTGACCTTGCTTTGCGCTGCGGCAAATCCCGAGGTCAGTGTGAGTGCCAGCAGCGTGGCGGCCAGCCGGCCGAACAGTTTCTTCATGGGTTCCTCCATTCGTTGGGCGGCAAGATAGAGCAGTGCGCGACCGTTGAGAAGGCCGCAGGAACGATGCACGGGTGAGGCTCGACTCCTCCTCCGTCGTTGCCTGCGACAAATGCAAAGCGTTTGCGCAAGGGAGCGACAGCGACGAAGCAATCTAGGGAGTCCTCAGCGATCCAGGATGCGCCCTCGCCGCGCGGACTGCGGGGGCCAAGAGACGGCTCCACCGGAACGTCCCTATCCCTTCGTCGACATGCCCCCGATCAGTTCAAAGCGTTTCTAAATCCATGTAACAATCACGGCTCCCAATATATCGAAGACGTAGATGTCTGAACCCGTAGATTGGCGCTCGGCTCGCAACCGTTTCCACCTGAACGTTATAACATTGGCTATCGGTAATTGAGTTAGGGTGCGGGCACCTCAGCATCGTTGGCTTCCGCAACGATTCCACTATGGTCTGCGATAGGGTATCGATAGCAAACAAGCGCAAGGAGTATTGCTAATGACCACATGTACCGAGAAACACCATGCCAACCACACTCATAAGCATGGCCCGGATTGCGGGCACACCGCGGTTCGTCACGACGGACATGTGGATTATCTTCACGACGGTCATCTCCACCATATGCACGAGGATCACGTGGACGAACATGTCATCACGGTAAATGCCACAAATCCCGTGCAGTGCACTCCTCAAGTCCATTGCGAGCACAGGCACGGTCCAAACTGCGGACATGAAGTGGTGCCGCATGGTGACCATGTCGACTATCTTGTAGACGGCCGGTTGCACCACCCGCACGGTGATCATTGCGATGATCACGGGCCCGTGCAGTTGGCCTGAGGGCGATGGTGCTCGAACCCTAGTAGCGCTGGAGGCGCCGGCCGATGACGCCGGCGACGATATCGCAACCGCGCGAACGAAGTAGTTCATGTTCAGCACCTCGAAGCACATTCTAGAGACTCGTAGGGTGGGCAAAGGCGCTCTTCGCGCCGTACCCACCATGTTCTTGCTGTGGTCGTGATGGTGGGCACGCTTCGCTTTGCTCACCCTACGATTCCTGGAGGATCACGTGGCAACAGGGAAAACATACAAGTCCTTTCAGTACAGGAACAACCTGGTCTGGGACACCGCTCGCCGCGGCCGAACATCCGCACCCGGCAAACCCGACATCGAGATCGGCAGTCCTCCTGAATTCAAGGGAGAGGCGGGCGTCTGGGCTCCCGAAGAAATTCTGGTCGCAGCGCTGAATGCTTGCATGATGCTGACGTTTGTATCGTTCGCCCAAAGCAAGGGGCTGGAGTTTGTAGCCTATGAAAGCGCCGCAGAAGGCTTGCTGGCAAACGTCGACGGCAAATATCGGATCATCGAAGTCAGCGTCCGGCCAACCCTGGTCCTGAGAAGTCAGGCTGATATCGCAGCCGCCCGAACGATTATGGCCGAGGTGAAGGAAAACTGCTTCATCTCCAACTCGATTACCGCTGACGTGACATTGGATCCGCAATTTCAGCTGGCATCCGATGTCGTCACGTAGGCGCAGTGGCGTAGAGTGGGCAAAGGCGCTCTTCGCGCCCAAATCGCGGAAAATGGGGGATGCAGAATGGCTCATCATCAAAAAGCCGTTGCCGCTGCAGTAGCGATAAACACTGCAATCTTTGTGGTGGAGGGTATTGCTGGCTATCAGGCATCGAGCCTGAGCCTCCTGATGGACAGCGCGCATAACCTATCGGACGAGTTGGCGCTGGTCTGCCTGTATGCAGCATTCCTGGTCACCAGAGGCCCTTCGCAGCGGCTGTTGAGAGCCGGGAATCTCTTTAACTCGGTCGGGCTGATTGCGGTCAGCGGACTGCTTTTGTGGCAGGCCGGGGAACGTCTGTTCAATCCGGTGCCGGTTCAGGGCATCGTTCCGATGATCGTGGGTCTGGCTGCCGCCGCCGCGAATTGGAGCGTGGCCCGCTTGCTCCTGGAGCCAAGCCAAAACAACGTTGCAATCCGGCTCGCGTATATCCACAATCTTGGCGACGTATGGGTATCCCTCGCCCCGGTGGCCGCGGGCTTACTGCTTCTAGTGACGGGTTATCCAAGCTTCGATCCAATCATCGCCGGAGCCGTTGCATTATGGATCATTTTCACGACTGGCCGGGAGGTTCTTGAATCGCACGATGAATTGATATGGCCGGAGAAAATCATCTGCTGCCATACCGACCACGATCAACCGATCGCGAAGCCACAATCAAATTGAGACGGTGGCAGATGAACCGTGCCGTCTTCCGCACGAGCGTGAGATGACTGGGTGGATATTCGAAAGAAGCAGCCTGCAGCTCGTCAATGCGTCGACGATCAAACGCGGCAGGACTCAAATCCCTGTTTAAGCTGGTCCCTGGGTAGTCCCCTTCCGATGAAGACCAGACGGCTGATGCGGTTTTCGTCCGGTTTCCATGAACGCTGGGAACCGCCTTCGAGAAGCATGTGCACGGCCTGGACCACGAAGCGCTGATCGTCGTCCTTCATCGCAATGATGCCCTTCATTCGAAGGATGTCTGGTCCGAAATCCTGCGTGACCTTCTGAATCCAGGGGACGAACCGTGCGGGATCGAGCTGGCGGTCGGCAGTCAGAGAAAGGCTGCTGATCTCATCGTCGTGTTCATGGTCGTGCGCTTCGGTGAGAAATCCTGGCTCGAATTCGAGAACGCGGTCGAGATTGAAAGCGTCACGGCCAAGGACCTTGGCGAGATCGATGCCACAGCGTTCGGTGCGATGGATGCCAGCATAAGGATTGATCCGGCGAATGCGCGCTTCGACCGAAGCGAGGTCGTTCGTGGTGACCAGGTCGGTCTTGTTGAGCAGTACGATGTCGGCGAAGCCGAGTTGCTCCTGCGCCTCCGGTGCGCGATCGATCTCACCAAGGAGATGCATGGCGTCCGCCACGGTCACAATGGCATCGAGTTTGGTCTGGCGGCGGACATCCTCATCAACAAAAAATGTCTGCGCGACGGGCGCGGGATCGGCGAGCCCAGTGGTTTCGACGATGATGCCGTCGAAACGGTTCCTACGCCGCATCAGACCGCCGAGAATTCGTATGAGATCGCCCCGCACCGTGCAGCAGATGCAGCCGTTGTTCATTTCGAATATCTCTTCTTCGGCGTTGACGATGAGGTCGTTATCGATTCCGACCTCGCCGAATTCATTGACGACGACGGCGTAGCGCCTGCCATGCGTCTCCGTGAGGATACGGTTAAGCAGCGTGGTCTTTCCGGCTCCGAGATAGCCGGTAATCACCGTGACCGGAGTCTGGTTCAAAGCCATCTGCATGGGATTGTCCTTTGTTGATGCTGCAATTGGTCTGCGCCGGCTAGCGTCGATCCGCGGGTAAGCGATGGTCATTCCGTTTCGATGGAGGTTCGGGCAAGCCGGTTGGTGCGGCCAGCGGCGCTAGCGCATCCGCGAGGTCTGTCTGCGTGATCTGTCCAAGCGACTTGTCGATCGTGACGGCCTCCGTTGGTCGTCCCGGATGCATGATGAGCACGATGGTTCGGGCGCCCCCGCAGCCTGGATCGCTGCGTTCGCTTAAGGTGATGGTTGTTTCGTCATTGGCGTTGATGGCTGTCCGGGCGTGCTCTTTTAATTGACGCACGACATTCCATTGATGGCGCGGCGACCTTGGGAAGAAAACAACATTCATTGTCGACACAGCCCGAAAGAGCAAGGTTCTTTGTAACGTTATAACATTACAAATCTATGTCAAACGGGCTTATGGTGCACTCTGGGCATCGGCTGGTTCCGCAATAAGGAAGCGGCGGTCGAACCGATTGATTTGGTTGATTTTCCGAGTTGGATCGCGCAACTAACGGCCTACCCCCTGCCCTCCGCCGCCGTCGGACGCCACACCAAGAGCCGGCGCTCGACCAGCGTCACGCCCATGTCGATCAATATGACGAAGGCCGACAGCACGAACATGCCAGCGAACACGGCGGCGACGTCGAACACGCCTTCGGCCTGCTGGATCAGGTAGCCGAGACCGGCCGCCGATCCCAGATATTCGCCGACCACCGCACCGACCACGGCAAAGCCGACCGCCGTGTGCAGCGAGGAGAACATCCACGAAAGCGCCGACGGCCAGTACACATGCCGCGTCAATTGCCGCTCGCTCATGCCGAGCATGCGGCCATTGTCGAGCACCGTATTCGAGACTTCCTTGACGCCCTGATAGACGTTGAAGAACACGATGAAGAACACCAGCGTGACGCCGAGCGCGACCTTGGACCAGATGCCAAGCCCCAGCCACAGCGTGAAGATCGGCGCCAGCACCACGCGCGGTAGCGCGTTGATCATCTTCACATAGGGATCGAACACCGCGGCAACCCGAGGCTGGCGCGCGAACCAGAAGCCGACCAGCACGCCACTGATTGAGCCGATCACGAAGGCGAGGATCGATTCCCACAGCGTGATGAAGAGATGCTTCCAGATCACGCCTGACGAGAACCATTTGACGATCTGGCTGCCGACATCGATCGGGTTGGAAAAGAAAAACGGCGGCAGCAGGATTTTTCCGAACACCGGCACGGTGGTGAGGAACTGCCATATCGCCAGCGCGACGACGGCGACCAGCAATTGCAACAGAAGCAGCGTCGAACGGGACATCAACCAACTCCTGCCGCTTGGGTGGATTGCGCGTAACCCTTCATCACTTCATCCTTCAGCACGCTCCAGATCTCCCGGTGCAATTCGTGAAAGTCCTTTTCCATGCGGACTTCCGAAATGTCGCGCGGGCGCGGCAGTTTTACGCGCCAGTCGCCAATGATGCGCGCGGAAGGCCCAGCCGACATGATGACGACGCGATCGGCCAGCGCGATCGCCTCTTCGAGATCGTGGGTGACGAACAGCACCGCCTTGCGGTCGGCGTTCCATAGCTCCAGCAGCAGATTGCCCATGATCTGCCGGGTCTGCGCGTCGAGCGGGCCGAACGGCTCGTCCATCAAAAGTATCTTGGGATCGCGGATCAAAACCTGCGCAAGGCCGACGCGCTTGCGCTGGCCGCCGGAGAGCATGTGCGGGTAGCGGTTGGCGAAGGCGCCGAGTCCCACCGACGTCAGCCAGCCCTGCGCGCGCTGCAGCGCCTGTTCGCGCGGCGCGCCCTTGATCTCGAGCCCGATGGCGACGTTGTCGAGCGCCGTCTTCCAGGGAAACAGCGCATCGGCCTGGAAGAGATAGCCGGCGTCGCGGTTCAGGCCGGTCAGCGGCTGGTCGAATATCTTCACCGACCCCGACGCCGGTTTCAACAGCCCAGCCGCGACGTTGAGCAACGTCGATTTGCCGCAGCCCGTCGGGCCGACGATGGCGACGAACTCGCCGTGCGCAACGGACAGATTGGCTTTCTCCACGGCCGTATAGACGCGGTCGCCGGCGACACGAAACGCCACCGTCGCATCGCCAAGCGCGACTGCCGTCGGCTGTGCAGCATCCGCCATGTCTTCTCCCCAAGGTTTGGAGGGATGCCTTAGCGGGTACGAAGGATAAGTTCAACGTGGCCCTGCAACGCGGTCGTCGAACGTCAGCGGCGCAAGCCAAATATCAGTTGCCCCGGCGTCCCTTTCAGAAGGGTACAGGTTGCTGCAAACTGCATATGTAGCCCGCGATTCGTAGATGCCTTGAGGAGCCATGAACGAGACTTTAGTATCCGCCTGCACCATGTTTCTCGTTCCGGCAACGCTTTTGTTTGGCGCCTTGGGTGTCGCGAACTCCTCCTTTCTCAAGATGCTGGTCTGCTTGCTTGGTATAGGCACGGCAGGACTATGGCTTTACCGGATATGGTGGTGGACAGGCCTGTCCTTGATTGATCGCAGAACAGCGCTTGGCCTCGCGGGCATGTATGCGTGCGCGTGGCTGGTGACATTCCTGGTGCAGTTGAAGAATGTGTTCTCGCGCTGACTGACTCCGTATTGCCCAGAATCCTGTCAGTTAGCTATCTGAAGTCGGGGTGATCCACGGGGCAAGCCGTGGACAATTTCGAACCTTGTTGCTTCACAGCCAGGCGGGCGACAGTCGAAGTCCCGCATTCGCGACCGGCCATTTATCAGCTATCACTATATCCGTTGGGAAGAGCCAAGGGTTGGGACCGCACCGAATGCCCACCACGCCACTGATCGCATATGCGCATGTTGGCAAGACCTTCGACGGCGGCCGCGTGGTGGCCGTCGACGACGTGTCGCTCGACGTCGCCGAAGGTGAATTCCTCGCCATCGTCGGCGGCTCGGGCTCGGGCAAGACCACGTTGTTGCGGCTCGCCAACCGGCTGATCGAGGCGGACTCCGGCTCGATCATGGTGGAAGGCGAGGACGTGCGCCAGGTCGATCCGATCCTGCTGCGGCGGCGGATCGGCTATGTCTTCCAGAGCGGCGGACTGTTTCCGCATCTGACCGTCGCCGGCAATATCGGCATCACGCCGAAGCTGACGGGAGCACCGACCGCCGAGATTTCCGCGCGGGTGGATGAGCTGCTCGACCTCGTCAGGCTCGACCGGGCGCAATACCGCGACCGCCTGCCGCACGAGCTCTCCGGCGGCCAGCGCCAGCGCGTCGGCGTGGCACGGGCGCTCGCCGCACGGCCGCGCATCTTGTTGATGGACGAGCCGTTCGGCGCGCTGGACCCCTTAACCCGCGACGCGCTCGGTGACGATTATCGCGAGCTGCATCGCAAGCTCGGCCTGACCACGGTCATGATCACCCACGACATGACGGAAGCGATCCTGCTCGCCGACCGCATCGTCGTGATGCGCGGCGGAAAGCTGCTGGCGCAGGGCACGCCATCAGAGCTTTCCGAGAGCGACGACGTTTACGTTGGCGAACTCCTGCGCACGCCGCGCCGGCAGGCCAAGCGGCTGAGCGCACTGCTGCCTCGCGAGGGGATGGCATGAGCCTCTTCGCCGATCCGCGCTGGGGTGAGGCATTGGGCCATTTGCCCGACTATCTCGGCAATCACGTCCGCGTCAGCGTCGCCGCGCTGGCGCTGGGGTTGCTCGTCAGCCTGCCGCTCGCGATTCTTTCGCGCCACCGACCGGTGCTACGCGGCGCGCTGCTCGGGCTTGCCAGTATCGTGCAGACGGTGCCGGGGCTGGCGCTCTTGGCGTTGTTCTACCCGCTGCTCCTGGCGCTCGCGGCGTTGTCGCTATCATGGTTCGGCTTTGGCTTTTCCGCGTTCGGATTTTTGCCCGCGGTGCTCGCGCTCGCGCTCTATTCGATGCTGCCCGTGCTGCGCAACACCATCACCGGGCTGCAGGGCGTCGACGCCGCAATCCTGGAGGCCGCGCAGGGCGTCGGCATGACGCCGCGACAATCGCTGTTCACGGTGGAATTACCACTGGCGCTGCCGGTGATGATGGCGGGCATCCGCACTTCGGCCGTCTGGGTGATCGGCACCGCGACGCTGTCGACGCCGATCGGCCAGACCAGCCTCGGCAACTACATCTTTGCGGGGCTGCAGACCCAGAACTGGGTGTTCGTGCTGTTCGGCTGCGTTGCCGCCGCCGTGCTGGCGCTCGCGGTCGATCAGTTGCTGGCGCTGATCGAAAGCGGCTTGCGCCACCGCAGCCGCCTTCGTGCGGCGCTCGGCGGCGCCGGGATCGCGACCCTGGTCGTTGCCACGCTGGTGCCCACCACGATGCGCTCGCAGGCGAATTATGTCGTCGGCGCCAAGACCTTTACCGAGCAATACGTGCTGTCGGCACTGATGGCGCAGCGGCTGAAGGCGGCTGGTCTCTCAGCGACGACGCGCGAAGGCCTCGGCTCCAACGTGATCTTCGAGGCGCTGGCTTCTGATGATATCGACGTCTACATCGACTATTCCGGCACGCTGTGGGCCAACCAGTTTCACCGCACCGACATCAAGCCGCGCCAGGAGCTGGTGGCCGAGTTGAAGACCATGCTGGCGCGGCAGAACATCACACTATCAGGCGAACTCGGCTTCGAGAACGCCTATGCGCTGGTGATGCCGCGCAAACGCGCCGAGCAATTGGGCATCCGCACCATCGCCGACCTCGCCTCGCGCGCGGCGAATATGTCGATCGCCGGTGACTATGAATTCTTCTCGCGCCCCGAATGGGCTGCGTTGCGCCGGGCCTACGGCCTGTCGTTCCGCGGGCAGCGGCAGATGCAGCCGGACTTCATGTATGCGGCGGTCGCCTCCGGCGAAGTCGACGTCATCGCCGGCTACACCAGCGACGGGCTGATCGCGAAATACGATCTGGTGACGCTCGGCGATCCCAGGCGCGCCATCCCGCCCTATGACGCGATCGTGCTGCTGGCGCCAAAGCGCGCCAATGACGAGGTCTTGCGCAAGGCGCTGACGCCGCTGCTCGGCAAGATCGACATCGCCACCATGCGCGAGGCCAACTTGCGCGCGGCAGGCAACGATGCGGCGAGCTCGCCGGACGCAGTAGCGCAGTGGCTGTGGGAGAAGGTGGGGAAGAGATAGGAGGTTGTTGTGTGCCGCGGCCTCTGCTCGTCATTGCGAGGAGCGAAGCGACGAAGCAATCCATGCCTCCGCTTGCGGCGCGATGGTTTGCTTCGCGGAGCCTGTCATCCGGCGGCGCTTCGCGCCGACCGGGTGGCTCGCAATGACGTGGATAGAGCGGAGTTCAAAGCCCCTTGATCATCCCGGCGTCGATCAGGAGTCGATTAAATCGTCTCGCTTCCGCACCCTTTCGGCAGGCATAGAACACGCCGTTGCAGCGAAGCATGATCTTCTTCTGCTCCTCGAACGACGGATCTAGCGGGATACCGGCGGCTTCCTGGATCACGAGCGGGATGTAGGCCGCATCGAGCGTATCAAGCGCCGACGAGAGGTCGCCCGGCCGATAGTTGATGCCATCGATCGCGTAGTAGGTGGAGAAGTAGCGCGGATCGGCTGCCATCAAGCGTTTCGCCAGCAATTTCTGATCGATGCCCGGCTCAAGCAGCTTTTGCGAGATGGCGGGCTGGTGATCGCCGAAACGCAACACCAGAAACGACTGATCCGGATAGTCGCGCTTAAGGGCAGCGATGAATTCGCGGTAGTCGTTCTGCGTCATGACCTGGCGACGAATATATTCGTCGGTCTCCGCCGTGTTTCCCGGCGGCGTCCAGTCCGGCGGTGTCAGATCGGGCCGATAGACGTCGGTCCAGGGAAAATGGTTGGCCGTGAGGTAGACGAACATGAAGACCGGCGCGTGCTGCGGCTGCTCCCGTGCAAACACCTTCAAGGCCTGATCGAAGTAGAACTTGTCGGGCTGCATATCCTGGGCGACGCCCATATCCGCCATGTCGATGAAGTGGCCGACGCCAGCACCCTTCTGGAATGCGCGCGCGCCGAGGAAGTTGCCATAGGTCGGATAGAGCGAGAAGGTCTTGTATCCGCAACGCTTAAGCGCTTGCGGTAACCCGCGCGCAACACGGTTCGCGGTGATCCTTGTGACATAGAACTTCAGATCGCCGAACGACCGCGCCGACATGCCGGTCAGGACGTTGAATTCGGTGTACCACGTGGGGCCGCCGGTTGCCTCCGCGATCATGGTCCGTTGCTTGCCGTCGATGGACTTGAAGTAATCGGAGTACCCTTGCGGCACTTTGATGCCAGGCGCGGCCGAGATGTCGAAGCTCGACTCGTCGAGCAGCATGATGATGTGCGGTCGCTTTGCCGTGGCGTCGCAGGTCTCGGCAGGCGGCAACATGGGCAGACCGGCGGCGTGGGCGTCCCGCGCGAGGCTGAGCGGGCCATTCGTCGGCGGATCGACCTCGATCCATCCCGTCGAAGCCAGCCGCGACACCGCCACCACGCCCGAGCGCGCTAGGCTGGAAATGTGATTGACGCCCTGGAACGGCTCCCAGGCCTGCTCGGGCCAGACTACCGACATCGCCGAGATCAATGCTGTCGTCGCAGCCAACCCCGTCAAGGCAAAGCGGCGGCGCACGCGGAACGGATCGAAACGCCAGATCAGCCACAGCAACGGAACCGCAACGAGACCTGCCGCGATCAACTGCATCTGCAATCGCGGGAACACCGAGAGCAGAAATGAAAACGTGTCGCGGTCGATGATCAGGAAATCGAGGAATGTCAGCGTTAACTGCAGAATTCCGAACTTGAAGTGCGACAGCGCGATCAGGATCACGATGAAGGCCAGCGCCAGCACTGCGCAGATGGCCGGCCGCTGCAGCAGGGCCAGCAAGAAGCAATTCACGAAAACCCACGCCAGCACGGACAGCGTGATCGCAAACGGCCCGTATTCGGTGGTCAAGAGAACCGCCAGCCCCGCCAGATGGACGGCAACGATCAGGCCGACGAGAGCAAAGAACGCGGCGCCGCGCGATCCTGCGCGGATGCTTTCGCTCATTTCAGGTCCCGCAACGGCTGACATGTCGGCGTCCTCAGAGCCCTTTGATGAAACCTGCGTCGATCAACAACCGGTTGAACCTGCGCGCCTCGGCACCGTCCTTGCAGGCGTAGAATACACCCTTGCAGCGGAGCATGATCTTCTTTTGCTCCTCGAACGAGGGGTCGAGCGGAATGCCCGCGGCTTCCTGGATCACCAGCGGCAGATAGGGTGCGTCGATCGTGTCCATAACGGCGGAACTCTTCACCGGCTCGAAATTGATGGCGTCGATCGCATAGTAGGTGGTGAAGTAGCGCGGGTCGTAGGTGTCGAACTTTCGGGCGACCCTGGCTTCGTCCAGGCCGGGATCCAGGAGGTTCGACGAAAACTCCGGCTGATGATCGCCGTAGCGAACGATCAGGAACGGCTGCGCCGGAAATTTCTTCTTCAGGCTGGCGACGAACGCCGCATAATCCCCGGCGCTCAATGTCTGGCGGCGCAAATATTCGTCGACCACGGGCTCGTTGCCGGGCGCGCGCCAGGACGGCAGCAGCTCGGGGCGGAATTTGGTTTCCCAGGGGAAATGGTTGGCGGCGAGATAAACGAAGGTGAACAGCGGCGTATTGACCGGCTGCTCGGCGATCAGCTTGACCGCCTTGTCGTAGAAGAAGCTGTCCGGCTCGATGCCCTTCGCGCCGAGCGCGCGCGCATCATAGAAGTGCTGGATGCCGGTGGAAGTCTGAAAGCCGCGCGCGCCCATGAAGGCGCCGTAGGCCGGATAGAGCGAGATGGTGCTGTAACCGCAACGGCGCAGCGCCAGCGGCAATCCGCGCTCGACCCGCCCCGACGCGATGCGAGTGACGAAATAGGAGAAGCGGCCGAACGACCGCGACGACAGGCCGGCGAGCACGTTGTACTCGGCCATCCAGCTTGCGCCGCCGCTGCTCTCGGCCATGAACTTGCGCTCGCGGCCGTCAAAGGACTTGAAGTGGCTGCCGTAGCCCGGCGGCACCTTGACGCCGGTGGCCTGCCGGATGTCGAAGCTCGACTCGTCATGAATCATGATGATGTGCGGGCGGCGGCCGGCGACATGGCAGGCATCGACCAGCGGCACCTTCAGCCGCTCGGCGGTCACGGCTTCCGATTCCATGAAACCGTAATTGACGAAGTCGGAAACCGCCGTCACGCCCGAACGGGCGAATTTGGAGAGATAGCCGTCGTCGTAATAGCCGCGCCAGGCTTCATCGGGCCAGACGACGGAATAACCGGCCAGGCTTGCGAGACAGGCTAGCAGGCCGGCAGTGGCCGGTAGGCGGCGAATGCGAAACGGATCGAGCCACCACAGCGCGTACATCAACGGCAGGATGACGAGGGATGCGCCGACCACGCTCCAGCGCAAGTTCGGAAAGATCGTGAACAAATACGCCGCGGTGTCGCGGTCGATCACCATCAGGTCGACGAAGTTCGCGGTCATCTGCACGACATCGTGCTTGAGCCGCGACAGCAGCACCAAGAGCACGACCAGCGTGAGCGACAGCGCGCCCGACAACGCCGGGCGCCGCAACAGCGCAATAAAGAAGAAGTTCAGGATGCCCCAGGCCAGGGCAAAGCCCATGCGGCCGCCGAAATCATTCTCGGTGTGCAGCAGGATCGCCAGCGCCGCCACGTGCGGTGCAGCAACGGCCGAAAGCCGCCAGAAGCCGATGGCGGCAAGGCCGGCAGCAAGGGTGGTGGCGGAGGGCCCAGGGTTTGGCGCGGGCGCCATGGGAGGGAACGCTACATGACCCGGCGCAATGCAAAGCCTTGGCTGGCGACGACCAGGAGACGCACGACCCATCCGGAACCTGAGCCGTGTCACAAAAACGTAGTGGAATCGTCATGAACAGGCAATGAATTTGCCCTCGGGAGGACGCGACAGCGTAAATTTGGCGCTGTCATTCCGGGGCGCGAAGCGAACTATGGTGCGCAATTGCGCACCTGAGAATCTCGAGATTCCGGGTCTGGTCCTTCGGACCATCCCGGAATGACAGGTCATGTTATGGCCGCTTCGCAATCCCCTCGATGAAAAGATCGAGGATCGCCTCGGCGGTCCGCTCGGCTTCGGGGCCGGCCACGCCCCAGCGCGGAAAATGGCCGTCGATATTCATCCGGGCAAAACCATAGACCAGTGCCCGGCCGGCGATCTGAACCTGCTTGAGGTCAGCGCTGCGGAGCTGGCCCGCCGCAAAGGCCTCTGCCAGCATTTGCTCGGTCAGCGCGATCAGCTCGGTATTGTCGCCGGAGATGGCGGCCGCCTGGTCGTGGTCGAATATGCGGCGGCTGGAAATGATTTCAAAATGGGTCGGGTTGCGCATCGCCCAGCGGAGGTAAGCGAGACCGAGGCAGCGAAAGCGGCCGAGCGGATCGCCGGCCGGTGCCGCGGCAAGCGCCGCCTCGATCTCGGCACGGAACCGCCGCTGCGCCTCTTCCGCCACTGCCTGGATCAGGGCGTCGCGGCTCGGAAAATGCCGGAACGGCGCCCCGGGCGACACGCCGGCCCGGCGGGCGGCCTCCCGGACGCTGACCGCCTCCGCCCCGCCCTCCCCGACCAGTTGCAGCGCGGCGTCGATCAGGACGCGCCGGAGATCGCCGTGGTGATACGGCTTTGGCGCGGGCGCACGGGCGACGCGGCGGCGCGGCTTGGCGGCGGATTTCGCGACGGGAGGTTTGGCGGCTCGGCGCATGCCCTCTCCTAGCATCACCGGCTTGTGAATGTAAGCACTGATTACACGGATTGACGTAATCCGCACCCGCCATGTAACTGATGATTACATCTACCATCCGCGTCATTGCGAGCGAAGCGAAGCATCCATCTCACCACGTCAGGAAAGACTGGATTGCTTCGTCGCTTCGCTCCTCGCAATGACGGCAAGGGGACGAACATGCCGACACATCAAAAATGGTTCGAAGGCTGGCGGCTGTTGGCCCTGCTCTCGCTGACGCTGCTGGCCATGAGCATCTGGATCGCCGGCATGCGCTCGTTCGAGGTCGATGGCGTGCGCATGGTGATCCGCTTCACTGCGCGCACCTCGCTGGTGCTGTTCTGCCTCGCTTTCGCAGCCGCCGCGCTGGCGCTGTTGTGGCCGAACGCGTGGACGCGATGGCTGCGCCGCAACCGCCGCTATCTCGGCGTCAGCTTTGCGGCCTCGCATGCCATCCACGCGGTTGCGATTGCCTGCTTCGCCGTGATGGACCCGATAGGCTATGCGGCGGCGACCTCGATCGCGTCCTACATCTTCGGCGGCATCGGCTACGCCTTCATCATCGCGATGGCCGCGACCTCGTTCGACCGCACGGCCGCGGCAATCGGCCCACGCGCCTGGCGCCGGCTGCACCTCATGGGCGGCTACTACCTGCTGTTCCAGTTCATGGTGTCGTTCGGCAAGCGGATTCCCGACATGCCGCTCTACGCGCTGTTCCTGATTCCGCTGATTGCCGTATTCGCCCTGCGGATGATCGCGATGGTGCCGCGTGCCCAGGCGCCGGCGCGAGCGGGATAACCTACTCGCTGGCCAGCAGGTGGTATTGCCGCCCTAGGCGGCGGTGCACGGTAATGACGGCCCGATCAACGTCGCTGATCAGGCTGTCGCCGAGAACCACGTGGGGAATTTCCCAATTCCGCCCCTCACGGATATTGGGAAGCCCGCGCACGGCAGGCACGGACGCCGTCTCGCATCCCGGCTGGCTGCGAAGCGCGTGGTCGGCAATCTCAGTCAATTCCGATTTGGTCTTTCCGGTCGTCACTGCTGGCCGATACCTTCCAGCTCTTTGGCACGCGCTTCCGTCATGCTGCGCATGCATTCGCCGGCCTCGAGCCGCGCGATGGTGCCCTCGCCCATTCCGTAGTAGAGGCAGTTGGCGTCGCGATACTGGATCCACAGCCGCTGCGCGGCGCGGAGCTGATCGCGCTGCGCGTTAGCCGCGCCTTCCAGCGCTTTCTGATAGGCAAGGTTCAAGCGCTTATCCCATTGCGCCGTCTTTTCCTTGAGGCATTCGACCATCTGGTATGTGCTGCCGTCGCAGGACTGTTCAGGTCCGTCCTGCTCACCGGCATGGGCGGCCGGCGCAAGCGCAAGGACGGCCACGAGCCCGATTGCCATTCTCACCATCATGCTCATCCCTGCGGCGTCAGCCCGAGGCGCTTGGCGATGATCCGGTCGAGGGTGCGCTTGGGCAACACCGCCGCCATGAACTGCCGCATCGGATCGGGCGCAATCGTGTAGCGCACCTTGGGATTGGGCCGTGTCAACGCCTCGAACACTTTCTCGGCGATCTGCTCGGGCGGCAATCCGGTCGCGCCAAGGCTCAGCATGTAGGAGCGGATTTTCTCCAGCGCCGGAAAGTACGGCGAGTTCTTGTAGGCGGAGATATCGACCTCCTCGGCCTTGCTCCAGATCGGCGTCTTGACCGCGCCCGGCGCAATGATGATGACGTCGATCCCGAACAGCATCAGTTCGCGTCGCAGGCTCTCCGACAGTCCCTCGATCGCATGCTTCGAGGCGGCATAGGCCGAGGTCATCGGGCTGCCGCTCTTGCCCGCGACCGAGGAGATCATCACGATCCGCCCCTTCGGTCCCGTCAGGGCCGGATCGGAGCCGAGCAGCGGCCCGAACGCCTGGATTGCAATGATCGGCCCGATGAAATTGACTTCCATCTGGCGGCGGAATTCGTCGGCGGCGAGTTCGAGCACCGGGCCTGAGACGGCAATGCCGGCATTGTTGACGAGGCCCGCAAGCGTTTCCCCATTGAGGGCATCACGAACCTCGCGCGCAGCGGCCAGCACCGCGGCCTCATCGGTGACATCGAAGATCAGTGGCGTGAAGTTCGCCCCGAACTCAGCTTTGAGGCGGTCGGCATCAGCCTGCTTGCGCACACTGCCGAACACGCGGAAGCCACGGTCGAGCAAGAGCTTCGCACTGGCCCAGCCGATGCCGGTGGACGCGCCGGTGATAACAACAGATCTCATGAGCTAAGCCCTTGTAAGAGGTTTAATGAAGTTCGTCGTGAAGGAATGCTTAAGCGCCGGCTCCGTGGGCTTACTCCGCGGGTGCAGCCAGCCTTGACGGCGTCTTGTTCGGCAGACTGCTATTCGAACTTTCCCGGGAACGGTTTGGTGAGGATAGCAGCCGGACCGGAATACCGGAAGCCGCGATAGATGGCCGATCCGTTCGACATCGGCGATTTATCGCGCGAAATTGCGGCATACGTTCCGATCGCATTGGTAAAGCAATTCGGAACACGGTGTATGCAATGCGCAGCATGCTCTCACGCCGACATATTCGCGGCGACTGCGGCGAACGGGTTGCCCGTTTTGGATGCAGCCATTCTGCGTTTCTACCCGGCGTCTCTTTTAACGTGAGCGTAAGGCTCGGCTCGCCATTGTGGGCGCGAACCTTTCAACAACAGACAGGCTGCCCACAATGGTGCAACAGCCGGCGCACTCGATCATTGCCGAACTCGAAGATGCCGTCAGAGGCGGTTCATCCGCCAAACGGGTGGAAACCCTACGGCAGGTCACCGATCTTTTCCTCCATGACGGAGAACGCCTCAGCGACGACCAGGTCAAGGTCTTCGACGACGTGCTCTGCCTGCTGATTGCGCGCGTCGAGACGCGGGCGAAGGCCGAACTTTCCAAGCGGCTGGCGCCGCTCGACTACGCCCCGTTCGAAGTCATCCAGCATCTCGCCTGGGACGACGAGATCGAGGTCGCCGGCAGCGTGCTGGCCCATTCCAGCCGGCTCGGCACCGACGTGCTGGTCGAGATCGCCAGCGCCAAGGGGCAGGATCACCTACTCGCCATTTCTGGTCGGGCCGAACTGCCCGCTGCCGTGACCGACGTCATCGTCGACCGCGGCGAAGGCCAGGTGATCCGCAAACTCGCCAACAATGCCGGCGCGAAATTTTCCGACCAGGGCTATTCCACCATCGTCGCGCGCGCCGGCGCCGACGACGAGTTGGTCGAAATCCTCGGTCTTCGCGCCGATTTCCCGGCCAAGTTCATGGGCGACCTGTTGCGACGCGCCAAGGAGACCGTTCGCGCGCGGCTTCTGGCCATCGCGCCGCCCGCGCTCCAGGAAGAGATCAAGCGGGTCCTGAACGAGGTCGCCCGCGAGGCGCCACCGCCGAGCCGCAGCTTCGGCGTCGCCGAGGAGCTCGTGAAGCTGATGAAGGGGCTGAACGAGCTCGACGACGCGGCGGTGTACAAATTCGCCGAGTCGAACAAGTTCGACGAAGTCACCGTTGCGCTTGCGGTCCTCAACGAGATGCCGGTCGAGATGACGGCCAGGCTGATGGAAGGGCCGCGCGCCGACCTGATCCTGATTCCCTGCCGCTCGGCGCGGCTGAACTGGCCGACGGTCGAGTCGATCCTGCGCAATCGGCCGGCGCATCCGATCAGCGAGCAGACGCTGGAGATCGCGCAGCGCGACTACCGCAAGCTCTCGATGGAGACGGCCCAGCGCACCGTTCGCTTCTGGCAGTTGCACAACAAGATAGAGAAGGAACCGATCATCCGGGCGAATTGAATCCAGGGCCGTGGTCATTAAGTAGGCGCGTCACCCCGGAGACTTCGCTTCCGGACTGATAACCCGTATCCGCGTTCGCGGCACGAGATCAGATCACAGGCCATCCAGCGCGCGATCCAGCCAACCGTCGGCGCCGCCTCTGACCCATTCAAAGCCGAGCCGCCGGGTCAGATCGACACCCTCGGGATGAAGCATCCGCACCTCGGGATGTTCGAAACTGTCCGGCATCAGGCAGAACCCGAGGCCGGCCGCCACCATCGCGAGCGCCCGCGCATCGCTGTCGGTCTGCGCCACGACCTTCGGCCGCACCTTCCAGGCGTCGAGGATTCGCGATGCCGACTGCAACTGCTCGCAGTGCACGCGTACGATCAGTGGCTGGCCTGCCAATATCTCCGGAGATACCGGTCCGCGGGGGAACGAGCGTGCGGAAACGGCCAGCGCCTGCCGATCTGCTGCCAATTCCAATTGCCGATGGCCGCGTGCGGCCGACCCGAGCGCCGTCAGGACGACGTCATAGCGGCCATTGGCAAGCCGCTGCTGCAGCTTGGCGAGCGGCGCGTCCTCGGTACGCCATGGCCGTCCCGGCTCGATCGCGCGCAGCCGCTCTAGGCATTGCGCCACGAAGGCCGGCGCAATCGTCGGCAGGATTCCAAGCCGCAGCGGCCTGCCCGGCAGCCTGCCGCTGGACGCCGCCTTGAGCCGTTCAGCCTGGCGCAAAATCGATCGCGAAGTCTCCAGCACCTCTTCGCCCCTCGGCGTGAGCCTCGCGCCGCGCGCATGACGCTCCAGCAGTGCGAATCCCAGTTCGGCCTCGAGGGAGGCTATCGCGGCTGATAGCGTCGGCTGCGTGACGAAGGCCCGGCGCGCGCCGGCACTGAAGCTGCCGGCTTCGGCGACGGCGACGAAATACCTGATCTGCTTGAAGTCCATCCATCGACGATATCTATAGCTCGATATCGGGGCAATCGCGATTGCCTAAGCCCCGCGCTGGTCCGAGCATGGCGCCGGTCAAACAGCCGGAGGGACCGATGGATCATCCCAAACCGCAGATGTCTGTGCACGATGCAATCCGCGAACTGGTCGAACGGGTCACCTACGCGCCTGGCTATACCAGCGCCGTCGGCATAAGGGTCGAGCACGCGGAACCCGGCCATGTCGTGATGTCGCTCGCGAAAAGCGACGGTCTGTTGCAGGCGAACGGTTTCTTTCATGGCGGCGTCATTGCCGGGCTGGCGGACCATGCCGGCGGCGGGGCCGTCACCACAGCCATGCCGCGAGGCCGGTTTGCCGTGACCATCAACCTGCAGGTCAGCTTCCTCGCGCCGGCGAAGGGCGAGAAGCTGATCGCTCGCGCCCGCGCAATTCAGGTTGGAGGCACGATCGGCGTGGCGCATGTCGATCTGGCATCGGTCGCCGACGACGTGGAGACACCGTGCGCGTTGGCGGTCGTGACGCTTCGCGGGGTCGACTTCCCGGCCAAATAAAAGCCAGCTAGGCTGGAGACTCGGGCACGTTCCGACGATGGAACGCGTATTGCTGCGTGTTGCTAAGCGAAGGTGATACGAGGTCACCGGGCTTGCTGATCCGACACATGAGGTGTTCGGAATGGCCGAGGTCGATGCTGTCCGACTGTCTAGCGAATGCAGGTCTCGTTTGATGGACGAGAATGCACATTAAGCAACCGAGCTTTGACTCGGTAAACGCTGACTTTTCTATCGCTAATGTAGTTGTTGAGCTGCTTCGCACAAAGAATGTGCATGAAGCGTCAGTTCTTCGTTTGAAGCACCGCTGGCGCGTTTCATGCGGCGCGTTGAAGAATGTGGATTAGCCAGCAGTTCTTCAAGGATACGGCGAGACCGCGGGTTGCGGTCTCGCCGTAGAATGCCGAGCAAGGCTTAAGATTTGGTATGGAGGTACTGCATCGAACCGGCCGCCGATGTCTCGTGTCCCGGACGCGGTGCAGCGCGCCAGCGATGCGCCGCAGAGCCGGGACCGCTTCGCGAGATGGACCCCGGACCAGCAGCGCATCACTTGCGTGCTGCGCTGCATCCGGGGAATGAGACCGTCAATTCTTCGTCTTATCGACCAGCGCGCCCTTCTTGATCCACGGCATCATGTCACGGAGCTTGGCGCCGACTTCCTCGATCGGATGCTGGGCGAGCTTGGCGCGGGTTGCCTTGAACGAGGTCTGGTTGACCTTGTTCTCCAGCATCCAGTCGCGGGCGAACTTGCCGGACTGGATGTCATTGAGCACCCGCTTCATCTCCCTCTTGGTCTCGTCGGTGACGATCCGCGGACCGGTGACGTACTCGCCGTATTCGGCAGTGTTGGAGATCGAGTAGTTCATGTTGGCGATGCCGCCTTCATAGATCAGGTCGACGATCAACTTCACCTCGTGCAGGCACTCGAAATAGGCCATCTCCGGCGCGTAGCCGGCTTCGACCAGCGTCTCGTAGCCGCCCTTGATCAGCTCGACTAGGCCGCCGCAGAGCACCACCTGCTCGCCGAACAGGTCGGTCTCGCACTCTTCCTTGAAGGTGGTCTCGATGATGCCGGCCCGGCCGCCGCCGATCGCCGAGGCGTAGCTCAGGCCGAGGTCATGGGCATTGCCGGAGACGTCCTTGGCGATCGCGATCAGGCAGGGCACGCCGCCGCCGCGCTGGTATTCCGAACGCACGGTGTGGCCGGGGCCCTTCGGGGCGATCATCAGCACGTCGAGGTCGGCGCGGGGATCGAGCAGGTTGAAATGGACGTTGAGGCCGTGCGCGAATACCAGCGCCGCGCCTTTCTTCATGTTGTCGTGCAGGTGCTCACGGTAGATGTCGCCCTGCAGCTCGTCAGGGGTCAGCATCATGACGAGGTCGGCCCATTTGGCGGCTTCGGCGACTTCCATCACCTTGAAGCCGGCGGCTTCCGCCTTCTTGGCCGAGGCCGAGCCCTTGCGCAGCGCAATCGCTACTTCCTTGACGCCGGAGTCCTTCAGGTTCAGCGCATGGGCGTGGCCCTGGCTGCCATAGCCGACGATGACGACCTTTTTGCCCTTGATCAGGTTCAGGTCGGCGTCGCGATCGTAATAAACACGCATGGTCGTTTCCTCAATCGATGGCCAAAACGGCCGGTTAATCAGGCATTTGGGGGAATAGGACCGCCGGTCGCCCGCGAATTTCCGGCGTTGTCTAGAGCATTTTCCGCGTCAAAGGAAACCCGTTTATGCATGGCCTGGTGCGGCATCATGCGTCCATGAACACCGGGTAGAGCGAGGCCAGGAGCAGCACCGCCATAACGATATTGAAGGCCCGCACCGCCCGGCGGGAGGTCAGGACCGGCCGCAGCGCGGTGCCGAACAGGGCCCAGGCCGTGCAGGACAGGATGCCGAGGATCAGGCTCAGCCCGACCTGGATCGCGATGTTCCAGGGATAGGCGGCAATCGCCGCATAGGCGGTGATGGTGCCGATCACCATCACCCAGCCCTTGGCATTGACCCACTGGAACATGGCCGCGCCCCAGAAAGTCATCGGGCGGCCGCGGGCGCTATCCTGCTCCGCTGAGGGCGGCTCGGACATCGCGATATGGGCGGCCAGATAGATCAGGTAGGCCACGCCGGCATATTTCAGGATGGTCTGCAAAATGGGATAGGCGATGAAGATGGTCCCGAGCCCGAGACCGACCGCGCCGACCATGAAGGCGAAGCCGACCGTGATGCCCATGATGTGCGGGATGGTCGGGCGAAAGCCGTAAGTGAGCCCCGACGACAGCAGCATGATGTTGTTCGGCCCCGGCGTGAAGAACATCACCGTGGCGAACATGACGAAGGCGATCAGGAGCGAATGCGACATGGGGCCTCACGCGATCTTTGGCAGAACTTGTTTTTCTGAAGCCTTGGTAGTTTTGGACAGCAGCATGACGGCGATGCCGCCGACCACGGTGACCATGCCGGCAAGCCGTAGCGGCCCAAAAGTTTCGCCGAACACGACGCTCGATGCAGCGGAACCGACGAACGGCACCAAAAGCGCAAACGGCACCACCTGCGCCGCCCGGTAATCCCGCAGCAGCCGGCCCCATAGCCAGTAGGCAATGCTGGTGGAGACACCGCCGAGACCGATCATGCACAACAGGCCCGTCAGCGACATATGGGTCAGCGCATACCAGGTCGGCTGCGGGCCGTTGCTCACCAGCGTCAACGCAAACAGCGGAACTGCCGCGACCAGACACAGCCACGCGAACAGGTCGAACATCGGCACATCAGGCGCGCGCCGCAGCAGCAGATTGCCGGCCGCGAAGCTGAGCGGCGAGATCATCAATATCGCGAAGGCGTTGACGCTGAAATCATAACCGACGGTGCCGCAGATCATGAGCAGCCCTGCGGTAGCGATAGCAATGCCGACTGTCTGCCCCGCGCTCGGCCGCTCGCGAAACAACAGCGCGGCAAAGCCGATGGTGAACAGCGCCTGGCTCTGCACGATCACGCTGGAGAGGCCGACGGGAACGCCGTGCGCAATGGCAAAAGCCTGGGCGAGAAATTGGCCGAGGAACAGCGTGAAGCTGATCGCGACCAGCACCGTCCAGGAAACCTTGGGCCGCGCCACGAACAGGCAGGGCAAGGCCGCGATGGAAAAGCGCAGCGTCGTCATCAGTTCCGGCGAAAACTCATTGAGCGCGATCCGGCTGGCCACGAAAGCAAGCCCCCAGATCACCGCCACCAGCACGGCGATGCAGACATCGGCCGGTTTCATTTTTTTCTAGCTCTGTTGATCCGGCTTTGGCTTGCGCAGGAGATAGGTGCCGTGCAGCGGCGCGTGATAATCGGCCGATTCCAGCATGAAGCCGATATCGGTCAGCATGCGCTCGATCACCCAGCCGAAGGTCGAGTACTCGTCGCGCATATGGGTGACCACGCCTTCGCGCTGGAAATCGTGGTTCTTGATGGTGAAATCGGCCCACTGCTCGACGTCGCGCTCGGTGCCGTCGGGCATGCTGACGAATACGATGTCACGCAGGTAGAAATTCGCGCCGGGCTTAAGCGCGGCATAGATCCTTGCCAGCGCCACCGCCTTCCAGAAATCCGGCAGATGGTGCAGCGTGAATTCGCTGACGATCAGGTCGTAGGAATTCGGCTGGTAGGCAAAGCTCAGCAGGCCGGCCGGCTGGGTGCGGATCGCTACCTTGCGGTCGCGGGCCTGGATATTGGCAAGCGCCAGCATCGCCGGCGAAATATCTATTGCATCGACCTCGGCCCCCAACAACGCCGCTTCGCAGGCCAGTACACCGTTGCCGCAACCGATATCGGCCACGCGCCAGCCGCGCTGCACGCCGAGCATGGTGAGCGCGGCCCGTGCGCGCTCGTCGCTGTCGTCATGCCGGTCGTAGATCGAGGCGACCGCCGAATCGAGCCCGAGTCGCCGCCTTTGAGTGTAATACCAGTCACGCGCCAGCATGTTCACATCCCCTCAGGCCCGCGCCCGATCGCGGCAACACCAGTGCGCGACACCTCGACAAGGCCGAGCGGGCGCATCAGGTCGATAAATTGACTGATCTTGGATGAATTGCCTGTGATCTCGAACACAAAACTTTCGGTCGTTGCATCGATCACGCGGGCGCGGAACGCGTCCGCCAGCCGCAGCGCCTCGACCCGGCTGTCGCCGCGGCCACGCACCTTGACCATGGCGAGCTCCCGCTCGATCGAGCGGCCGGTGATGGTCATGTCGACGACGCGGTAGACCGGGATCATGCGGTCGAGCTGGTGCTTGATCTGCTCGATCACCGTCGGCGTGCCCGTCGTGACGATGGTGATGCGCGAGAGATGCTTGTGGCTCTCGGTCTCGGAGACGGTGAGACTGTCGATGTTGTAACCGCGCCCCGAAAACAGGCCGATCACGCGCGCGAGCACGCCGGGCTCGTTCTGCACCAGCACCGACAGCGTGTGGGTCTCGTTGGGGTCGTGGCGATCTTCCAGGAAGTAGGCGGATGCGGGCTGGTTCATTGTTGTCCCCTTACATGTCCTCTCGTCACGCCATCGCCGGTTGGGTGGTAGCAGTGCTGTCCGTCCCGATCCATTTGCGGAACAGATCAAAATCGATATTGCCGCCGCTCAGGATCAGACCGACGCGCTTGCCGGCGAGCTTCTGCTTTTCCTGCAGCGCCGCGGCCAGCGGGGCAGCGCCGGCGCCTTCGGCAAGGTTATGCGTGTCGGTCCAGTAGGCGCGGACGGCGGCGGCGACCTCGTCGTCCGTGATCTGCACGATGCGCGCGGCGCCCTTGCGGATGATGGCGAATGCGTCCGGATCGGGAATGCGCGTCGCCATGCCATCCGCCAGCGTGTTGCTGGCTTCGGTGGTCACCACCGTGCCAGCCGCGAACGACAGCGCGTAAGACGGCGCTTCGGTCGACTGCACGCCGACGATTTCGGTTTTCAGCCCGAGCAGATCGCGCGCCATGATGCAGCCGGAGATGCCCGAGCCCTGCCCGATCGGCACATAGAGAATGTCGAGGTCGGGCGCTGTCCGGAACAGTTCGAGCGCGTAGGTAGCGACGCCGAGCACCAGATCCGGATGGAACGAGGGCACCATATGAAGGCCGGCGAACTGGGCACGGCGCTGGGCTTCTTCGGCGGCCGCCTGAAAATCCTCGCCATGCTCGACCAGCTCGGCGCCGAACGCCCGCATGGCGCGGTTCTTCTCCACCGAATTGCCCTTCGGCACGTAAATCACGGCCGGCACGCGGTGACGGGAAGCCGCGAACGCAAGGCTCTGGCCGTGATTGCCACGGGTGGCGGAAATGATCCCTGATATGTTCGGCCGCTCCCGCTTCAGCCGGTCGAGATAGACCAGCCCACCGCGCACCTTGAAGGCGCCGATCGGCGTGTGGTTCTCATGCTTGACCACGACGCGCGTACTCAGCCGTTCGGCCAGCAGCGGCCAGGCATGCGCCGGCGTCGGCGGCACCGCCTGCCCCACGATCTGGTGCGCACGTTCTAGCTCGGCGAGGCTAAACACTTCTCGATCCTCTCGTATGCTCGTCATCCCCGCGAAGGCGGGGATCCAGTATTCCAGAGACGCCCAAGCACAACCGAGACGCCTCGGCGTACTGGATCGCCCGGTCAAGCCGGGCGATGACAATGGAATTTCTGTCTCGCATCCTCACACTCACACCAACGCCTTGCCGCCGGCGAAAGCTGCGGCCGTTGCCTCGTCAGTAGCTTCCACCGGCAGCAGCATTTCGTTATGCGCCTTGCCGGACGGAATCATCGGGAAGCAGTTTTCCAGCGCGGCGACGCGGCAATCGAACAGCACCGGACGCTTGACCTTGATCATCTCCTTAAGCGCGCCGTCGAGATCGCCGGGCTTGATCGCCTGGATGCCGACGCATCCGAAGGCGTCCGCGAGCTTGACGAAATCCGGCAGCGCTTCCGAATAGGAATGCGACAGCCGGTTGCCATGCAGGAGTTGCTGCCACTGCCGCACCATGCCCATGTACTGGTTGTTCAGGATGAAGATCTTGATCGGCAGTTCAAACTGAACCGCCGTCGACATCTCCTGCATCGTCATCTGCACCGAGGCGTCGCCGGCAATGTCGATCACGAGGCTGTCAGGGTGTGCGACCTGCACGCCGAGCGCTGCCGGCAGCCCGTAGCCCATGGTGCCGAGACCGCCCGACGTCATCCAGCGATGCGGCTCCTCAAAACCGAAGAACTGTGCCGCCCACATCTGATGCTGGCCGACTTCGGTCGTGATGTAGGTGTCATGGCCGCGCGTCGCCTCGAACAGCTTCTGAATGGCGTATTGCGGCAGGATGACGTCGTTGCTCTTCTTGTAGGCGAGCGAATTGCGCGCACGCCAGGTGGCAATCTCCTGCCACCAGCTCTTGATGTCAGGCTTCTTCGCCTCCGCCTTGAACACCTGCAGCAGGTCGCCGAGCACATTGCCGGCGTCGCCGATGATCGGCACGTCGACGCGGATGTTCTTGTTGATCGAGGACGGATCTATATCAATGTGGATCTTCTTCGAGCCTGGCGAGAATGCGTCAGTCCGGCCGGTGATGCGGTCGTCGAAGCGCGCGCCGACGCACAGCATGACGTCGCAACCATGCATCGTCATGTTGGCCTCGTAGGTGCCGTGCATGCCGAGCATGCCGAGCCAGTTTTTCCCGGTCGCCGGATAGGCGCCGAGGCCCATCAGGGTCGAGGTGATCGGAAAGCCAGTGACCTCGACCAGCTCGCGCAACAGCTTCGACGCCTCGGGTCCGGAATTGATGACGCCGCCGCCGGAATAGATCACCGGGCGCTTTGCGGCAGCCAATAGCGCCACCGCTTTTCGGATCTGTGCCGCATCGCCTTTCACCCGCGGGGTATAGGATACATGCACGTCGGACTTGCGCGGCGGATGATAGGTGCCGACCGCAAACTGCACGTCCTTGGGCACGTCGACCACGACGGGTCCGGGACGGCCCGTGGTCGCGACATAGAACGCCTCGTGCAGCACCTTGGCCAGATCGTTGACGTCGCGCACCAGCCAGTTGTGCTTGGTGCAGGGACGGGTGATGCCGACAGTGTCGCATTCCTGGAAAGCGTCGTTGCCGATCAGATGGGTGGGGACCTGGCCGGTGATGCACACCAGCGGGATCGAATCCATCAGCGCGTCCGTCAGCGGCGTCACCATGTTGGTGGCGCCTGGGCCTGACGTCACCAGCACCACGCCCGGCTTGCCGGTCGAGCGCGCGTAGCCCTCGGCCGCATGGCCAGCGCCCTGCTCGTGCCGCACCAGGATGTGCTCGACTTCGCTCTGCTGGAAAATTTCGTCGTAGATCGGAAGCACCGCGCCGCCGGGATAGCCGAAGATGTGCTGGACGCCATGATCGATGAGCGCGCGCACGATCATCGCGGCGCCGGTCATCTGATTGGGGTCGTTGCTCTTGTCGGTCATGGTCTGCTCCGGATGCGCTTGTCGGCGCGGCTTCTTTCGGTGTCTGTTTTGGGAAATAAAAAGGGGCCCGAGAGGCCCCATGCACACCGCCTGAATTTGGATGGCCGCTAGCCATCCCCGGCGGTGTGCCTGGGTACGACGACGATAAGGAGTTTGGTAATAATATTACGCATTTTGCGGCTCGGACTTCCCAAAGGTTGCGCGGTTATAGCTGCCGTACCCCGGAAGTCAAGGGAAGCACGCTTTCGGCGCGATTTGGGCAGTGTAGCGGTGTTCCGGGCATTCGGCGAGGGGGAATTTTAGCGTGCAGCCATGCGGGAGGCCGTAGCCCTGGTGGAGCGAAGCGTAACCCGGGGAGGGTCGCCGCTGCGGAGAGAATCCCGGATTGCGCTTCGCTCCATCCGGGCTACGAGAAGCGGGCTTCCACCCACCCCCTCGCCGCCTCCGGCGTCACCCATTCGAACTCCGGCAACTGATGCCGGAACCAGGTGAACTGCCGCTTGGCGTAATGGCGGGTATCGGCGCGGCCGATTTCGGCGGCCTCCTCGCGCGTGATTTCACCCCTGAGGTGCCGGATCAGCGCCGGCACGCCATGGGCCTTCATCGCCGGCAGCAAGGGATCGAGCTTTCGCGCGGCGAGCGCTGCGACCTCATCCAGCGCACCCGCGGCCAGCATCGCGCCGAATCGCGCATCGATCCGCGCGTAAAGTTCTTCACGCTCGGGCGCGAGGAACAGCGCAGAGAATTCGCTCCGAGGCAGCAGCGGCGGCAGGCCCTCGCGATGCCAGTCCGGCAGTGTGCGGCCGGTGGCTTCCACGACTTCCAGCGCGCGGGCGATCCGGGTGCGGTCGCGCGGCTTCAGGCGTTCGGCGGAGACGGGATCGCGCCGCGCCAGCTCAGCGTGCAGCGCTTCGACGCCGTCGCGTTCCAGCCGCGCCCGAACGTCGTCGCGCACCTCGGCCGGGATCGGCGGCACCGCGGACAGGCCGCGTGTCAACGCCTTGAAGTACAGGCCGGAGCCGCCGACGAAGATCGGCAGGCGTTTTTGGCCGCGCGCCTCCGCCAACGCTTTTGCTGCATCCTCCACCCACGCTCCGGCCGAGAAATTGACCGAGGCGTCGACATGGCCGTAGAGCCGGTGCGGCACGCGCGCTTCCTCCTCCGGCGTCGGCCGCGCCGTGATGATGCGGAGATCGCGATAAACCTGCATCGAATCGGTGTTGATGACGATGCCGCCGGTCTTTTGCGCCAATTCGAGCGCCAGGGCCGACTTGCCGCTGGCGGTCGGCCCTGCGATAAGCACGGCCTTGCTCAAACCTAGCTGATACTCCTGCATGTCCCTGGTCGCCACCCTCATCTGCAATCCGACCAACCCAGCGCTCGACACCACCATCGTCGACGGCGCAATGGCTGTTCTCCCCTCGCCGGGAACAGCGCAATGGCTGTTCGACGAAGTGGCAGTCGACATTCCCTTTGACAGCCAGGTCAAGAGCCCGGAGGAGATCAAAGCGATCGAAGCCCGCCTGCAACAGGCGCGCGGCGACCTGCCGATCGACATTGTGGTGCAGCCTGCCGCGTTCAGGCGCAAGAAGCTTTTTCTCGCCGACATGGATTCCACCATGATCGGCCAGGAATGCATCGACGAGCTGGCCGACTTTGCCGGGCTGAAGGCGCATGTCGCAGGCATCACCGAGCGCGCGATGCGCGGCGAGATCGAATTCGAGCCAGCGCTGCGCGAGCGTGTCGCGCTGCTGAAGGACCTGCCGGTCAGCGTGGTCGATGAGGTCCTGGCAAAGCGCATCACGCCGACGCCGGGAGGCCGCGAGCTGGTTTCCACCATGCGCGCCAACGGCGCCTGGACCTGCCTGATCTCCGGCGGGTTCACCCTGTTCACCCATGCGGTCGCGGCCAAGATCGGCTTCCAGGAAAACCGCGCCAACGAATTGAAGGTACGGGACGGCAAATTCAGCGGCGAGGTGGCCGAGCCGATCCTCGGCCGCGCTGCCAAGCTGGCTACGCTCATCGAACTTCGCGAATCCTTCGATCTCGACGAGATCGACACGTTAGTAGCCGGCGACGGCGCCAACGATCTGGGCATGATCCAGGCGGCGGGATTAGGGGTCGCCTATCACGCCAAGCCAGCGGTGGCCGCCGCTGCCGCCGCGCGGATCGACTATGGCGATCTCACCGCGCTGCTGTATGCGCAGGGGTATCGGCACGAGGAGTTTGTGGGGGGATAATCTCTCAACTGTCATCACCCGCGAAAGCGGGTGATCCAGTATTCCAGAGACGTCAGCGATAGAACCGAAAGGCTGCGGCGTACTGGATACTCCGCTTTCGCGGAGTATGACGAGTGATCACTGCACGCCGAGCGCCACGAACCGCAATTCGCCCTCGCCGTTCGACACCAGCAGCAGCACCGATTTCTTGCCGTCCTTCTTGAGCTGATCGACGCGCTTCTTGATGTCGGCGGCGCTGGCGACCGCTTCCTGCGCAACCTCGACGATGACGTCGCCGGCGGAGAGCCGCTTTTCGGCGGCGTCGGAGGAGCCGTCGACACCGGTGATGATGACGCCTTTCACGCTCTCCTTGATCTTGTACTTCGTCCGCAGGTCCTTGCTCAGCGCGGCCAGATCGAGGCCGAGCGCCTTTTGCGTCACCGGCTTCTCGACAGGATCTTCCTTGGTCTTGGCGGCGGCCTGCTGCACCTTTTCAGTATCCTCGAGGCGACCGAGCGTAACCTTGCGGGTTTCCTCGTTACCCTTGCGGATGATGACGACGTCGACTTCCTTGCCGACGGCGGTATCGGCGACGACCCGGGAGAGATCCTTCGGGTCCTTGACGTCCTTGCCGTCGAACTTGACGACGACATCGCCGGGCTCGATGCCGGCAGGCTTGGCCGGTCCCTTCTCGTCGATGCCGGCGACCAGCGCGCCGCGAGCGGGCTTGATGTTGAGGCTTTCGGCGATCTCCTCGGTGACCTGCTGGATCCGCACGCCGAGCCAGCCGCGGCGCAGCTCGCCGAACTGCCGGAGCTGATCAACTACGGCGGCCACCGTCTTCGATGGCACCGCGAAGCCGAGGCCGATCGAACCGCCGGTCGGCGAGATGATCAGCGTGTTGACGCCGATCACTTCGCCTTCGAGGTTGAACAGCGGCCCGCCGGAATTGCCGCGGTTGATGGAGGCATCGGTCTGGATGTAGCTGTCATACGGCCCTTGGCTGATGTCGCGGTTGCGCGCCGACACGATGCCGGCCGTGACCGAGCCGCCGAGGCTGAACGGATTGCCGATCGCAATCACCCATTCGCCGAGCCGCAGCTTGTCGGAATCGCCGAATCTCACCGCGGTCACCGGCTTCACCGGCTTGAACTTCAAGACCGCAATATCGGTCTTCTTGTCGACCCCGACCAGTTCGGCCTTGATCTTGGTGCCGTCGTTCATGATCACGTTGATCTCGTCGGCATCCGCGATGACGTGATTGTTGGTGACGACGACGCCGGCGGCATCGATGATGAAACCGGAGCCGAGCGAATTGGTCTTGCGCGGCGGCTGCATATCGCCGCCCTTGTCGCCGCCCTTGGGCAAGCCGCCGCGCCGGTTCTTGAAGAAGTCGTCAAAAAATTCCTCGAACGGCGAGCCCGGCGGCAATTGCGGCATCGCATCCCTGCCGGCGCCCTTGACCTCCACGCTCTGCGAGGTCGAGATGTTGACGACGGAATCGATCACCTTCTCGGCAATGTCGGCGATCCCATCCGGGCCGCGCGCGCTGGCGGGCACTGCAGCCAGCATGCTGGCGGCACCGAGCGAGATAGCAAACCCCATCAGGCGCAGGCGGCTTTTCAAGGCGGGTCTGGCACCGGTCATGTCGGCTCGTCTCCAAAGGCTCAAATTTGGGCCCACAGTGCGCCCGAACGGGTCCGAGGCGCAAGCATCTGCGCCCGACATTCCGGCGAAAAATCGGCCGCTGGCGGCTCACGATTACGTTGATATCACTTCGACTCGTGGAGGTTTGGGACGCCGTCGTCCCCCCGCGCAAGCGCGCAGCGCTTGTCGCTGAGGGCGCGAAGCGAACCAAATGTGCAATTGCACATTGTGGAACCTCGAGATTGCCCGGTGCGCAATTGCGCACCTGAGGTCTGGTCCTTCGGACCATCCCGGAATGACGGTGAAAACCTACCGCCGCACGAACCAGATCAGAAGCAGGCCGACGACCGCCGAAACGATGCCGACGATCCGCAGGATATTATCGGGCGTCGCCAATGCGCTTTTCATCGCCCGGCGCATCCAGGCCGGGCTGGCTGCGAACATCAGGCCTTCGAGCACAAACAGAATACCCACACCGATGAGGAAGTCGGCGAACGCAATTGACCTCATCGGATGGCATCCCCCCGCTATCAAGCGCCTTTTGCTTTTGTGCCGGCGAAGCGGCCCCCCGCTTCGCCGTAACCTGCGTGTTGTGCGGGCCGGCCCTTTAAGGCTTCGGTGCCGCGGCGGCGGCCGCGGCGGCCGCCGGCGGATGCCCCGACGGATTGGCGAAGAAGCGGAAGAACTCGGAATCGGGCCGCAGCAGGAAACGGGTGTCGTTGGAGCGGAGCCCGGTCTCGTAGGCCGACATCGAACGATAGAAGGCGAAGAAATCCGGATCCCGGCCATAGGCCTCGGCGAACAGCCGGTTGCGCTCGGCGTCACCCGCGCCGCGCGTCTGCTCGGCGGTCGAGTTGGCCTCCGCAATGATGACGGTTGCTTCGCGGTCGGCCCTCGAGCGGATCTCCTGCGCCTTCTGGCCGCCTTGGGCGCGGAACTCTGCCGCCTCGCGCTGCCGCTCGGTCTGCATGCGCTGATAGACCGCCTGGCTGTTGGCCTCCGGCAGATCGGCACGGCGGATACGCACGTCAACCAACTGGATGCCGTACTGATCGGCTTCCCGGTCGAGTTGCTCGCGGATGCGCTGCATCAGGCTGTCGCGTTCGTCGCGCACCACGTTGATGAAGTTGACCTCGCCCAGCACGCGGCGCAGTGCCGCGTTCAACAGCGTGGTGAGCTGGATGTTGGCGGCCTGGATCGAGCCGATGCTCTGATAGAAGCGCAGCGGGTTCTTGATCCGATAGCGGGCGAAGGCGTCGACCACGAGCCGCTTCTGGTCCGAAGCGATGACTTCCTGGGATGGATTTTCCAGATCGAGGATGCGCTTGTCGATGCTGATGACGGTGTCGATGAACGGCGCCTTGAAGTTCAGGCCCGGCTCGGACACGACGTCGACCGGCCGGCCGAGCCGGACCACGAGCGCCTGTTCGGTCTGCGACACCGTGAAGATCGAGCTGTAGCCCACGATCACCAGGGCGAACAGCAGGATCAGGCTGACAATGCCTGTAACAGGGGACCTCATCGCGAGCCTCCCTGCTGCTGCTGCTGACCAGCCGTCGGCGGCGGACGGCGCGGCGTCAATTCACTTAGCGGCAGATAGGGCACGATGCTCTGTGCCGAGTTGCCACCGTCATAGACCAGCTTCTCGGAGCCGCCGAGAATCCGCTCCATCGTCTCCAGATAAATTCGCTGCCGCGTCACGTCCTTGGCCTTATTGTATTCCTCGTACACCTTCGTGAAGCGTGCGCTCTGGCCCACGGCCTCGGCAACCGCCTGTTCCTTGTAGCCTTCAGCGACCTGCAGGATCTGCGCAGCGCGTCCGCGCGCGTCCGGAATGACGCGGTTGGCATAGGTCTGCGCCTCGTTCTGCAGACGCTCGAAGTCGGCGCGCGCGGCCTGCACGTCGCGGAACGAATCGATGACCTGCGCCGGCGGGTCGACCTTCTGCATTTGCACCTGCGTGATCTGGACCCCGGAGCCGTAGCTGTCGAGCGTCCGCTGCATCAGTTCCTGCACGGCCTGCTCGTTCGTAGTCCGGGCGCCGGTGAGGATCGGCTGAATCAGAGACCGGCCAATCACCTCGCGCATCGCGCTTTCGGCCACCGCCTTCACGGTGCCTTCGGGATTCTGGATGTTGAAGAGGAAATTGCCGACGCCGTTGGGCTTGATCCGCCACAGCACCGTGAAATCGACGTCGACGATGTTTTCGTCGCCGGTCAGCATCAGGCTTTCTTCCGGCACGTCGCGCATGGTGCGGCCGCGCCGCGCCGGATCGTCGATCAGGCTCATGCCGATCGAGATCGTGGAGACGCGCAACGCCTTCGGCAGCAGCACGGTTTCGATCGGATAGGGCAGATGATAGTTCAGCCCGGGCTCGACGGTGCGTACATGCTTGCCGAAGCGCAGCACGACGCCGAGCTCTTCCGACTGCACGCGGAAGAATCCGGACAGGCCCCAGATCACCAGGGCGCCGGCCAGCACCAGCGCGATACCCATGCCGCTGAAATGGCCGCCCGGCAGAAGCTGCTGCAGCTTGTCCTGGCCGCGCCGCAGAAGGTCTTCCAGATCAGGTGGCCTCGGCCCGGTAGACTGCGGACCGCCGCCCCATGGCCCCTTCGGACCCTGCCCCCACGGGCCCCCACCTTGATTCTTCCACGGCATGTGAACTCTCCTCTGCGGGGGAACGGGCCCGCCTGTTCGGCAGGATGCCTAAGCCTCGCATATCCGCCCGGCTTTATAGGGGACCGCTAGGTCTCTTACAACGCAAGCTTCCTGCACGAAGCAGCTATGCCTGACGCCATAATTGTCAATGTAAACATTGGTTAGCGAGGTTAATCTTGTTGGCGCCGACGAAATGTCACATAGGAGAAATCGGCGCTATCGTCCGGACCGGCCGGATTCCGCACGCGCGCCACCTCTTCCCATGCGGTTGCATCGACTGCCGGGAAACGCGTATCGCCATCGGGCCGGGCATGCACCTCGGTAATCTCCAGGCGATCGCCGCTGTCCATCCACTGCGCGTAGATTTCCGCGCCGCCGATCACGGCGATCTCAGTGGCGAAACGTCGCAGTGCATCGCCGGTGGCGATCGCCTTCGCGTTGCTGAACGAATGGGTAACCACCACGCCATCGGCGCGAAAGCCGGCGTCGCGGGTGAGGACGATATTTGTCCGTCCGGGAAGCGGCCGGCCGATCGAGACGAAGGTCTTGCGGCCCATGACGACAGGTTTGCCCGAGGTCAGCGCCTTGAAGCGCGCCATGTCCGATTTCAGCCGCCACGGAATGGCGCCCCCGGCTCCGATCACGCCGTTCTCGGCGACCGCAACGATGAGCACGATTTCCATTACCGCGTCCCCTGCGCCAGCGCCTTAAGCGCCGGACCGCCGACCCGGCACACCGTCCACTCGTCCATCAAGACCGCACCGAGCGACTTATAGAATTCAATCGACGGCGTATTCCAGTCGAGCACCGCCCACTGTAAGCGCGACCAGCCGTTCGCCACGCATTCCCTCGCGAGATGCACCAGCAGCGCCTTGCCGATCCCCTTACCGCGCAGCGCCGGGCGGACGAACAGATCTTCCAGATAGATGCCGGAGCGACCGCTGAAAGTTGAAAAATTCACGAACCAGACAGCGAAGCCGGCCGGCTCTCCGTCCCACTCGGCAATCTCGCAGAACAGGCGCGGATTGGCGCCGAACAGCGCCGCATCGATAGCGGCTTCGGTCGCTTCCACTTCGTGCAGCAGCTTTTCGTATTCGGCGAGTTCGCGAACGAAGGACAGGACAAGTCCCGCTTCGCCCGGGCGCGCGCGGCGGATCGTCAGCGACATCAGATGCTCACACCGCTGGTCATACAGCGACTTCGGCCTTGATGTGCGGGTGCGGATCGTAGCCTTCGAGCGCGAAATCCTCGTAGCGGAACGCGAAGATATCCTTCACGTCAGGATTGATCTTCATGACCGGCAACGGCCGCGTCGGCCGCGTCAGTTGCAGCCGCGCCTGCTCGAGGTGGTTGGAGTAGAGATGCGCGTCACCCAGCGAGTGCACGAAGTCACCGGGCTTTAGTCCGGTCACCTGCGCCACCATCATCGTCAGCAATGAATAGGACGCGATGTTGAAGGGCACGCCGAGGAACACGTCGGCCGAGCGCTGATAGAGCTGGCAGGAGAGCTTGCCGTTCGCGACATAGAACTGAAACAGGCAGTGACAGGGCGGCAGCGCCATCTTGTCGACGTCGGCCGGATTCCAGGCGGTCACGATCAGCCGCCGTGAATCCGGGTTACGCCTGATCATGTCGATGACGTTGGAAATCTGGTCGATGCTGCGCCCGTCCGGCGCTGGCCACGAGCGCCATTGCGACCCGTAGACCGGGCCGAGATCGCCGTTAGCGTCGGCCCATTCATCCCAGATCGAAACGCCGTGGTCCTTGAGATACTTGATATTGGTGTCGCCGGCCAGGAACCAGAGCAATTCGTGCACGATCGCCTTCAGCGGCAGCCGCTTGGTGGTCAGCATCGGAAAACCGGCCGACAGGTTGAAGCGCATCTGGTGACCGAAGATCGACAGCGTGCCGGTGCCGGTGCGGTCATGCTTTTCCGCGCCGTCTGAGAGGATCCGTTCGAGCAGGTCGTGGTACTGGTTCATGGCTGGTGCTTCAGGCCTTTTCGGACGGCGAATTTAGCGGCCGGGACAGCCGATCGACACGCCGATTCGGCTGCGCACACCGATTATACCCGGAAAAATGATCATCCCCCGCACAAACGACAAGGGGCGGAACCTGGGTCCCGCCCCTCGCACGGTCTTGTTCGGGTAGCGTTTTCTTTGCGCGGACCGCCCGGCACTTCGCTTGTAAACCCTATGTTAATTGAGCGGCTTAACCACCGCCGTCCATTTGGTGATCTCATTCTTCACCAGCGCCCCCAGCGCAGCAGGGGTGCGATCGGCGGCAGGGGGGATCACGCTGCCGAGTTCGAGCAGGCGCTTGCGCACGCCCTCATCATCCAGCGCTTTGACCACCGCTTCGTTCAATTTGGCGATGACGGCAGGCGGCGTTCCCTTTGGCGCGAAGATCGCGTTCCATGCCTGGGCCTGGAATGCCGGCAAGCCCGCTTCCGTGGTGGTCGGAACGTTGGGCAGGGACGGATTGCGCTCGGGGGTCGCGACCGCATAGGCCTTGATGGTGCCGCCATTGATCTGCGGCACAGCGTTGACGATCTGGTCGCACATGTAATCGACCTGCCCGCCCACCAGCGCGTTCATCGCAGGGCCGGTGCCGTTGAAGGGAACGCCGATCGGCTTGACTTCCAGGATCGAGTTCAACAATTCGCACGACACATTCGAGACCGAACCGACGCCGGCGTGCGCCGCGTTGACCTTGGATTCATTTGCCTTCACATAGGTGATGAATTCCTTGAGATCCTTCGGTGGGAAATCCTTCCGCGCCAGGATCAGGATCGGTGTGCCGGCCAGCAGGCCGACCGGCTCGAAATCCTTTTCCGGATGGTAGGCCAGCTTGGGATAAAGCGACACGGAAGCCGCATGCGTCCCCATATGCCCGGTGATCAACGTATAGCCGTCATTGGCAGCCTTCGAGGCGCGCGTGGTGGCGGTGGTGCCGCCGGCGCCGACGACGTTCTCGATGATGATGGATTGACCGAGCGTCTGCGCCATATGGCCGGTGACGATGCGCGCGATGACATCTGTCGGTCCTCCCGCCGCGAACGGCACGATCATGGTGATGCTGCGCGTTGGATAGGCTTGAGCCTGCGCCTGTGCAGAGAGAAACCCCAGTCCGGCAAGCGCGGCCAAGCAAGCGCTCGCAAGCGAGCGACCATACCAATTCATTTTGATCTCCTCCCGAAATCGTTGCAATGCCGAACATGCCCGCCGGCATTTTCCGTGGCATAGAAAATTAGCCCGAAGCCGACCAGCTTCGGGCTGCGGCGCACCGACGCAGGTCAGTTCTCCGATTCCACAAACACCTCATCGCGCTTCTTGCGTAGCGACGGCAGCACCGCAAGGATGAGCAACGCCGCGGCAATCGCCATCAGCACCGCCGACAATGGACGCGTCAGGAAGACCGACCAATCACCGCGCGAGATCAGGAGTGCGCGGCGCAGGTTTTCTTCCATCAGCGGCCCGAGCACCATCCCAAGCAGCAACGGCGCCGGCTCGAAATCGTGCTTGATCAGCCAGTAGCCGACCAAACCGAACGCACCAGCGATCATGACGTCGGTTGGCGCGTTGTTCACGGAGTAGATGCCGATACAGCAGAAAACCACGATCGAAGGGAACATCAACCGGTATGGCACGCGCAACAGCCGCACCCATATCCCGACCAGCGGCAGGTTGATGATCAGCAGCATCAGGTTGCCGACCCACATCGAGGCAATCATGCCCCACACCAGGTCCGGTTGTTTCTGCATCACCTGGGGACCGGGCACGATGCCGTGAATCGTCATCGCGCCGACCATCAGCGCCATCACCGCGTTGGGCGGAATACCAAGCGTCAGCAATGGAATGAACGAAGTCTGGGCTGCAGCATTGTTGGCACTCTCGGGTGCTGCGACGCCGCGGATTTCGCCATGACCAAACTTCGACGGATCTTTCGCGACTTTCTTCTCCAGCGTGTATGCCGCGAATGATGCGATCACGGCGCCGCCGCCCGGCAGAATGCCGAGAATCGATCCGAGCACGGTGCCGCGCAGGATCGCGGGGGCCGTCTCCTTGAGATCCCTTCGCGTCGGCATCAGTCCCGACACCTTCTCCTGGACCAGCTTGCGATCGGTTTCGCCGCCGGCATCGAGATTGCGAATGATCTCTGCAAAGCCGAACAATCCCATCGCCAGCGTAGCAAAACCAAGACCGTCAGCCAGTTCGGGAATGTTGAAGGCCATGCGAGACGCGCCGGTCTCGATGTCGGACCCGACCATCGAAAGCAGCAGGCCGAGCACGATCATCGCGATCGCCTTCAGCACCGAGCCTTTCGCGAGCACAACCGCGAAAATCAAGCCGAGCACCATCAGCGAGAAGTATTCGGCAGGTCCGAACGCCAGCGCCACCCTGGTGAGCGGCGCACCTAGAAGGGCAATCAGCACGGTTGCGACACAGCCGGCGAAGAACGATCCAATCGCGGCGATCGCGAGCGCCGGGCCGGCGCGACCTTTCTTCGCCATCTGGAAGCCGTCAAGCGCAGTGACCACCGAGCCGGCCTCACCTGGAATATTGACCAGGATCGACGTGGTCGAGCCGCCATATTGCGCACCGTAATAGATGCCTGCCAGCATGATCAGTGCGCCTACCGGGGGCAGGCCAAAGGTGATCGGCAGCAGCATGGCCACCGTAGCGATGGTGCCAATGCCGGGCAGCACGCCAACCAGCGTACCGACAAGTGCGCCGATCAGGCACAGCAGAATATTGACCGGGATCGGAATGGAAATTCCGCCAAGGAAGGCGGGTGTCCACTGCACGAACTGGAAAACGACGCCGAAGCCGAGTCCAAGATTTGAGAAAATATCTCCCATCGCACCCTCACCGGATCATGAAAGTCGGCAGGAGCTGCAAAGGCAGGCCGAGCGCATATGGAAACAACAGGGCGCAAAACGCCGTCAGGCAGACGGCAACGATCAGCGTCTCCTTCCACCGGGTTTCCGGTGACCCGCATGCCGCGATCAAGAAGGCGGCCATGGCGGCAAAGATCATTCCCATGGGCCGGATCGTGAAGGCAAACGTCAAAATCGCGATCGTCACGAAAAACGGTCCCCGCCAATGATATTTCGCAAGGTGGGGACCTTCGGTGACAACGCCGACGACGGTGATGAGGGCGCCTAGTCCCAGCAGCAAAAATCCGAACATCCGCGGCGCGGTGCCGGCGCCGAACGAAAATCCGCGCATGCCCTGCAGGTCGCTCGACGCCCAGAGGGCGAACACGGCAATCGCCATCAAGGCAATTCCGCCGACAAACTCCTGCGGGTTGCGAACCCATTTCGGCATGATGGATTTGACCGGCGCATGGCCCGGCGTAGCATTCATGGATATCTCTCCTCCCCAAGACAGGCTTCTCGCCCGTTTGCTTGGATAACCTGGATACTTGTCCCGCAAACTGCCTAGCGACTTTCCTCAGACAACGCCAGCAAAACCCAAAACACTGCAGCGCCGACGGTAAACGGAGCGGCCAAAGCCGCCTTCAGACCCTGTAAAGGGCAGATCGCAACTTTTGCGGCTGGCGCGCTGCAGCACACGCGAGCGAATTGCTAGTCACGTTACGAACCACACGTTAGGGCCCCGGGGCGAACGCTGGGATGGCGGCGAACTGCGCATAATTTATGCAAGGGGTGTGAACGGCGCATTTTGAAATCGTCGAATCCGTGGCGAAACCGCAACTGGGCGACAGCAAACCGAAAGTGAGGTGTCATGTTCCCCTCCCGTTCGGCGCCTTTGGCCCTGTTTTTCTCCGAACCTGCACCCTATATTGGGAGTGCCGGTTCGCCGGCTATGGAAATAAATGACCGTCGCAATAAACCATTCGGACCCGGGGGCAGTACCCGGCGCCTCCACCCAAGCCCACCCCTGCCGTGGTGGGTTTCGGCGGGGGCGAACCAGGATCGACGAGGGCGTAAAGGACGAGTTTTTTCCCGGTATTGTTCCGCCGTTATCGGGCTATGCAATAGTTGCAAACGACAACTATGCTCCGGTTGCTCAGGCTGCGTAACGCAGTTTGAAAGACCGATCTAAAGTCCTAGCGGGTTAAGCTCCGCTAGGCGGGGTTCGGAGGCACCTGGCAACAGAAGCCTCCACTTAATTCTTTTCATTTCCGGCCGACGGAGCCGTTGGTGCAAATTCGATCCGTCGCGCCTGCTGACCTGCGGCTCCCGCCGGGGTAGCATGGGGGCAAAGGGGCGAGTCGGGAGACCGGCGGCCATAAAACCTGACAGGACGACCATGGCGACCGATCACATCCGTTATGACGTGCTGGCGCGCGACGCGCTGCGCGGAGTGTTGCGCCGTGTGCTGGCTGACGCGGCCGAACACGGCCTACCCGGCGAGCATCATTTCTTCATTACCTTCCTGTCCACCGCCGACGGCGTGAAGCTGTCGCCGCGGCTGTTGGCGCAATATCCGGAAGAGATGACGATCATTCTGCAGCATCAGTTCTGGGATCTGGTGGTGACGGAGGATCGTTTCGAGGTCGGCCTGTCGTTCGGCGGTATCCCCGAGCGTCTGGTGGTGCCGTTCGCGGCGATCAAGAGCTTCCTCGATCCGTCGGTACAGTTCGGCCTGCAATTCGAGCCGTCGGAAACGGCGGCAGAGGCGCCGGCGGCGAAGCTGCCGGCAGTTTCCGCGCCGTCCGCCCTGCCCGTCACCGCGCCGGAGCCCGCTGCGGAAATCAAGGACGAGCCGGCGAAGACGAGCGAAGGCGCGGAAGTGGTGCGACTGGATCGTTTCCGCAAGAAATAATCTAAGCGCGAGAAAATCCACGACGCTGTAGTGTACGCGTTCCGCCCCTTCATGGCGCAACGGACATTACGTATGGCTCAAGCAAAAACATCCGGAAACAAATCTACCCGCAGCGAGACCGATAGCTTCGGTCCGATCGACGTTCCCGCCGACTGCTACTGGGGCGCGCAAACCGAGCGCTCGCGACAGAATTTCAAGATCGGCCAGGACCGCATGCCGATCGCGATCGTGCATGCGCTTGGTATCGTCAAGCTCGCCGCCGCCCAAACCAACCGGGAGCTCGGACTGCTCGATGCACGCAGAGCCGGCGCCATCATCCGCGCCGCACGCGAGGTGATCGAAGGCAAGCTCGACGATCACTTTCCCCTCGTCGTCTGGCAGACCGGCTCAGGCACCCAAACCAACATGAACCTCAACGAGGTGATCGCCAATCGCGCCAACCAAATGCTGGGCGGCGAGCTCGGCGCCAAAAACCCGATCCATCCTAACGACCACGTCAATATGAGTCAGTCGTCGAACGATTCATTTCCGACGGCGATGCATATCGCTGCTGCCGGACGCATCGTCGCCGACCTGATTCCGGCGCTCGACGAGTTGCGTCGCGAATTACGCAAGAAGGAAAAGGCGTTCGCTAGGATCGTCAAGATCGGGAGAACCCACACCCAGGACGCAACGCCCTTGACGCTGGGGCAGGAGTTTTCGGGCTATGCCGCGCAGGTCGAGAGCGGGATCGCGCGGCTGCAAACCGCGGTGAAGGAACTGTTCCCGCTGGCGCAAGGCGGCACCGCGGTCGGAACCGGTCTCAACTCGAAGCCGAAATTTGCCAAGCTGTTCGCCGCGCATGTCGCGAAGATTACAAAACTGCCCTTCACCAGCGCACCCAACAAGTTCGAGGCGCTGGCTTCCAACGACGCTTATGTGCTGGTGCATGGCGCGATCAATTCGGTGGCGACCGGCCTGTTCAAGATCGCCAATGACATTCGCCTGTTGGGTTCGGGCCCGCGTTCCGGTCTCGGAGAATTGATCCTGCCGGAAAACGAACCGGGCTCGTCGATCATGCCCGGCAAGGTCAACCCGACCCAGTGCGAAGCGATGACCATGGTCTGCTGTCAGGTGTTCGGCAACCAGACCGCCGTCACCGTCGCCGGCAGCCAGGGACATTTCGAATTGAATGTTTACAAACCCATATTGGCATATTGTATGATGCATTCCATTCAACTGCTGTCGCACGCGGCGCGCTCGTTCACCGAACATTGCGTGGTGGGCATCCGCGCGGACGAAAAGCGAATCCGCGAATTGATGGAGCGCTCGCTGATGCTGGTCACTGCACTGGCTCCCAAGATCGGATACGACAACGCGGCGAAGGTCGCCAAATCGGCACACGCGCGCGGGACAACGTTGAAGGAAGAGGCTGTGCGCCTCGGGTTTGTGGACGCCGCCGAATTCGAACGTCTGGTGCAGCCGGACAAAATGACACACCCGGGCTGATCGCCGCATCGCCCCCGGGAAACTACGGATGAGAGATATAAATTATCGATGATACCTGAAGAATGAGGTGGATCATCTATCGCCGTTGTGTTGACGCATGGTAGGAGCAGGAATTATTCGATTTTCGCAGGGCGAAATGTATTTTTGATGCTATCAGAGCCGGCAGACGGGGATTCCGAATGACCATCCAATTTGCTTGCGCACGACGCGACGTTTTTCCGCCCCATGAATCATCATGTCTTCGAGTCGCCGGATGATGGAGGCGAGCATGGGAGACGTGATCAATCTGAAGCGATTCAAGAAGCGTACCGAACGGGAACAATCGGCAAAGCAAGCCGATGCCAACCGCGCACGGTTTGGCCGGACCAAGGCCGAACGCGCGCTCGATGAACGTCGCAAGGATCGCGCCGGCGATCTTCTGGACCAGCACAAGCTCGAGGACGGAGACGCATCATGAAGTCGCCCGTCGTCAAACGCTCGATCGTCGTTGCCGGTCACAAGACCAGCGTCAGCCTCGAAGAAGCTTTCTGGAACGGGATGAAGGAAATCTCGGGCCTGCGGAACATGACGCTGTCCGAACTGGTCGGCGAGATCGACAGCAATCGCCAGCAGGGCAACCTGTCCTCGGCGATCCGTCTCTTCGTGCTCGACTATTTCCGCACCCGCGCCAAGCCGGCCGCCGCGCCGGACGCGCCGCGGCCGCAGGCGTAAGCCTCGATCAGGCGAGCGCGTCGCAACGCACCCGCCCTGTTACCTCATAAGCTCAATAAACGAGTCCGGTGCCGGGCGGCTTTTCGAGCGCCGCGGCCAGCGATCGATACTCCTCACAAGCCGTGCCGCAAATCGCCGCGATCCGCGTAAGATGATATGATGCCTGGTCGCGGTTGCCCTGCTCGACCTGCCACAGGCCGTAATACTGCCAGGTCAGCACGTGGTTCGGATTCGCCTTCAACGCGCGCTCGTACCAAACCTGCGACAGCCTGTAGTCGCCAAGCTTGCGATAGGAATAGCCGATCAGATTGGCGACATCAGCGTTGTCGTCACGGCCGAGCGCCTTTAGCTGCTCGATGGCCCCAGCAAAGTCGTTGCGCTCGTAGATCGTCGCATGTGCGGCACGGTACCCCTTCCGGAATGCATCATCGTCGACGCTCGACTGTTTGGTGGTCTTCTTCTTGGTTTTGGAAGTGGACTTGGGGGCAGACCGGGTGTCCGGCGGCGGCGGGTTCGCCGAAGGTGGATCGCTGCCGCCTCCCGCGGCAAAGGCCGGAAGGGATGGCGGCGAAGCGATCAGAGCCATCGAAAACATGGCCAGCATTGCAAACTTGATAGCCGACTCCATCATGCGAACCTCCGGTTTTCCTGCGTGAGCGAATCCACGGTCCAGCCGGAGGTAGAGACCCCGCCGGGCGTGAAGTATTCCCGCGGATCGCGCGGGAAGCGCGCCTTGCAGACGAATGACGGCAATGGGTATCTTGACCGTCGTTGCAGTTCCCTGCAAAAAGCGGCGGGCGGAACCGACGACGATCGGCTGACAAAGTCCGCCGAGAAACCCTGGAGAGAGAAATGGACATCGCAACGCTGACCGCGCCTCGCGACCTCAGTCCATTTTCGGAAGCTCTCTATGCCTGCCTTTCTCGTTCTGGATTCCATTTGCCTTGCCACGCCTGACGGACGCCCGCTGTTCGACGGATTGACGCTCGCCATAGGGCGCGAGCGCACCGGCCTTGTCGGCCGCAACGGCTGCGGCAAATCCTCATTGCTGCGCCTGATTGCGGGCGAGATCGAACCTGCTGGCGGATCGCTGCAACGCATCGGCTCGATTGGCATGCTCGCGCAACTGACCGATGAACGGCTGACGGCCGGCGAGGCGCTCGGCGTCACAACCGGTCTCGCCCGCCTGCGCCGGCTCGAACGCGGCGAAGGATCCCTCGATGACGCGACCGAGGCGGATTGGACGCTGGAAGCGCGAATACAGGCGGCGCTGGTCGAAGCTGGACTGCCGTCGCTGCCGCTGGATCGCCCGATCGTCTCCTTGAGCGGTGGCGAGCGAACGCGGGTGGCGCTGGCGCGCCTTTTGATCGAGGCACCGGATGTGCTGCTATTGGACGAGCCGACCAACAATCTCGATGCTGACGGAAGGCAGGTCGTGGCGCAGATGTTCGAGCGCTGGCGGGGCGGCGTCCTCGTCGCCAGCCATGACCGCACGCTGATCGAACGCGTTGACCGCATCATCGAACTGACACCGGTCGGCGTCACCCTGTTCGGCGGCGCGTGGCCGGAATTTGCCAAGGCGCGTGAGGCGGCGCGGGCCCGAGCCACCGATGAGCTCGACCGCGCCTCGGACGCCCTGCGCAATACCGAACGCGCAGTGCAGAAGGCGCTGGAAAAGAAAGCGCGCCGCGACAAGGCCGGCCGCGCCTGGCGCGCCAAGGGCATCGAGGACAAGATGTTCATGGACCGCGAGAAAGAGCGCGCCGAGAACAGCGCCGGGCGTGAAAGCGGGCTCGCCAGCCGCCTGCTCGGCGAGCGCACCGAGGCGCTGGAACTGGCCAAGGCGCACGTCGAGATTCTGACGCCGCTTTCGATTGATCTACCCCGCACCCATCTGCCCGGCGGCCGCGAACTCGTCGCCTTCAAGGACGTGGTGATGGCTTTTGGGGAGCGTCATCTGTTCGGACCGTTGTCGTTTGGGGTTCGCGGACCCGAGCGGATCGCCATCCGCGGCACTAACGGTTCTGGCAAGACCACCTTGTTCCGCCTGCTCACCGGTGAGCTGAAACCTGCGAGCGGCGACATCGGCCTTTTCACCGATCGTATTGCCGTGCTCGATCAGCATGTCGGCCTGCTCGATGCCGAAGCGAGCATTCTCGACAATCTGCGGCGCCTCAATCCGGAACTCTCGGCCAACGCAGCGCACGCCGCCCTGGCGCGGTTTGCGTTCCGTAACAAGGCGGCGCTGCAGATCGCGGCGACGCTGAGCGGCGGCGAGCGGCTGCGCGCGGGTTTGGCCTGCGTATTCGCGCGACCGCAGCCGCCTCTGCTCCTGCTGCTGGACGAGCCAACCAACCATCTCGATCTCGCCTCGATCGAGGAGCTGGAACATGCGCTGAAAGGATTCGACGGCGCGCTGATCGTAGTCAGCCACGATGAGGCGTTTCTGAAGGCGATTGCAATCGGCCGGCAGATTGCGCTTGGCTAGTTCGAGCCCGGCGGCGGATTGGCGAACTGCGGTGTCAGCGCAAGCGGCGGACGCGGCTTCGGCCTGGCGGCGCCGGGCGCGGGCCTGACATCGATCGGCGGCGGCAGCGGTGCAACCTGCGGCTGGCCTGCGACAGGCGCCGGCGGCGCGTTGACGACGGGCGGACGCGGCGCCGTCGTCTTCTTCGCCGGAGGTCGCCGTGGGTCGCGACCCTTGGGCGCGACCGGGGCGCTCGGCACCGCCTCCGGAATCGGCAACTGGCCCTCCGTGGGCAGCACGATTGGCGGCGGCGCCGGCGGCGGCGGCTCGCCGCGCTCGATGGCATCGAGCCTTCGCGTTTCGTGGTCGATCGCGCGCACCGCCAGCCACGAAGACAACGGGGCAACGTCGACGCTGCGGCTCAGCGCATCGGGCGTGCCCACGGCGAGCAGTTGAATTTCCGGACGCCCGGTCGTCATCGTCAGCGAAAGGGCGGCGCGGATATCGGCCTGATCGGCGGCGATATCATATCCGCCGGAGACGGTGGCCCGCACGCCATTGCCGTCCAGCGCCGTCGCGCCGACGCGAAGCCGGCCGTCCCTGATGGTGAACGGGATTTGTGCCGAAGGCACCGCAAGCGCGCCGGCCGGCAAGGCGGATTCGACGATCTGCTTCAATCGAACGTCGTCCTTTGCCTGGCCGCTGTCATTGGCGCGGACCGCCACTTCGAAAGCGCGCGGATCGAGTCCCGAGATTCTGGCCGCCTCCAGCGTCAGCGTTCCGCTGCCGGACAGCGCGCCCGCCAGCGCCGAGGCGCTGCGGCCCTGGGTCGTCAGCGTCATCTGCATCGACGCGCGGCCGGCAGGCATCGCGAGATTGCGATAGCGCAGCGCCGTGCCCTCGACACCGGAAAGCTGGACGCTCGCGTTCAAGGCAATTCCGTGCGCGCCCGGCCTTGCATCGATCGTGGCCGTGACATCGCCGCCGCCGATCCTGGCTTTGATGGTATCGAAGGTCAGCGACTGGCCGTCGCTCTTGACCACCCCGCTCACCGGCTGCAATTCGCTTCCGCCCGGGAGCAGGCCACGCAACGCCTGAAACGCGATCCTGCCGCGCCAGCCTTTCGCCAGCCCGGGGCCGAGCGGCTCGGCGGCATCGTGTCCGGCCGCGCCGAGCGCCAGGACAAAGGTCGGCGCCAACGCGAGTTGCTCAGCGCCGATTTCGCCCTCGATCTCCTTTTCCTCGCCGAGCGTCACCGCGACGCGGCCGCGCAGGCGCGAGCCGCCGATGCTGCTGTCGAGATCATCGAAGGTCAGCCGGTTGCCGGTGAGTTGCACGCGCGACGACAGGCCGATGTTCTGCGCCAGCGTATCCGCCGGTTTGAGATCGAGCAGCGGTCCGAAATCGGCGCTGCGAACTTTCAGTCCGAGAACTGCCCTTGCCTCCGGCGCCCATGGTTCGGCGGAGCCTTCTGCTTCGGCATCGAGTCCCGTTCCCGAGATCTTTGCCTTGAGCCGCAACGGCGCACCCCACGCACCCGTCGCGGTGCTCTCGAATTGCGCGGGGCCATCGCCCGCCGTGATGGCGCGATCGAAGCCGAGCAACGCCAGCAAGGTGCGACCTTGCTCCGACGACAATTTCGAATCGATCCAGACTTCGCTGCGCTGGAGCGCGGCCAGATCGATGCCCTGGATCGCCGCGACGGCAGGTCTGGCGGTAATCGTGGTGGTGCCCTTGAGCAGCGGCGAGTCGAGTTCGGCGGTGGCGCGTGCCTGGACGCGATCGGACGGCCCGGCATTTTGGGTGAGGTCGACCGCCAGCTTCAGGCGCGCTGGACCCGGGCTCGTCCCCATCGCATTGAGCCGCGCGGCCAGCGGCGGTGAAAAGGGAACGATCAGGCTGGTCAGCCGGCCGAGCGAGGCGGCGCTCGAATTGAGCGCGAACCATCCGGTCGCGTTGAGGCGGTCGAAATTGCCCGCGCCATCCAGCGTCACGTTTTCAAGCTCGCCGACCTTCAACTGCTCGAGCGATATTTTCGCCGGCGAGTAAGCCAGCCTGGCGAGCAGCGGAGATAGCTCCTGGCCGGCGGAAGTGGCGCGGCCGATATCGAGCGAAAGCTTTCCCTCGTCCGGCCACTCGCCTTGCGGCCCCATCAGCGACCGGGCAAAGGCCGTGGCGGCGTCCAGATCAAGACGCGCCGCTTTCAGTTCGGCATCGATCCGGGAGCCGCGATCGGCCTGCCGGCGCGACACCGCCACCCGCCCCTCCACGGTGCCGCCATCGATATCGGCCTTCATGGTGTCGATGGCAAAGCCTTCGGGCGCCACGGTGATGTCGCCGCGCAGGCGAAGCGGCTTCTGGCTGCGATAAGCGATGTCGCCGCGGCCCTGCAGCCAGGTCAAGAGCGCGTCGGGATCGGAGGATTCGACGCTGAGCGCGGCCTTGAAGCGCTCCGGTGCAGCGCTCTTCGCGCCTGCCTCGCTGAGCGAAACCCTGGTCGCGCCGGGCGCCCGGAACTCCAGCCGGTGGACGCGCCAGGATTTGGCATCGCCTTCGAGCTCGGCAGCGATGTCCTGCAATGGGCGCCCGCCGAGGATGACCTGCTCGGAGGCGAGTTCGATTTGCGCCGGGATCGGCAGATGCGGAATGACGGAGCTGAGCGACTGCAGCGTCGGCAGCGCACGTGCCGGCTCAGTCGAATTGTCTTTGCCATTTTCCTTGGCAACGAACCTGTCGGCATCGAGCTGACGTGCCGACAGCGCCGCGCGCAACAGCGGCGTCGCACCGAAACGGATGTCGCCGCTGCCTGCAAGTTTCAGGGCGCGCTCTTCGGCGCCATAGGTCACTTCGACCTGTTCGAGCCGGGCAGCCGAATAATCGGCCTTGACCTTGGCAGCGATGCGCCACGGCGGTTCATCGCCTTTGGCCTTTTGAGCGGGAGCCGCCAGGGTTACTGCACCTTCGAAGCGCGGCGCGCGGGCATCGAAGCTCAAGACACCGTCGAGATCGGCTGCGAGCGCGCGCTGGCCCGGATCGATATTGAGATGAACGCGGGTACCGTTGCCGTCAGGACCCTGCCCTGACGAGACGCGAAACGGATAGCGCGTGCCCGACAGCATGAAATTGCCGTCGCCGCGGATCGAACCAGCCAGCGAACGCACGTCGCCGCTGAAAGCGATGTCGTTCAGTTCGAGCGTAGAGCGGCTGACCGCGTCATGCAGGGCAATGCGGCCGGTCAGATTGAGCCGATCGATCGCCAGCGAACCCAGATTGAACGCGCCCGTCGACGCCGGCCAGTCGATCCGTCCTTTCGAATCGAGGCCGAGATCGAGCGAAATACGGTTGATCGTCAATTCGGTGGCGCGCACCTCGCCGCGCATCAGCGAGCCCAGGCTGAATTCCACGTCAAGCTTGTCGGCGCGAACCTTGCCGAGATCATTGACGCCGCCGACCGTGACCAAGTGCAGTTGCAGCGACGGCGCCGGCAGCAGGCGCGCGTCGAGCTTGCCGCCGACGCGGACGGGCGCGCCGATGATCCGGCTCGCCTCAGCCTCGAATTGCGGCCGAAACTGGTTCCAGTCGATAAAATACGGCCCGACCAGCGCGGCAATCAGCGCAATGATGAAGGCGATTGCCAGGCCGAGCAGCGTCGTCTGCACGGTGCCTCCCCTTGAATCGCCCCGGCGCAGGCCGCGCGCCATGCCGGACCCTGCCCCGGAGCTGCCCGGAATATAGAGTGAAGTATGGCGAAGTCACAGCGGCATACTGACAGGAGCCCTGACAGAAGCCTCGCCAGGTTCTGTCCACTGAATGTGGGGCTCAAAACCGCCGCCAGGGGAGTTGCCAGAGCCTTACCAGTTCGCCGGCAGGCGCTTCAGGCCGCGCAGCACGAAGGTGGGCCGCCATTCCGCATTGACGGCGTCATCGAGCCGCAGGTCGGGGATCCGCCGAAGCAGGGTCGAGATCGCGATCTCGGCCTCGATCCGCGCCAACTGGGCCCCGAGGCAGAAGTGGATGCCGCCGCCGAACGATAGCGGCTTCACGTTGGGCCGGGTGATATCCAGCCGCTCCGGGTTATCAGGATAGATCGCCGGGTCGTGGTTGGCCGAGCCGAGCAGGCACAGCACGCTCTCGCCCCTTGGAATGCGTTTTCCGCCGAGATCGTCGATATCCTCGAGCGCCACCCGTCCGGTCAACTGCACCGAGGAATCGTAGCGCAGGAACTCCTCGATGGCGTTGGTGATGAGTTCGGGCCTGGCCTTGAGCAGCGCGAGCTGGTCTGGATTGCGATGCAGTGCCAGCAAGCCGTTGCCGATCAGGTTGACGGTGGTCTCGTGGCCGGCGCCGAACAGCAGGATGATGTTGGCGGTCAGTTCTTCGTTGGTGAGCTTGCTGCCGTCCTCCTCGGCCTGCACCAGTTGGGTGATCAGGTCGTCGCCCGGGCTTTTGCGCCTGAGATCGAACAGTTGCTGGAAATACATCGCCGCCAGCGCGTTGCTGGCGTTGCCCTGCTTGATCTCCTCCGGCGACAGCGGCACCGGATCGAGCAGGCGTCCGCCGTCGCGTGAACCGGTATAAAACGCCTCGCGATGGTCCTCGGGGATCCCGAGCATATCGCAGATGATGGTGACCGGCAGGCGGAACGCGAAATCCTCGATCAGGTCCATCTGCCCCTGCGGGATGATGCGGTCGAGCGTCTCGTCGACGACCTGCTGGATGCGCGGGCGCATGTCCTCGACCCTGCGCGCGGTAAAGGCCTTCACCACCAGGCCACGCAAGCGGGTGTGGTCCGGCGGATCCTGCTGCAGCATCCAATGGCTCATGCTGCGAAACACCGGCTCGTCCATGATCTTGGGGCCGTAGCGGCGGACGGTGCGCTCGACATAATCCTTGCCGAACCGCTTGTCGCGCATGACCAGGCTGACCTCGGCATGGCGGCTTGCGACATACATGCCAAGCGGCGACAGGTGCACGGGATCGGTGGTGCGCATCCGCTCGTAATGCGGATAGGGATCGCGAATGAATTCGGGGTCCAGCGGATTGAACAACGGCGCGCTACTGGCAGTCTGAACATGCTCGTTCATGGTGACCTCTGCTGGCTGTGCGCCATTCAGCGCGTTTCCCCGGGGCCGATCGGTCGAAATTCGATACATTATTGTATTGAGTTGCATTCTCGCCTAAACTGGACAGATGTCAAGAGTGCGAACGCGACCCACAAGGGACGACACCCGCGAAAAGCTGTTCGAGGCGGCGGCGCGCGTGTTCGAGGAACAGGGGATTGGCGGCGCCAGCATCGAGGCGATTGCGGCGGCGGCCGGCTTCACGCGCGGGGCATTTTATTCGAACTTCAAGAGCAAGGACGAGCTGATCATCGCCATGCTCGAGGATCACGTTGAGCAATCGATCGGGCGCATCCGCGATCTGCTCGAGCGGCACAAGAACCTCGCCGACTTCATCGACGCGTTGAAGACCATGGACCGCAGCCAGCAGGATCCGCTCGGCCGATCTCCCCTGCTGCACATGGAAATGATCCTGTTCGTCGCACGCGCCGAAAGGCGCCGGCCTGAACTTGCCAAGCGGCTGCGCGCCAGGCGAAAACTGGTCACCGACATTATCGAGACCACCGCGAGAAATAGCGGCCGTACCACCATTCTGAATCCGACATGGGCCGGTGCGCTGGTGCTGGCGCTGGAGGACGGCTTTCGCCTGCACCGCCTGATCGATCCCGAGACCACGCCGCCCGACAGCTTCTTTCGCGCCATCGGCGACCTGCAGCGGGCGATGGGAATTTCGTCGGCATGAGACGAAAATGTCGACCTCGCGCGACGCGTCGCAATCGCCATCCTGCGCGAAGGCTCGCGAACGCGACACCGGATATTCGACACATTCTGCGCGCCAATCTATGCATCGCTTCGCTGCACTCGGATGGCCGCGCCTGAAATACCTGGTCCTGATTTCGCTGTGTTTTGCCACCGCGCTCGACGCCCGGGCCGAGGAAGTCATCTCGCTCGCGCTGCCCGTCAAATGCCAGCCGGGCCTGACCTGCTTCTTTCAGAACTACGTCGATCACGATGCCACGGACAAGGCCCGCGACTATCGCTGCGGCGGACGCAGCTATGACGGTCACGACGGCACCGACATCAGGATTGCGAACCTGGAAATACAAAGACAGGGAATAGAAGTGCTCGCCGCGGCGCCGGGACGCGTCATCGGGACGCGAAACGACATGGAAGACGTCTCGGTCAGGACCGCGGGCAAGGCCGCCATCGCCGGGAAGGAGTGCGGCAACGGCGCGGTTATCGAACATGAGGGCGGCTGGCGCACGCAATATTGCCACATGGCCAAAGGCAGCGTTCGGATCAAGGTCGGCGATCAGGTGACGACAGGGCAGCCGATCGGCCTGATCGGACTATCCGGCGACACCGAATTCTTTCACCTTCATTTCACGGTGCGGCATCGCGGAAAGATCGTGGATCCCTTCGCCTATGGTGCGGCCGAGAATTCCTGCGGCGGCGGCCGGTCGATCTGGGCCGCTTCCCTTGCCGAGCAGACGCAGTACCGGCCCCGCGAAATCATCGATTACGGCTTTGCCGGTGTCGCCCCGACCATGGAGCTGATCGAGTCCGGGGAAATCGGCAAGCATCCGGTCACGCCGGGTTCGGATGCGCTCGTTGCCTATGTCAGGGCCATCGGCCTGCAGGCCGGCGACCAGCAATTCCTCGCGGTGCAAGGCCCAGGCGGCGCTTCCGTCGCCGCCAACAACTTTCCCGCGCTCGACCGGGACAAGGCGCAGTTTCTCATCACCGCCGGAAAGAAGCGCACGGAGGCAGCGTGGCCGGCCGGCCGCTACACCGCGACGTATCGCGTCATGAGGGACGGCGCAGAAGTGCTGCGGAAAACGTTCTATATCGAACCACGCCCGCGATGAGTTCCTCATCCTAGGAGCCCGCAGAGCGGGCGTCTCGAAGGATGGAGGCCACAGACGGGGCCTCATGGTTCTCGCGGCGATGCGAAGCATCGTCCGGAGACGCGCGGAGCCTGTCATCGGGCCGCGCTACGCGCGGACCCGTTGGCGCTCCTCACCATGAGGAGCCAATGACGCAGCAAGGCTACGCCGTGTCATGCTTGAATGGCGCCCTGTGCATTTGTCCCGCGACCGCCCTCACCTTGCGCGGCGACGCCCGCCAGATCGCAACCGCCGACAGGATGCTGACGGCAATGCCGAGCGCAAAGGCGATCGTATAGCTGCCTGAAACATCGTAGAGCAGCCCGGTCGCCCATGGGCCTGCAGCGCCTCCGGCCAATGCGGCCAGCATGATGGTGCCGAAGATGCTGCCGTATTGCTTGCCCTGAAAGATTTCCAGCACCACCGCGCCCATGATCGACGTCAGCCCATAGCCGAGCGCGCCTTGCGTGAAGATCATGAGATAGACCAAAGGCAGTACCGGCGCGAACTTCAAGGCGATCAGCGCCGCGAAGCAGATTGCAAAGCCGGCGCAACTGATCGCCCAGATCCATTCGCGGCCGATCCGATCGGAAAGATGCCCGAGCCAGATCTGGCCCGGTATGCCGAGCAGGCTGACGACACCGAGCGCCCATACTGCGACGTTGGCGCTGAAGCCGATGTCGAGCAGGTATTTGGTCTGGTGCACCTGCACCGCGTACCAGACAAACAGGCCGCCGAAATAACCGAGCGCGATCCACCAGAATCGCGCGGTACGCAGCGCGCGGCGCAGCGTCCAGTCGGTTGCGGCCCAGACGGGATCGACGATGTTCGAGCGACGTGCGGCCGATGTCGCCGACGGCGCTGCGTCGCCATCCGGCAATAGCCCGATATCCTCCGGCCGTTTTCGCAGCAGAAGGTTGATCGGCGCGAGCACGGCGAGCACCAGAATACCCATCGCGGTGCAGGCGGTGCGCCAGCCGGTCTGCTCGATCATGTGCTGCACCCACGGCAGCAAGGTCACCGAGCCGATGCCGACGCCTGCAAAGGCGAGCCCCATCGCGAGCCCGCGGCGGCGGATGAACCAGTTCGGCAGAAACAGCGATTGGCCGGAATAGCCGAGGCACACGCTGCCCGCGCCGACCAGCACGCCGATGGTGAGATAGAGATGCCAGGGCTGCGTCGTCAGCGGCGCCAGCAACAGCCCGCCGCCCATCAGCGCAACGCCGAGCTCCATCACGGCGCGCGGCCCGAGGCGATCCATCATGCGCCCGATCAGCGGGCTGACGCCGCCGGAAACCACAAAGCCGAACGAAAACGCGCCGGCGGTGACGCCGCGATCCCATCCGAACTCGCCGATGATCGGCGGAAAGAACAGCGAAAACGCCGTCCGGGCATTGACGCCGATTGCCATGGTGACGAACGTGACTACGACGATCAGCCAGCCGTAGAAGAAGGGAAGATGCATCACCGCGTTACCATTTCGAGCCGCGTTGTTGCGGATCATCCTGACAACATCACGCTGGCACCCGTCAAGGACGGCGCCTCCAATGATCGCCATTCACCGCGCCGGCCGGCACCTCGCCGGCTATAATCGCCTCCACCTGCCGCACCGTCTCCAGCGACTGGCTTTCGATCGCCGGCGGGGTCAGACCGCCGATATGCGGGGTTGCGATGACGTTCGGAAGGCTTGCCAGCTCCGGCGACGGCATCTGGTCCAGCGCGCGGCCGACATCCATTGCGGCGCCGGCGATGCGGTTTTCGCGCAAGGCCGCCGACAGCCCCGCCTCGTCGACGAGATTGCCGCGCGACAGGTTGATGAAGAAGGCGTGCGGCTGCATGCGCGCCAGTGCCGCCTGCCCGATCAGATTTTCGGTTTGCTCGTTGGCGACCGCGAGGCAGACGACGTAGTCGGAACCATCAAGCAGTTCGTCGAGCGGCACATGCCGGATCGCGGCATCGCTCACCGTCGCAAAGGGATCGGCGACCATGATCTCCATGCCCAGCACCTTGGCGATATCAGCCAGGTAACGGCCGATACTGCCATAGCCGATGATGCCGAGGCGGCTGCCGGCCAGTTGCCGGCCCATGATGACTTCCGGCCTGCGGCCGGCATGGTAGTCGGCGGTCGCGCGTGAAACGCCGCGCGACAGATCGACCATGAAGCCGAGCGCGAGCTCGGCAACCGATTGAATGAAGCCAGGTCCAGCCCGTGTGACCAGAACGCCGGCGGCCGAAGCGGCTTCGACGTCGACGTTGCGGATGTCGACGGCGCAGCGAACGAAAGCGCGCAGCTTTGGCAGCTTCAAAAATATCTCGCCCGGGCCCGCGGTGAGCCGGTCGGCCACGATGATGTCGACATCGCGCGCGGCCTCGATCAGGGCAGCCGCGTCGAGCGCGTCGTTTGCTTCATGCAGCTTTACCTGCGCTGCGGCCTGCAGCCCGGCAAGACTACGGTCGCCGTAGTACTGGGCGCGAGACTGCGGCGTATGGGTCAACAGGACTTTCAACGCTGAACGGCTTCCCTATCGATCGCCGACCAATGCAGCGTCAACGCCGGCACATCTATGGCCAAACCGCCCCCGCAGGCAAGACGGCAAAGCCGCATCGGACTACTTGGTCCGCGCCACCGTCGTTCCGTCCCAATCTTCGCCGGCCGGATTTTCGAGCTGCTGTCTGCAGCGCGCGATCATCGTCGTCGACGCTGCATCGTGCTCGCGGATTTCCAGCACTTTCTCGAACGCGCCGATCGCAGCCGAGAAATCCCGCGCACGCCAGGCGGCAAGCCCGGCCTCGTACGAGGCCACCCAGGCAGGTGCGCCGATATCGGCGGCCATGCCGAGCAATTCATAAATCTGCAAACCGCCCGCACGGCCATAGACCGCGAGCCGGTCGAGCTCGCGAACCACGATGCTCTTCCCGGCGAGCCGGCGCGTTTCGGGGCCGATGATGATCGTCGAGCCGTACGTCTTGTTGGTGCTTTCCAGCCGGCTCGCAATATTCACGGCATCGCCGATCACAGTGTAGTTCAGCCGCACTTCCGATCCGATATTGCCGACCAGCATGTCGCCGGAATTGATGCCGATGCGGATCCTGACCGGCTGGCCGTGGTCGTCGACGAGGCCTGCCTCTTCCACCGCGCGCCGGCACGCCAATGCCGCCCGGCAGCAGTCGACGGCATGATCGGGGTTGGGCGACGGTGCGCCCCAGAACGCCATCACGGCGTCGCCGATGAATTTGTCGATGGTGCCGTTCTGGTTCTGAATCTGCGCCGAGACGCAATCGAAGTAGCGTGACAGCAGCGGGATGATGCGATCGCCGAGCCGCTCCGACATGCCGGTGAAGCCGGCGAGATCGATGAACATCACGCTCATCGGCCGCACCGCGCCGCCAAGCTGCGCGCCGTTGCCGTCGCTGATCAGCCGCTTGACCAGGTCGGCGGGGATGTATTTGCGGAATGCGGCCAGCCCCTGCGCCATGTCGCCGATCGCGCCCGACAGGTTTCCGATCTCGGTCAGCCGCGACGGATGCCGCTGCACCTTGTCGAGGTCAAAACGCTCGACATGCCTGATCTCGTTGACCACCTTGATCAAGGGCGCGGCGATCAGGCGTTGGGCGAGCCACGCCGACAACAGGCCGGCGAAAACGATCAAGACCGCAAGGCCGATCAGCAGGTTTCGGATCGTCATCTGGACCGGTCCGAGAAATTCCGATTCCGGCACCACCGTCACCAGCGACCAGCCCGGAAACGAAATCGGCGTGATCACGGCCTGATAGGCCTTGCCGTCGCGCGTCACCGTCGTATTGAACGGCTGCCCCTCGCCGGGTTCGTAGGCGCTGCCGGCGCTCCTGATCGCTTCGACGGCGACCGGAAACAGCGGATGATCGGTCTTCAGCGCCACCAGTTCGCTGGCATCAGGATCGGGCGAGGCCACCACCTTGCCGTCCCGCTCGAGAATGAAGGCGCCCGCCGACTTGCCAACCGTGAGCTGCGACAGGAAATTCGAGACGCGGGTCAGCTCAATGATGATCGCAACGACGCCGGCCGGTTTCTGATCGATTTCGATGGGGGCCGAAAAGGCCGCCGCCAGCCGCTCCCCGCGCGGATGAGTCGTCAGCGTCGACCAGTGCTCGTCGTTGGTCTCTTTGGCGACCCGAAACCATTCCTGCTCGGTCAGGGAATACTCGGTGTCTTCGAACCAGCTCGCCTTGAGCCGAAGATCGTTGCCGATGAATTCGTAGCGATTGATGCGCAAATTGCGATCGGGCGTGATCTCGAGCATTTCGATGACGTCGTTGCCGAGCTTGTGCCCGGCAAAGAACGAGCCGTCCGGCCATCCAAATGCCACCCAGGAGATCGTCGGTTGCGACAGCAACTGCGACCGGAAAACGACCTCGCGTTTCCTGGCATCGCGCGCGTCGAAGACTTTTTCGGCCAGCAGGGTTCGCACTGCCATCATGGAGGAGCGCGCCTCTGAGGTGACCGACTGCAGTTCGTCGCTGACTGCGGATACGATCTGGTCGTTGATGGTGTTGGCGAGCGTCTGACTGACTTGATGGGCGGTGCGCCACCACAAAAGATGCACGCCGATGGCACTGACGACGATGGACGTCAGCACGAGGATGGAAATAGCGGTGCGGATGCCGAGGCGCATGCAGGGTCTCGTTGACGGTCTGATTACCGCAGTACGGGACCATACCAGCGTCTGTTTCGCCGGCGAGGCAATTTCGGCGCCCCGGACACGGCTCTGTGACCGAAGTTGAGCCGTAATGCCGACGAAACTTGTCGATTGTCTGTTCCGTACAAGCCAAGACGGCGCTATGCCTTGCGGCAGTTCTCGAAGGTCATGCAATGCACGATGTTTCCATCCCGGCGGCCCTGATAGCCGGTCTCGTCAGCTTTCTGTCTCCCTGCGTGCTGCCCCTGGTGCCGCCCTACCTGATCTATCTCACCGGCGCGACCATCGAGCATGTCGCCAATGACGGACCGACGCCGGCCTCCAAGCGCGCGGTGATGGCGTCGGCGCTGATGTTCGTGCTCGGATTTTCCACCGTCTTCGTGGCGCTCGGCGCCAGCGCCTCGTTCATTGGCGGCCTGATCCGCGCCTGGTCGGCAGAGCTCTCGATCCTCGCCGGCATCGTGATCATCATCATGGGCCTGCATTTCCTCGGCCTGACCCGGATCGGCCTGTTGATGCGCGAAGGCCGGATGCAGATGCCGAAACCGGTCGGCCTGTGGGGCGCCTATGCCATGGGGCTCGCCTTCGCCTTCGGCTGGACACCCTGCATCGGTCCCATTCTGGCGGCGATCCTGTCGATTGCGGCCGCTGAAGCCACCGTCACCAAGGGCGCAGGCCTGCTCGCGGTCTATTCCGCCGGGCTCGGAATACCGTTCCTGCTATCAGCTTTCATGATAGAGCAGTTTTCCGCGCTGTTTGCGCGGATGAAGCGGCACCTCGGCAAGGTCGAGCAAGCCATGGGCATCCTGATGGTGATCACCGGCATCGGCTTCCTGACCGGCTCCGTCACCAGCATCAGCATCTGGCTGCTGGAGACCTTTCCCGCGCTGCAAAATTTCGGTTAGGCCCCCGTAACAAGCGGGCCGGCGCCAACGAATTTCCTGTCAGGACCAGACTGCCGCATCGCGGCCGCGACGTGGCCGCAGGTCGCTGCTTCGCGTCGCCAAAATACGAAAAGGGGGGTTCGCATGTATTCCATCGTCAATCTGCTCATCCTGCTGCCCGCGCAGATCGCCTCGCATTTTTCCTGGGCCGGCCCCCTGATCATGCGGCTCATCGTCGGTTACACCTTCATGCTGGCCGGCTGGGGCAAGCTCAATCATCTGGCGCAGGTCACCGAAAACTTTATCGGCTGGGGCATTCCGTTTCCCAACATCCTCACCCCCTTTGTGGCGGGCGTCGAATTCTTCGGCGGCGCCATGCTGATCCTCGGCCTGTTCACGCGAATCCCGGCCGCGATGCTGGCGGTGGTCATGGTTGTCGCCATCAAGTCGGCGAAATGGGGCGACGTCGATTCACTGGAGACGCTGCTCGGTTTTGAGGAAGCTACCTACTTCGCCGGCTTCATGTGGCTTGCGATTGCCGGCCCCGGCGCGGCGTCACTGGACCGGCTGCTGCTGAATGCCAGCGGTCAGCCAAAAGCTTCAACCTGACACTCACAATCCCGTGACATCGGCTAATGCTTGAGCCCTGATCTCGCTGGCTGCGTAGCTGGAGAAAACGCCACGCTTCCGGGAGCTACCATGAAATTCGTCCGCATTGCCGCCTTCGCTCTCGCCGCGCTTGCGGCATCGCCGTCGTTTAGTTCGGACGGGCCCAAATGGAATGAGTGGAGCGACGATCTGTTCGCCCGTGCGCAGGCCGAACAGCGTTTCGTCATCCTCGATCTCGAGGCGGTGTGGTGCCACTGGTGCCACGTGATGGAGAAGACGACCTACGCCAATCCCGAGGTCAGGGAATTGCTGGCCGCGAAATATATTCCGGTGCGGGTCGATCAGGATGCCAATCCCGACCTGTCGAGCCGCTATGGCGACTGGGGCTGGCCGGCGACCATCGTGTTCGGCCCCGACGGCACCGAAATCGCCAAACTCAGGGGCTATATCGAGCCGGAACGGATGCAGGCGCTGCTCAAAGCGATCATCGATGATCCCTCGCCGGGACCGTCGGTCGGTGAAGCCTTTGAGGTGAAGCCGTCGACCTCGGCCTTTCTCGACAAGCAACAGCGCGCCGCGCTGATGAAGACTGTCGACGAAGCTTATGAGGAAAAACTCGGCGGCTGGGGCGAGAACCAGAAGTACATCGACGCCGACAGTATGGACCTTGCGATCAGCCGCGCCGAGGCCGGCGACGCCACAGCAATCAAGCGCGCCCGGCAGACGCTCGACCCCGCTATCGCGCTGATCGATCCAGTCTGGGGCGGCGTGTACCAGTATTCCGAAGCGGGCTCCTGGACGCACGCGCATTTCGAAAAGATCATGTCATTCCAGGCGCAATATCTCCGGCAATACAGCCAGGCCTATGCGCTATGGAAAGATCCGAAATATCTTGCCGCCGCACGCAACATCGAACGCTATCTCGCGGAATTCCTCACCAGCCCCGAGGGTGCGTTCTATGTCAGCCAGGATGCCGATCTCGATCACGACACCGATGGGCACACATACTACGCGCTACCAGGCGGCGAGCGGCGCAAACTGGGAATGCCGCGCATCGACAAGAACCTGTATGCGCGCGAAAACGGCTGGGCGATCTCGGGGCTTTCGGCCTACTACAACGTCACCAACGATCCAAAGGTGCTGGCGATTGCCGAACGCGCCGCGAAATGGGTGATCGACAACCGCGCCCTGCCGGATGGCGGCTTCCGCCACGGTGAGAAGGATCGCGGCGGCCCGTTTATCGGTGACACGCTCGCCATGGGTCAGGCCTTCCTCGATCTCTATGCCGCCACAGGAAATCGCGACTGGCTCACCAGAGCCGCCAAGGCCAGCGATTTCATCGCGACCTTTCGTGACGAGGCGGGCGGCTTCGTGACCTCGAAGACAGCGGAAGCCAAAGCCGGCGTGCTCGCCAAGCCCGCCAAGCTGATCGACGATCAAACAGGTCGCAAGGTTCATGAACCTGCTCAACCGTTACTTCGGCACCGAGGCCTATCGCGAAGCGGCCGCGCACGCGATGCGCTATCTCGCCAGCGCCTCGGCCGGGACAATGCGTCCCCTGCCCGGCGTTCTGCTCGCCGACGAAGAGCTCGCGGTGGAGCCCACCCACATAACAATCGTCGGACACAAGGGCGACGCTCGCGCGAAAGACCTGCATGCTCTGGCCCGCGCGCTGCCGGCCCGTTACAAGCGACTAGAGTGGCTGGATCTGCGCGAGGGCAAACTGCCCAATCCCGACGTCGGATATCCCGACCTTGGCGAACCCGCGGCGTTCGCCTGCAGCAATCGCATCTGTTCGTTTCCGTCCTTCAATGCCGAGGAGCTGCGGGCAACGGTAGCGCAGATGGCCAAGCTGAAACCTATGCGGGGCTAGTTGAAATCTCTTTGCGCAGTGCAATCAACCGCCGACATCCGGCTAATCTGTTGAAGCGCCGCGCTTTCTGCGTGGCGCGCGCTTACGAACGGCCATTGCGGCGCATACCGAAATACTCTCCAGCCGCCGGGGTTCGACATGGACGGGATGTCCAATCGCAAAAAAGAAAATTTTCTTTTGAAAACTCTGTAACCAAATCGCCCGACGCCCCGTAGCTGGCCTTGGATGAACATTCGGTCACGAAGGCTTGACGTTTTCGGCAAGCGCCCGCGGCCTGATCGCCATCCGTCACATCGCTTGCGTTGTGGGGTCCGTGATCGAAACGGTCAACGGATGCTCGCGACGTCCCGCCTTCAAATAATCATCGAGGAGATCGTCATGAAGTTGAATTCCAAATCCGGCGCGACGCTCGCCGCCGCCGCTGCCACCCTGTTCCTCGCCGGCTCGGTGGTGTCGACGGTATCGACGCCTGCGAACGCCGCCCAGGGCAAGTGCATGGCCGGCAATGCCTGCAAGGGCCAGAGCGCCTGCAAAGGCGCGGCCAATGCCTGCAAGGGCCAGAACGCCTGCAAGGGCCAAGGCTTCTCGGCGACCTCCGAGAAGGCTTGCGGCGCCATGGGCGCCAAGTTCGTCAAGGGTTGATCGGCGGATCAGACGCCGCGAGGGCTCGGCGCTGCCGGGCCCTCACTGTTTCGAGCAGGCGGCCGAAAAATACTTGGCTTCCCGTGTAACTTAGTCCAGATCCGTCACGTAGCTATCGCTGGGTGCAGTTTGTCGGCCGGACCTGTCGCGGCTTGCGGGCGATGCACCCTCACACTTCCTTTGGAGGATACGAATGAAGATGACTTCCAAGTCCGGCGCGACCCTCGCCGCCGCTGCAGCCACCCTGTTCCTGGCCGGCGCCACCGTGTCGACCGTGGCCTATGCCGCCGGCGAAGGTAAGTGCGTCGGCGCCAATGCCTGCAAGGGCCAGAGCGCTTGCAAGGGTGCCAGCAATGCCTGCAAGGGCCAGAACGCCTGCAAGGGGCAAGGCTTCTCGGCGATGACCAAGGAAAAGTGCGACGCCGCCAAAGGCAAGTACATGCCGTCTTAAGTCGCGATCCGATCGAGGCCCGGTGTAGGCCGGGCCTCGCATCTATGCTAGGTTGACGGAACAGTTTGGGACACGCCGCCTTACGGCGCCGTTCGAGCGGAGACGAGATGAACGTCGCAAGCAGATTGCCAGATGCCTCGGCGGCTGCGCTCACTGACCGTCCGACGACATCGGCCAAGCCGCCCTTGCTCGGCTTCGGTCTCGGCCTGCGCCACCAGCACTACGACGAAATCCTGAGCAGCAATCCGCCGATCGACTGGTTCGAGGTCATCAGCGAAAATTACATGCTGCCCGGCGGCCAGCCGCTGCGCACGCTCGACCGGATATGCGAACGCTATCCTGTGGTGATGCACGGCGTATCGATGTCGATCGCCTCCACCGCTCCGCCGAATTTCGAATATCTGCAGGCTCTGAAGGATCTCGCCCGGCGCGTCGAGCCGAAATGGGTGTCGGACCATCTGTGCTGGACCGGCGTGCACGGCAAGAACCTGCACGATCTTCTGCCGATCCCCTACACCAGGGAAGCGCTCGATCACGTCGTCAGCCGCGTCCAACTGGTGCAGGATTTCCTCGGCCGCGCCATCGTGCTCGAGAACGTCTCGACCTATGTCCAGTTCAGCAATTCCGAAATGACGGAATGGGAATTTTTGTCCGAGCTGTCGCGCCGTTCCGGATGCTGGCTCCTGTTCGACGTCAACAACGTCTATGTCAGCGCCTTCAACCACGGCTACGATCCCATGACTTTCCTCAATGGCATTCCGGCGAATCGCGTGGTGCAGTTTCATGTGGCCGGCCACAGCCACATGGGCACCCATATCATCGACACCCACGACCACCCGGTATGCGAGGATGTCTGGGATCTGTATGCCGCGGCGTTGAAACGTTTCGGCCGGGTCTCGACCATGATCGAGCGCGACGACAACATCCCGCCGCTCGACGAATTGGTGCTTGAAGTTGTCAGGACCCGCGAGATGGCCGAGAAAATCCTGCCTACAGACAGTCGCGCGGGATGAGCGACTTCGCCCGACAGCAGGCCGAGTTTCAGCGCGGCATTCTTGATGGCGACGATACGGTGCTGGCTGAAATCCTCGACAGCCCGCGCGAGAAGCGCGAGGTGCTGTTCGGCGTCTATCGCTACGCCTACGGTTCGCGGCTGGTCGAGGCAATGCGCAACGACCATGAGCTGCTGCATCTTTACCTCGGCGACGAAATATTCGACGGGATGGGGCACGCTTACGTCAAGGCGCGGCCATCAGAGCATCCGAACCTGCGCTGGTTCTCGCAAGGCCTGCCGGAGTTTTTGAAATCGGCCAAGCCTTACTCGGATCATCCCGTGCTGTCCGATCTGGCCGCGCTGGAAAAGGCGCTGAACGATGCCTTTGATGCCGCGGAAGGCAAGGTGGTCGAGCTGACCGGCATGGCGGGCTTTGCGCCCGAAGCGTGGTCCGGCCTCAGATTCCAGCCGCATCCGAGTGCCTCCAGGCTCGACTTCGCGACCAACGCGGCCGCGATCTGGCTCGCGCTCAAGAACGACGAAACGCCGCCGGACGCGATCGGACTGGAGCAGCCGGCGCATCTCCTGATCTGGCGTCAGGACGTCACGCCGATGTTCCGCGAGCTCTCGACAGAAGAAGCAATGATGTGGGATGAGGCTGCGAACGGCATTCCGTTCGGCGTGCTCTGCGAAATGCTCGCAACCTATGACGATCCCGATAGCGCGGCAGGCCGCGGCGCCGGCTATCTGCACGGCTGGATCACGGCGGGACTTTTGAGGGATGTTTCCGTCAGCTCATGAAGGGGAGCGCTCGGCGAATGGGAATAGAAACCGATCGCCACTTCATCGAGCGCATGCACTGGGACGAAGTCGCGCGGCGGATCGGTAGTGGCGCGGCGGCCATATTGCCGATTGGCGCCGCCGCCAAACAGCACGGCTTCCACCTCCCCCTCAACACCGACCGCATCCAGGCCGAATGGCTCGCCGCCAGGATGGCGGAAAAGATCGACGCGCTGATCTGGCCGACGCTGACCTACGGCCATTATCCCGCCTTCGTCGAATATGCCGGCAGCAGCAGCCTGTCGATTTCGACCTTCGAGGCGCTGGTACGCGAGATTGCGGGGCAGATTCTCGCCGGCGGATGTCCAAAGCTGCTGGTGCTCAACACCGGGATCAGCACCCTGGCTCCGGTCGATCGCGCACTGGCGCGCCTCGACGGCGAGCGCATCAGGCATCCGTGGATCCACGAGGGTCCGCGCTATCCGCGCGTGGCGAGACAATTGGCGGAGCAAAGCCATGGCAGCCATGCGGATGAACTGGAAACGTCACTGATGCTGGCAATGGCGCCGCATCTGGTCGACATGACGCGCGCCGAAGCCAGCCGCACCCTCGAGCACGAGACACCAGGCGCATTGACGCCGTCGGATCCGAACTCGCCGAATTACAGCCGCTCCGGCAGCTATGGTGATCCGACACGGGCGACGCTGGCCAAGGGCAAAGCCTTGCTCGCCGCCATGCTCGACGATCTCCACGAACAGGCCGCCTCGCTCGTTGCGCAAGGCCCGGGCGAGGAGCGGTCGACTGCGGTCCAAACCGTGCTGAGATGAGGGTCGCCAGCGCCTTTCGCTGGAGCGTTGCCGCCGCCGTGATCGTCGCGACGCTGGCCAGCGCCATTTCGTTCCGCGCCGATGCGCAATCGGAATATATGCGCGACCGGATGCCCTACGACGCTTTCGACCGGCTGCCCAGGACTGACCTCGAAGTATCCGGCGGCACCATCCATGTCGCTTTCGCACCAGGCGACTTCGTACTCCCGAAGGAAAAACTGCTCGACTGGATCAGGATGTCGGCCCGGGCAGTGACTGCCTATTACGGCCGGTTTCCGGTCAACTCGCTGCGGCTGCTATTGGTGCCGGTCGATGGCGGGCGCATCCGCGGCGGCACGACGTGGGGCTATCGCGGCGCCGCCATTCGCATTCCGCTCGGCCGCGATTCAAGCGAGGATGTACTGCGCCGCGACTGGGTGATGGTGCACGAGATGGTGCATACCGCCCTGCCCGATATGCCCGATCGCTACGGGTGGCTATCGGAAGGGCTGGCCGTTTACATCGAGCCGGTCGCGCGGGTGCAGGCTGGAGACCTGACTGCGCGGGAAATCTGGCAGGCGATGATGCGCGATATGCCGAAGGGGCTGCCGCAGGCCGGCGACCAGGGCCTCGACAACACCGGCACCTGGGGGCGGAAATATTGGGGCGGCGCCATGTTCTGCCTGCTCGCCGACATCGAAATCCGCAAAGCAACAAATAATCGCCTGGGCTTGCAGGACGCGATGCGCGGCGTGCTCGCCGCCGGCGGCAATCATGAGCAGGACTGGCCGATCGAGCGCATTCTTGCAACCGCCGACACGGCCGTCGGCGTCGACGTATTGACCCGGCTTCATAACGAGATGGGGCCGAAGCCGGTAACGCCAGATCTCGCTTCGCTGTGGCGCGATCTCGGATTGAAGCGGGCTGGCGAAGATCTCGAATTCGACGACACCGCGCCGCTTGCAGCGATCCGCCGGGCGATTACTGCACCGCGATAGGACAACTGGAGCGCCAAGACTTTAGGTCAAAGCAACGTGCTTACACCATCACCGTCATCTCAGGAATAAGCGCACTTGCGCTTATTCCGAAGGGGCGAGCGACGCGAGCCTCGAAAGGATGAGCGGCCCCGCTGGTGGCCGTCGCCCTTGAGACGCCGCTTCGCGGCTCCTCAGGGGTCACATTCAAGCTTGCTCCATCAAGTTTTAGATGAGCTCTGTCTGCTGACCCGGCAGCCTATCGCCGCCGGTCATCCTGCGCGAAATATCAGAACCGATAGCTGGCGCCCACGCGCGCGAGATCCTAAAGCGACACGGTTGCTGCGCAGCCGCGAAATGACGCGATGGGCACAGATTCCTGATGCTACTACTTTTTTGACGCAGCCGCTGGTGCGGGCAGTAAGACGAGCGCCGCGACCAGTCCCGCCGCTGATGCGATTGCCGCTGCCGAGAACAGCCAGACGTAGCTGATCGCCGATTCCTGATTATGAAGCACCGCGCCGAGAACTGCGATGCCGACCGCGAAGCCGGCCTGGCGCATGACGACTGTCACGGCAGATGCCAGGCCAGCAAGATCCGGCGGCACAAGCGACACGGCCGCGCCGGACAGTTGCGGGTGAGCCAAAGCGACGCCGACCCCAATAGCGACAATCCCGCAGAACGTCGGAATTAGCGGCGGCGCTGAACCATCCGAGATCAGCGCGATCGCAACGGTGGCATCGCCGGCTGCCAAAATCGCGAGCGCCAAGGCGAAGTGAAGCCGCCATCCTAGACGAGCGACAAGCCGGCCGCCCAATGGCGGCAGGAACAGCATCGGCAGCGTGGCCGTCAGCAACGCGATGCCGGCCACTTCCGAGGACCAGTCGAAAGCAGCAGCAAAGAACAGTGGCAAGTAGACGAGGATCGCCCAGTAGCCGATCGACACGGCGCACAGGAGGATCGCAATTCCGATCATGGCCCGCTGAACGAATATGCCGGGATCGAGGATCGGGTCGTCGCGGCTTCTCTGCTGTATGCCGAATACAGTTAGAAACACCGCACTTAGCGCGAGACCCGCCACCATATGTGACGTCGACGTGCGGCCATGCAACAGTGCCTCGACAAGCGCAGTAAGCGCGAAGGTAAACAATACGACACCCAGGATGTCGAGCGGCCGGGGCACCGCCTCGCGCGCTTCCACGACCAGCCGCGGTACGCCCCACGCGACCAAAGCGCAGGCTGGCAAGTTGATGAGGAAAATCCAACGCCAGCCGATCCATGACGAGACAAGTCCGCCAATCGTCGGACCAAATGCCATGGCGACGCCGGACATGACCCCAACCAAGGCAAACGCGTCTGTGCGCGCCCTTGGTTGCACATAGACACTGGCGATCAGCGCGAAGCCGCCAGTCACGATGAATGCAGCCCCGATCCCCTGCAGTGCGCGAGCGCCCAATAGCGTCGGCCCGTCCCATGCCATCCCGCACGCCAAAGACGCGAGAGCAAAGATGCCATTGCCAATAAGCAACGCCCGCCGTCGCCCATACCGATCCGCCAACGCCCCCGCAAACAACAAGCAGGCTGTGAACGCCAAACTGTAGGCATCCATGACCCACGCATATCCAGCAACGTCGAACCCGAGTTCACGCGCGACGGTCGGCAAGGCGATGACCACCGCCGTCACATCAAAGTTGGTGAGGAAAGCCGCCATACCTAAGAGCAGGGCCGGCATCATGGATTGTCGAGGCCGACCGGAGCCGCTGTCGGACATATTTGTTGGCTGTGTCATCTTGCGAGCTCCGACCTGCGTGACGGCTACTCGTGTCTTGGATCGCCACTTTTTGCCAACGCCAATTGTTCACATCGCCATGAATATCCTTCATAGTGCTGGCATGCGTGCTCTTCCCCCATTTGATGGCCTGATTGCGTTCGACGCGGCGCTGCGCCATCGCAGCATGACGCTCGCGGCCGGTGAGCTGGGGCTCACACAGAGCGCGATTAGCCACCGACTGAAGAAACTTGAGAGCTTTGTGGGCGCGCGATTGCTTGATCGTACAGGGGGCGGTCTGTTGCCGACCGCAGCTGGCGTTACCTTGGCCGAGGGACTCGGGCGGATGCTTGACGAAATGGCAGAGCTACGCGCCCGCTCGCGTGCGTCAGTGCAGCCGCTGACACTCAAGATCGGACTAGGCTCCGCCCTTGCGAACTACTGGCTGGTGCGGCGCCTGACGGCGTTTGCGTCCGCATATCCCGATATTGCGATCGAACTCTGCATCATCGAAAGCGATGTTCAAGCGCGCGCCCTCGATCTCGACGTGCAGATCCGATGGCTTCCCAAAGTTGGCGCGCGCGCCACGTCGACCCAGCGCCTGCTGTTCGACGAGATGGTTTTCCCGGTTGCGATCCCGTCTCTGCTGCCGCGTGGGCGGCCATTGCGGGAGCCGCACGTGCTTGGCACCTTACCAGTACTGCACAAGGGCCTCATTGGCCGGAACGACGGCGCGGAATGGTCGTGGCCGGTGTGGTTCGAACGGCTGGGCGTCACAGCTCCCGTTCAGGCCGGGCTTCGCTTCGATAATCTCGGTACGGCAATCGCTGCCGCTTTGCAGGGCAGCGGCGTCGTTCTAGCCAGGTCTTTGCTTGTTCATGATGCACTCGCGGAAAAGCGTCTTTGCCGCGTCGTGTCGCCAAATTGGGATATGACGTCCAGCAAAGCGCACATCATCCGCTGGCCTGCCGCCCTAGCGAATGACAGGCGTGTCGCACTGTTTGTTGACTGGGTTGTCAAGGAAGCGGCAAGAACATCCTTTCGATGAAGCTGCGTCGTCGCTCACGTCCGCTCCACGTTAATAAGGCCACATCCTAGTTCGCCGGCACGATCTTGCCGGGGTTGAAAATGTTCTGTGGATCGAGCGCCTGCTTCAGCGCGCGCATGGCGTCGATCGCCTCGGGACCCAGCTCGGCCTCGAGGTATTTCTGCTTGCCCTGCCCGATGCCGTGCTCGCCGGTGCAGGTGCCGCCCATCGACTGCGCGCGTTCGACCAGGCGATGCATGAACTCCTCGCCGCGCGCCATTTCTTCGGCGTTGTCGACGTCGCAAACCAGCGAGCAGTGGAAATTGCCGTCACCGACATGGCCGACGATTGGCGACAGCAGGTTGAGCTGTTTCAGGTCCTCCTCGGTCTCGGTAACGCAATCCGCAAGCCGTGAAATCGGCACGCAGACGTCGGTCGCCACCACGCCCGCGCCGGGCCGCAGCGCCTTGACCGACCAATAAGCGTCATGCCGCGCCTGCCAGAGTTTTGTGCGGTCCTCCGGCTTGGTGGTCCAGGTGAAATCGCCGCCGCCGCATTCTTTGGCGATCTCGCTGAAATTCCTGGACTGCTCCGCAACCTCGATTTCGCTGCCGTGGAATTCCAATAGCAGCAGCGGCGTCTCCGGCAGGGTCAGCTTCGAATAGGCGTTGCAGGCGCGCACCTGCTCAGCGTTGAGCAATTCGATGCGCGCCAGTGGAATGCCGGTCTGGATGGCCAGGATGGTGGCCTGGCAGGCGCCGCGCACCGTCTCGAACGAGCAGGCGGCGGCCGCGATCGTCTCGGGGATACCGCGCAGCTTGATGGTGAGCTCGGAGATGATGCCGAGCGTGCCCTCGGCGCCGACGAACAGATGCGTCAGGTCGTAGCCAGCCGCGGATTTTTTCGCCCGCGTCCCGGTCGTGATGATCTCGCCGTCGCCGCGCACCACTTTCAGCGCCAGCACATTTTCACGCATGGTGCCGTAACGCACCGCATTGGTGCCGGAGGCGCGCGTCGCGGTCATGCCGCCGAGCGAGGCGTCGGCGCCGGGATCGATCGGGAAGAACAATCCCTGGTCGCGCAGATGCTCGTTCAGCGCCTTGCGGGTGACGCCGGGCTGGATCACGCAGTCCAGATCCTCGGCATGAACTTGGAGAATCCGGTTCATGTCGCGCAGATCGATGCAGACGCCGCCCGCCGGCGCATTGACCTGGCCCTCCAGCGAGGTGCCGGTTCCGAAAGCGATCACGGGCACGCGGTGTTTGGCGCAGATTCGCACCACGTCCTGGATGTCGGCGGTTTCCTGCGCCATCACCACCGCGTCCGGCGGCTGGGTCGGGAGCCACGTGGTGGTATGGGCGTGCTGCTCGCGCACCGCCTGCGAGGTGATCAGCCGGTTGCCGAACCGCGCCGCCAGCGCCTCGACCGCGCTTGCCAGCGCCTGCGGCTCCGGCCGCTTCAAATTGTTCGATATCGTCATCGTCACGCTAATTCCTCCCGGCTTTCAGAGGACCGTGGCAAAGGATATATGGGGGGTCAAGAGACCCGAAAAAACAAAGGGATGGATGATGACGACCGGTGCTGCCGACAAGGATGAGTTGACGGATATGCCGCCGCCTTCAGTCCCGTTCCGTTCCTCGGTAATGCAGATCGAGCCGCAATGGATCGATTACAACGGCCACCTCAATATGGCCTACTACAACGTGATGATGGATCGCGCGATCGACCAGCTGTGGCTGCAGCTCGGGATCGGGCCCACCTACATGAAGGAGCGCCACGGCTCGACCTTCACCGCCGAAGCCCATGTTCGCTATTTGCGCGAGATCCATCTCGGCGATCCCGTCCAGATTTCCGTATATCTGTTAGCCGCGGACGAAAAACGCCTGCATACGTTCGAGGAACTGCGGCACGCGACCGAAGGCTGGCTTTCGGCCACCTCGGAAAACATGACCCTTCATATGGATATGAAGGAGCGGAAAGTGGCCCCGTTCCCGCCGGACATCCGCGCCCGCATCCAGGCGGTGGTCGACGCACATGCCGCAGTCCCCCGCCCCGTGGGTATCGGCCGCAAGGTCGCCATGCCTTCGAAATGATGCCTTCGAAATAGCGCCGCGTTCAGGCCGGCAGCCCCGCCTCTTGCAGCGCGCCAACAACCAGATCGCACTGACTTGGCGGCAGCGGCGGCATGCCGCCCTGCACTTCCGACACCGTGAGATCAGGATAATGCTGCCGCAATGCGCTGAGGCTGCGTCGGGCCTGCGGCCCTTGTCCGGCGAGCACATAGGCTGGGCACATGGTTCGGTGCACCCAGCTTGCCGAGGGATGTTCGATCAGCGCGCGCTCCTGCCAATTCGCTGCCTCGGCATAGTGACCGGCATTGAAATGCGCGCAGCCGATTCCGACCATGCTGTTGAACGCCAGCGGATCGTGGGGCGCGAGGTCGAGCGCGATCTTGAATCGTTCGATTGCCGATTGCGGATTGCCCTTGTAGACGTCGAGCCATCCTGAGCGGCTCCACGCCCAGGCCGAGCCGCCGTCGATGGCGAGTGCCTTGCGAATGACGAGATCCGCAGTATCGAACTCCTTGAGCAGCGTTAGCGCATTGCCGAGCACGGCGAGCACGGTGGCGTCGCCGCACAGCGCTCTCGCTTTGTGCGCCAGTTCGAGGCTTCGGGCGCGCTCTTCCAGAGGCTCGTGCGTGAAGTGATAAACCACGCGCTGGACATGGGCCCAGGCGGCCAGTGCGGTGGCGAGCGGATGGTTCGGATCCTCATCCATCGCACGCTCGAGCAGTTCCAGCGCGCGGGCATTGCCATCGGCATCGAGGGAGAGAACGCCCGGCATCGCGCGTAGCGCAAGATCGTGCGCGTTGAGGCAGGTCGCCGGTTTTCGCAACGCGCGATCGATCTCCGCCATGCGCAGACAGGGCTGCAGCGCCGCAGCAATCCTCACCGCAAGATGTTCTCCGGTCGTGGTTTCATCGTGCAGGATACCGTCGGCACGATGTGCCCAGAGCTGGGAGCCGGTTTCGGTGTCGATCAGCCGGAAGGTCAGGCGCGCCTCCGCACCCGATCCCCGAATTGCCCCCGTCAGAAGATAGCGCACCGCTCCCGGTCGCGTTGCGACCGAAGTCCCGGCGCGGGTCAGTGCGGAGACGAGGTCGTCGGCGATATCGGCCGCGACCTCCAGATTTTCCGCACTCGCTTCGATCGGCCCAAAGGCGACCGCCGGCCGGTCGCGCGCCGGCACGAAAAGAGAAGGCATCGCGGCGAGCGAGGCGGTAAATACCGCCTGCCGCTTCAGCGTCTGCGAGGGCGTCTCGCCGTAGCGGCGCCGATATTCGATCGAGAACCGCCCGCAATGAGGAAAGCCGCAACGCAGCGCGACGTCCATGATCTTGGCGTCCGCACCTTGCAGCAGTTCGCGCCGCGCGCACTCAAATCCGATTTCGCGAAGCACGGCGCGCGGTGTCTTGCCGACGAAGGCGAGGAATTGCCGCTGCAAAGTCCTGCCGGAAACGCCGGCGATGGCAGCGAGCTCTGTCAGCCGCCAATTGTGGCCGACATTGGCACGCATCGCGTCCATCGCGCGCCTGACGCCGCGCGGCAACGGCGATGTCGCCGACGAAACGTCCTGGCCGGCAATCATGCGCAACTCCGAAGGCCCCTAGCTATGAGTCTAGCGGCCGGCGGAAAGGTTCACGATCCGGATAGCCGTGTCGCGAACTGGATAGGCGGAGCGGCGGTGTCAGGCCTAAGCCCCGGGCTACGCCAAGGCCGTCAAATCCAGCAGCCTCAAAGGAGGAACCTACATGGCTACACCCGCCGCAGCTCAAACCGTGCAACCCGGCCAGATCGACCTTTCCGCCCTGAAAACCAAGCAACACGGTGCCTGGTCGTCCGGCGATTACGCCGTGGTCGGCACCACGCTCCAGATCGTCGGCGAAGAGCTGTGCGAGGCCCTCGACCTCAGGGCCGGCCAGAAGGTGCTCGATGTCGCGGCCGGGAACGGCAATGCCACGCTCGCCGCGGCGCGCCGCTGGTGCGAGGTGACTTCCACCGATTACGTGCCGAGCCTGCTTGAGCGCGGCCGCGCCCGTGCCGCGGCCGAAGGTCTGGCGGTTCAATTCAAGGAAGCGGATGCAGAAGCGCTCGACTTCGGCGACGCGAGCTTCGACGTCGTGCTTTCGACCTTTGGCGTGATGTTCACGCCGGACCAGGACCGCGCCGCTTCCGAATTGCTCCGGGTATGCAAGAGCGGCGGCAAGATCGGTCTCGCCAACTGGACGCCGGAAGGTTTTATCGGGCAGTTGTTCAAGACGCTCGGCAAATACCTGCCGCCGCCGGCGGGCGCGAAATCGCCGGCGCTGTGGGGCACGCAGGCGCGCATCACGGAAATGTTCGGAACGTCGGCCGCATCGATCAAGGCCGAGAAGCGCCACTTCACGTTCCGCTACCGCTCGCCGATGCACTTCCTCGACGTATTCAGGAATTACTACGGCCCGACGCTGAAAGCCTTTGCCGCGCTTGACGAAACCAACCAGCGCCGCCTCGCCGACGACATCCTGACGCTGATCGCGTCGATGAACCGCGCCGAGGACGGCACCATGGTGCTGCCAAGCGAGTACCTGGAAATCGTCATCGTCAAACGCTGACGCCATCCGTCGTGCGGGGGGCGGCCTGAGCAGGCCGCCCCCCGTTCGTCGCGTTCACCAGGAGTTTGGCCGAGATGATTTTTGAGACCCGCGGCTCCATCGATTACCACGAGACCGGAACGGGCCCGACGGTGGTGCTTGTGCCGGGATCGTGCAGCACCGGCGCTGCGTGGCGGCCGGTCATGGCGCATTGGCCGAACCGGTTCCGTTGCGTGACAACCAGCCTGTTGGGCTATGGCGGCACGGCCGAGCGTCGCACTTCGGGCAACGCAGACATCGCGCGTGAGAGTGAAATCATCGAGGCGGTGATCCACCGCGCAGACGGCCCAGTGCATCTCGTTGGTCATTCCTTTGGCGGATTGGCCGCGCTTGCGGTCGCTCTGCGGCGGCGCGTTCCCCTGCTCAGCCTGACCATTGCCGAAGCTCCTGCCATGGAAATCCTGCGGGAAGCCGGAGAGATGATCCACTACGAAGCTTTCCGAAGTATGTCCGCCACTTATTCCGATGCCTTCAAGCGCGGCGAAACCAACGCGATCGCGCGAATGATCGATTTCTATGGCGGTGCGGGCACGTTCGCTGCATGGCCGCGGCGCGTGCGCGACTACGCGATCGAAACGACGCCGGCGAATTTGCTGGACTGGGAATCAGCTTATGGCTTCCGCCTTACGCCAACGTTGCTGGCGGCCGTTGCAGTGCCCACGCTTGTGCTTTGGGGAGAAGAAAGTCATCCGGCCGTCAGTCGGGCGAACGATATGCTGGGCCGTTGCATCCCGGATGCCGTCCGCGCGACGATCGCCGGAGCGGCTCATTTCATGATCGCGACCCATCCGCAGCCATTTGCGGACCTGGTGACCCGTCACATCGGGCAGTCCAGCCTTGCAGCGGCTGCCGCGCGCTAGCTTGCGCGCGGCAGCAAACTTTGGCTTTGCGACCGCCCGCTAGACGTTGCTTCGTCCACGCACCAATCCGACCACGGCCGAGATCAGGAACAGGATTACGGCAATAAAGAAGATCGCCTTGGCGATTTCGACGGAAGCGCCGGCGATACCGCCGAAGCCAAGAACACCCGCAATCAGCGCGATGATCAGAAACGTAACGACCCAACTCAGCATGTCACGACCTCTATTGCTGTTGCTCCTTCGATGACGGCGACTGAGGCGCCGCACACCGCCTGCGGGACCAATCCGGGTCGGTAATGTTGGTTCCGGCCGACGGAATCGCGAAATTTGCCGATTTCGGCGGAACAAAATCGCCGCAAAGGAGCAAAATCAGGGCTGTCAATTGCGCCGGGATAAACCTGTCAAAACGGCCGAACAGGCCCTATATGGCCCTTAATCCCTGCTATGAAGGCTCCCCTTTATCGCCTCGCGGTGCCATCGTGGGGCCGAGACGATTCGAGAAATGACCGAGCCGAGTAAACTGCCCCATCACGGCGTCCCCGAGCACCAGCCAGCGGCTGGCGGGATCGCCGCGCGTGCGCGGGCCGCGGCCGGTCCGCAATATCTGAACGGGCTCAATCCGGAACAGCGCGAGGCGGTCGAGACGCTGGACGGGCCGGTTCTGGTGCTGGCGGGCGCCGGCACCGGCAAGACGCGCGTGCTGACCACGCGCATCGCCCACATCCTGAGCCAAGGCCGCGCGCGGCCGCATGAAATTCTCTCGGTGACCTTCACCAACAAGGCCGCGCGCGAGATGAAGCTGCGGCTCGGCCAGATGCTCGGCCAGGCCGTCGAAGGTATGCCGTGGCTTGGCACCTTCCACTCGATCGGCGGACGCATCCTGCGCATCCATGCCGAGCTGGTACAGCTCAAATCCAATTTCACCGTGCTCGATGTCGACGATCAGGTCCGCCTGCTCAAGCAGCTTCTGCAGGCCGAGAACATCGACGACAAGCGCTGGCCCGCGCGCATGCTGGCCGGGCTGATCGACGGCTGGAAGAACCGCGGCCTGGCGCCTTCGCAGGTGCCGTCGGGCGAAGCCGCGATGTTCGGTAACGGCAAGGGCGGCAAGCTCTACGCCAGCTATCAGGAGCGGCTGAAAATCCTCAACGCTGCCGATTTCGGCGATCTGCTTCTCGAGAACATCCGGCTGTTTCGCGAAAACCCCGATGTGCTCAGGCAATATCAGAACCGCTTCAAGTTCATTCTGGTGGACGAATATCAGGACACCAACGTCGCGCAGTATCTGTGGCTGCGGCTGCTGTCGCAGGCGCCGTCGCGGCCGGGCGTGCCGCCGTCGTCGATCATTCCGGGGGCTCTAACCTCGCCCCTGCGGGGAGAGGTCGGCGCGCAGAGCGCGCCGGGTGAGGGGGACTCTCCACGCACTGAACTCGCGGAGACAGCCCCTCACCCCGACCCTCTCCCCGTAAAGGACGGGGAGAGGGAGAAGATCGCCCCCTCCTTTCCCCCGAAAAACATCTGCTGCGTCGGCGACGACGACCAGTCGATCTATGGCTGGCGCGGCGCGGAGGTCGACAACATCCTGCGCTTCGAGCACGATTTTCCCGGCGCAAAAGTCATCCGCCTTGAACGCAATTACCGCTCCACCGGCCACATCCTCGCCGCCGCCTCGCATCTGATCGCGCACAATGAAGGCCGGCTCGGCAAGACGCTGCGCACCGAGGACGTTGACGGCGAGAAGGTCACCGTGACAGGCTCCTGGGATTCGGAAGAGGAAGCCCGCGCCATCGGCGAGGAGATCGAGGAGCTGCAGCGCGCCGGCGAGAATCTCAACGAAGTCGCGATCCTGGTGCGGGCCTCGTTCCAGATGCGCGAGTTCGAAGATCGTTTTGTGACCCTCGGCCTGCCCTATCGCGTGATCGGCGGTCCGCGGTTCTACGAGCGCGCCGAAATCCGCGACGCGCTGGCGTATCTGCGCGTGATCAATTCACCCGCCGACGATCTGGCCTTCGAGCGCATCGTCAATGTCCCGAAGCGCGGGCTTGGCGACGCCACCGTGCAGATGCTGCATGATCATGCCCGCAAGCGGCGCATGCCGCTGTTCGAAGCAGCGCGTGCCGTGGTCGAGACCGATGAACTAAAGCCGAAGGCGCGCGGTGCGTTGCGCGACCTCATCCTGCAATTCGACCGCTGGCGGGCCCAGCGCGAGGTCACCGCACATACCGAACTTGCCGAAATCGTCCTGGACGAGAGCGGCTATACCGAGATGTGGCAAAAGGACCGCTCCGCCGACGCCGCGGGCCGGCTCGACAACCTGAAGGAACTCGTGCGCTCGATGGAGGAGTTCGAGAACCTGCAAGGATTCCTCGAACATATCTCGCTGGTGATGGACCGCGACGGCGGCGCCGAGGATGAAGCGGTATCGCTGATGACGCTGCACTCGGCCAAGGGGCTCGAATTCGACAACGTGTTCCTGCCCGGCTGGGAGGAAGGCCTGTTTCCGAGCCAGCGCACGCTCGACGAACAGGGTCGCGCCGGCCTGGAGGAAGAACGCCGCCTCGCCCATGTCGGCCTGACCCGCGCCCGCCGCCGCGCAAAACTCTATTTCGCCACCAATCGCCGCATTCACGGCACCTGGTCGACCACGATCCCGTCGCGCTTCCTCGACGAACTGCCGTCGGCCAATGTCGAAATCACCGAGTCCAAGGGTGGCTCCGGCTGGGGCGGCGCCGGCGGCTACGGCCCGTCGCGTTTCGACAATGTCGAATCCTTCGGCTCCAGTTATACGACGCCGGGCTGGCAGCGCGCGCAGGCCAATCGCAACCGCAGCCAAGGCGGCCGCAGCGGTCAGGCCCGCGGCGGTTTCGAGGAAAGCCAGTCATCATTTTCGTCCAGCGGCTTCTCGCGCAATAAGCGCGGCCCGATGGTGATCGAAGGCGAGTTGGTCGCGAAGTCCACCGGCACCGTTTCGGAATTCTCGCTCGACGATCGCGTGTTTCACCAGAAATTCGGCTACGGCAACGTGGTGAAGATCGACGGCAACAAGCTGACGATCGCATTCGAAAAAGCGGGCGAGAAGAAGGTGGTCGATAGTTTCGTGGAGCGGGTGTAAACTCAATTCATGAACCACAAGCGCAAACGCCCAAAGTCCGCCCGAGCCGGCTGTCTGTTGTGCAAGCCGCACAAGGCTAATGGCTGTTGCCCGTATCATAAGAATATGCAGTTTGGAGACCGTCGGCGTTTCGAGGCTGACAGAGAACAGATGCTCTGCGAAGGCTTGCTTAGAGCAAAGTAAATTCCACCATTGCGGAACGTCGCCCGCGTTCCTATCTCCCGGTTCCCACCCCTCCCCGCCTCGACCCGGCCACAGCGCCGCTTCGACGCTGGCTACATTCCGTTTCAGACTGCCATGCTCGCGCAACCTCCCATCATATCCGTCTCCAATCTCTCAAAGACCTACGGCTCCGGCTTCAAGGCGCTGAACAACATCAATCTGGATATCAAACGTGGCGAGATTTTCGCGCTGCTCGGGCCGAACGGCGCGGGCAAGACCACGCTGATCAGTATCATCTGCGGCATCGCCAACATAAGCGAGGGCAGCGTCACCGTCGGCGGGCACGACATCAACAAGGATTATCGTGCGGCGCGTTCGCTGATCGGACTGGTGCCGCAGGAACTGCACACCGACTCCTTCGAAACCGTATGGGCGACCGTCAGTTTCAGCCGCGGCCTGTTCGGCAAGCCGAAGAACCCGGCACACATCGAAAAGGTGCTGAAGGACCTGTCGCTGTGGGACAAGAAGGATTCCAAGATCATCACGCTATCCGGCGGTATGAAGCGCCGCGTGATGATCGCAAAAGCGCTGTCGCACGAGCCGCAGATTCTGTTCCTGGACGAGCCAACCGCGGGCGTCGATGTCGAATTGCGCAAGGGGATGTGGGACGTGGTGCGCGGCCTGCAAGCTTCCGGCGTCACCATCATCCTGACCACGCATTACATCCAGGAAGCCGAGGAGATGGCCGACCGCATCGGCGTCATCAACAAGGGCGAGATCATCCTGGTCGAGGACAAGGCCGGGCTGATGCAGAAGCTCGGCAAGAAGCAATTGACGCTGCATCTGCAGCAGAAGATCGACGCCATTCCGCCCGCCCTCGCACCTTACAAACTTCACCTGTCCGAGGATGGCCGGCTGCTGACCTATGATTACGATACCAAGGGCGAGCGCACCGGGATCACCAGCCTGCTGAGCGACCTCCGCAATGCCGGCATCCACATCTCCGACCTCGATACCACCCAGTCTTCGCTGGAAGACATCTTCGTCAGCCTGGTGAGGGCGCCATGAATTACCGAGCGATCCGCGCCATCTATCTGTTCGAAATGGCCCGCACCTGGCGCACGCTGCTGCAGAGCATCGTTTCGCCGGTGGTTTCCACCTCGCTTTATTTCGTGGTGTTCGGCGCCGCGATCGGCTCGCGCATCACCGAGGTCGAGGGCGTCAGCTACGGCACTTTCATCGTGCCGGGCCTCGTCATGCTGTCGGTGCTGACCCAGAGCATCGCCAACGCCTCGTTCGGAATTTATTTTCCGAAATTCGTCGGCACCATCTACGAGATATTGTCGGCGCCGGTCTCCTATATCGAGATCGTGATCGGCTATGTCGGCGCGGCCGCGACCAAATCCATCATCCTTGGCCTGATCATCATGGCGACCGCTGCGCTGTTCGTGCCGCTGCACATCCATCACCCCTGGTGGATGCTGACCTTCCTGGTACTGACGGCGGTGACGTTCAGCCTGTTCGGCTTCATCATCGGCATCTGGGCCGACGGGTTCGAGAAGCTGCAAATGATCCCGATGCTGATCGTGACGCCGCTGACCTTCCTCGGCGGCAGCTTCTACTCGGTCAACATGCTGCCGTCGGGCTGGCGCACCATCACACTGCTCAATCCGGTCGTATACCTGATCTCGGGCTTCCGCTGGAGCTTTTACGAGATCGCCGACGTCAGCGTGGGATTGAGCCTCGGCATGACGCTCGGCTTCCTCGCCATCTGCATGGTGCTGGTGTGGTGGATATTCAGGACCGGGTACCGGCTGAAGAATTGACAGGAATCTGTAGCCCGGATGGAGCCAACGGGTCGCGCGAATGCGCGCCCGATGACAGGCTCCGCGCAATCCGGGACACTCTGTTCGATCATTCACAGCGTTCCCGGATTTCGCTTCGCTCCATCCGGGCTACGGCTCCTTCTCCACTCGCGAAAATGTCAGCACTTTGCCGCCGATTGCGCCGTCCTGCCGCCTTGTTTGCGCCGTGGGACGCGTTAACGATTGCGGACGCAGGCCACTGGAACCAGTGCCGGTTTCCGGGCATATTGGATGCCGGGGACGGAGAGCCGGCGCTTCATACAGGGGCCTGGAGGCCAAAGGTAAAATGCGTTCCTTCCTCATTGCCGTCACCGCCCTGACGCTGCTCGCCTCGGGCACCGCCCAAGCCAAGGTCGCCATAACCATCGATAAGGACAACCAGCAGATGACCGTCGCCGTCGACGGCGTCGAACGTTACCGCTGGCCGGTGTCGTCGGGTCTTCCCTCCTACGAGACGCCGAACGGCAGCTTCCGCGCCTTCCGGATGGAAGAGGACCATTATTCCAAGGAATTCGACGACGCGCCGATGCCACATTCGATCTTTTTCACCAAGATCGGCCATGCCATCCACGGCACCGATTCCGTGAGCCGTCTCGGCAGCCCGGCCTCGCATGGCTGCGTACGGCTGTCGCGCGAGAATGCCGCGAAGCTGTGGGATCTGGTGAAGCAGGAAGGCGTGCTCAACACGACGGTGACGTTGACCGGCTCCTCCCAGGTCGCGCTGGCGCGCAATCCGCGGCAGCGCTCCAACACGGCCGTCGCGCGCCGCGCGCCGCTGCCGCAATATGAGCAGCAATACGACGCCGCCGGCGATCCCGTCGTGATCACGCCGCCGCAGCAGCGCGCGGCGCCCGTGGCGCGGGCCGACGACGGCTATATCTATCCGGCCGACGGATCTTCCAACGAAGCGCGTTATCCCGCGCCCGGCCGCCGCGTCTACGACACCCAAGCCTATCAGCAGCAACAGCAATATTACGACAACCGCGGCTATGCGCCGGCGCCCCAAGGCTACTATCAGCCGCGGCCTTATTATCAGCAGCGCGGGCTGTTCAGTTATCAGTAGGCCGTGAGCTGACTCCGGCGGAGGCCGTCTCAACCGTCCGTCGCGCTCGCAAGCTGCCGGTCGCGTTGCGCGGTCAGCCGCGACTGTTGCCAAGCGTCGTGAGCAATCATCCCTGCCGCCATCGCGGCGACGAAGACGACGATCCCGGGCGACAGCGTCGCCAGATTTTCCAGCGCCGGTCCCGGGCATAACCCGATGAGGCTCCAGCCGATTCCAAACAGCCCGGCGCCTGCGACCAGCGGCAGGTCAATTCCCGATTTGCCCGGCCGAAAATATTCCGCGGCAAACCAAGGCCGCGCACCGCGGTCGGCCAGTCTGAAGCCGGGTATCGAAACAGCCAGCGCGGCGGCCATCACCACCGCGAGACTCGGATCCCACCCGCCGAAGATATCGAGGAAGCCAAGGACTTTGGTCGGCTGCACCATGCCTGATATCAGGAGGCCCGCGCCGAACATCAGGCCGCATAGCAAGGGAGCAATGATCCACATGGCCTGACCTCACAGTATGTGACGGGTGATCGCGACGGTGATAACCGCCGTAACCATGAAGACGATCGTGGCGGCGATCGAGCGCGGCGATAGCCGTCCTATGCCGCAAATGCCGTGACCGGAGGTGCAGCCGCCGCCGAGCCGGGTGCCGAAGCCGACCAGAAGTCCTGCTGCGATAATGACGGCCCAACTCGATGGCAGCTTGGGCTGCGCCATTCCGTAACCGATCAGGCCGGCGAGGATCGGCGCCAGAATGAGCCCGGCGATGAAAGCGATGCGCCAGCCCTTGTCCTCGCTGCGCAAATTCAACAGGCCGCTGAAGATGCCGCTGATGCCGGCGATCCGGCCGGTCGAGAGCATCAACAGCACGGCAGAGAGCCCGATCAGCACGCCGCCGATCGCCGCCGATACAGGAGTGAAGTTGGCCATCGTCGCTCCATCGATCCAGGGCAGACCATGATCATAGGCGCACCCTGCCCGGCTGCAACCCGCCTATTCCTCGCCCTTTCTGAGCCGCCGCCATACCGCGCCCAGCACGTTGGAGTAATCGTCGGTCCAGACCCGCTGGTCGTCTTCGGCTTCCGTCAGTGCCCATTGCTCCGACGACGCCAGCTTGCCGACGTCGGTCTCTTCGCGCGCCGAAACCACGACCGTGGTCGAGAAGATGTATTCGTTGTCGCGGCTGGAATCCTCGCTGTAGACCCAACTCTTCAGGTCGTTGGCGTCGGCGATGCCGACGACTACGCTCGACAGCTCCAGATGGCGGTTGGAGACGTGCATCACCACGGCGCCCTGCGGCGCCAGCTTGGACTTATAGATTTCCATCGCCTCTTCGGTCGCCAGATGAACCGGGATCGCATCCGACGAATAGGCGTCGACGATGATCAGGTCATAGACGCCGTCGGGCTCGCGCGCGAAGGTGAGCCGCGCATCACCGATCACCGGCTGCATGTTCGGTTCGCAGACCTGAATATAGGTAAAATATTTCGGGTCGCGCGCGGTATCGACCATGGTCTGGTCGATCTCGAAGAATTTCCAGTCCTCGCCGGGCTCCGAGGCACAGGCCAGCGTGCCGGAGCCGAGCCCGATCACGGCCACGCGCAGTGGCGCGCCCTTGCGTTCCCGGATCGCGGTGATCGCCTGACCGATGCCGCCGTCTTTGTGATAGTAGGTGATCGGCTCCGGCTGGCCGGTGACGGGCGTGCCGTCGTCGTTCTTGAATTTCTCGGCGCCATGTATCGTGGTGCCGTGCATCAGCACGTGATACTGGCCGTTCGGCGTCACCACGATCTTGTGGACGCCGAAGAAGCTGCGCACGGTCTCCACCCGGCCGTCGTCGGAAGGATAGGCGCGCAGCAATACCAGCGCCACCACGATGGTCGCAAAGATCTTCCAGCGGCTGGCGTTGAGCGCCAGCGCCAGCAGCGCCGCCAGCACCCCTACTGCGCCGATCACCCAGACGCGATGATCTTCGAACCAGTTGAACACTTTTCCGGTGGACCAGGCCGGCGCTATCAACGCCACCGCCAGCACCGCAAGGAACGGCCAGTACCATGCGCTCCAGCGCGGCAGGCGTTCGCCGCCGGTCGGCCTGCATAGCGCCGCGAGCGCCAGCAGGATCGGGTACTCCGCAACCCATGAGAAGGTGAACGGCGCGATCAGGCCGGCAAAGAGGCCGCCGACCATGCCGCCGAACGACAGCGCAACATAGAAGCCGGTGAGATATTTCGCCGCCGGGCGCGTACGCGCCAGTTCGCCGTGGCAAGCCATCGCAATCACGAAGAAGCAGAACTGGTGTCCGCCGAGCGTCAGGAGCAGATTCTGCTCGCCGCCGAACGCGAGCAGCACCACGACGCCGGCGATCGCCAGCGGCTGGGCCAGCAACATCCATTTGTGCGGCAGCAGCGGGCGCGACTGGAATACGAGCACCCAGGTCAGGAGATAGAGCGACAACGGCAGCACCCACAGCAAGGGCGCTGCGGCGACGTCGGTGGAAATATGGGCAGTGACTGCGATCAGCAGCCCCGACGGCACGGCCGCGAGGAATATCCAGCGCGCGCGCAGCATCCACGACGGCGCGAGCGCGTCGGTATCGTCGGCGGGCATGTTCAGTTCAGCCGCACCGGCTGGCGAGCGCAGCAACAACACGCCGCAGGTCGCGATCAGCGCGATCAAGAGGCCATAGCCGCCGGTCCAGATCAGGTTCTGCATGCGCAGCGTGAACATCGGCTCCAGCAGCACCGGATAGGACAACAGCGCCAGGAAACTGCCGACGTTCGAGGAAGCGTAGAGGAAGTACGGATCGGGACCGTTGGGGTGGCCGGTGCGGACGAACCAGGCCTGCAGCAGCGGGTTGTTGGCCGCGAGCGCGAAGAACGGCAGCCCGATCGACACCGCAAACAGGCCGAGCAACCAGAGCGCATAGCCTGAATTCGGCGGATCGCCCCACCCGCTTGCGATCGACAGCGGCAGCGTCAGCATTGCAACTGCGAGCAGCACGAGATGAATCGTCACGGGCATCGTGCGACTGCGCGCCTGCATCAGAAAATGCGCATAGGCATAGCCGCCGAGCAGCAGCGATTGGAAGAACACCATCGCCACCGACCAAACCGCCGGCGAGCCGCCGAGCCGCGGCAGCACCATCTTGGTGAACAGGGGTTGCACTGAAAACAGCAACAGCGCACTGACGAAGATCGCAGCGGTATAGACGACCAGCACCAGCCGGTTTCGCGAGGCAGACGGCTCAGAAATCATGAAAGCTCCGGCTTGAACCCGGCGGGAGCCGGCGGCGAGCAATCCGGCAGGTTGTGCCGGAAGCGCAGATAGGAGCATATGGCAACATGACGGGCAATGCGGGATAAGATGTCGTTCCGGGGTGATGCGAAGCATCGAACTATGGGGCGCCCTGGCGCACCTGGGAACCTCGAGATTCCGGGTCTTGTCCTTACAGTCCGGAATGACGAGCCCACATAATCAAACCTTCTTGAAGCGGACATGAACGAAACCGAAATCGTCATCATCGGTGCGGGGCATAACGGCCTCACTTGCGCGGCCTATCTCGCGATGGCCGGCTTGCGCGTGAAAGTGGTCGAGCGCCGCAAGGCGGTCGGTGGCGCCGCGGTGACCGAGGAATTCCATCCTGGTTTCCGCAATTCGGTGGCCGCCTATACCGTCAGCCTGCTCAATCCGCAGATCATCGCCGACCTGAAGCTCGCCGAACACGGCCTGCGCGTCGTCGAGCGCCGCGCCCAGAATTTTCTGCCCGCCCCCGACGGCAGCTATCTCCTGACCGGCGAAGGCCGCACCCGGCAATCGGTGGCAAAGCTCAGCGAGCGCGATGCCGTCACTATCGACGCCTTCTCGCGCGAACTGGAAGCCATCGCAGACGTGCTCCGGCAATTCGTGCTGCGCGCGCCGCCGAATCTCGTCGAGGGTTTTGGGATCGGCGCGATCCGCGAGGCCTTCAACGCAGTCGGCACGGCCGGCATCCTGCGCAAACTTTCGCTCGAGCAGCAGCGCAGTCTGCTCGACCTGTTCACGCGCTCGGCCGGCGAGATGCTGGACGAGCGTTTCGAGAGCGACCTGGTGAAGGCGCTGTTCGGTTTTGACGCCATCGTCGGCAATTACGCCAGCCCCTACGCCGCCGGCTCCGCCTATGTGATGCTGCACCACGCATTCGGCGAGGTGAACGGCAAGAAGGGCGTATGGGGTCACGCGATCGGCGGCATGGGCGCGATCACGCAAGCCATGGCGCGCGCGGCGCGCGGGCATGGCGCCGAGATCGAAACGGACGCCGGCGTGCGCGAGGTGATCGTCGAGGGCGGGCGCGCCGCAGGCGTCATCCTCGACAATGGCGAGACCATCCGCGCGAAATATGTCGTCTCCGGCGTCAATCCGAAATTGCTGTATACGCGGCTCGTGCCGTCGGGCGCGCTTACGCCGGAATTCCGCGAACGCATCGGACGCTGGCGCAACGCCTCCGGCACTTTCCGGATGAATGTCGCGCTGAACGCGCTACCTTCCTTCTCCGCATTGGCCGGCGGCGGAGATCATCTCACCGCCGGCATCATCCTTGCGCCGAGCCTCGGTTACATGGACCGCGCCTGGCAGGACGCGCGAGAGCACGGCTGGAGCCGTGAGCCGGTGGTGGAAATGCTGATTCCCTCGACGCTCGACGATTCCCTCGCACCGGAGGGCCGGCACGTCGCGAGCCTGTTCTGCCAGCACGTCGCGCCGGAATTGCCGGATGGGAAGTCATGGGACGATCACCGCGAGGAAGTCGCCGACCTTATGATCGCGACAGTGGATAAGTTCGCGCCGGGCTTTGCGGGCAGCGTGATCGGCCGCCAGGTGCTGTCGCCGCTCGATCTCGAGCGGCAGTTCGGCCTGCTCGGCGGCGACATCTTTCACGGCGCACTGACGCTCAACCAATTGTTCTCGGCGCGGCCGATGCTGGGCCATGCCGATTATCGCGGACCGCTGAAGGGCCTCTACCATTGCGGCTCGGGCGCGCATCCCGGCGGCGGCGTCACCGGCGCGCCCGGCCACAACGCCGCGAAGGTGATCCTGGGCGATCACCGCGCCCTGTTCGGATAGGCAGAACGCAGTGGACAATGTGGGTAAAGCCGGTGGGCAACGGCGGGAGAAGCCTGTGGATTGCTTGTTGATAACCCGCAGCAACGGCTGTGGAAGACGTCGGTATGCTCCCGTCGATAACGGTTGGCAACTTCCCCGCTCGGCTGTGGATAGGCGGTGGAAATTGCGTGCGCCAAATTCGGCAAAAAGAAGGGACCGGGCGCTTGGCGCGCCCAGTCCCGAAAATGCCCCCCGAATTGGGCGGCTACTTCAGCGAGGTGCTGATGTCTACGAAATTGGTGCTGAGCTTGGTGCCGAGACCGTTCACGGCGGTGATGATCGCAATCGCGATGCCTGCAGCGATCAGGCCATACTCGATGGCCGTGGCTCCCGATTCGTCCTTAAGGAATGACTTGATGATCGACATTGGCTGGTTCCGACCTGGGTTGGTGTTCATGGAACCGAGGTTCCCCCTGCAGTTCCTATCCAGGAACCTACGGAGATGAATCTAAGGGTACCCTAACGGCCGGCATGCAACTTTTCCGAGTAGTACGACATGAAATTTGCTCAAATTTGAATGAAACGCCCATTCGCTATTCGCACCCTCCCCGCTTTCTCCAGGTCCTTCAATGACTTCCCTCGGCCCCACACATCGCGTCCATTTTGCTGTCGGCGACGAGCACACAGCCAAGGGCGTCGTCGATGCCTTGACCGAAGTTTTTTTTGAAGGCCAGGCCGCAATCGCCGCGTTCGAACGGCCGGATGGCCGATGGGATGTCACGGTGCATTTTGGCGAGCCGCCCGATCAGCGACTGGTCCGCGAACTCGTGGCCAATGCGGCCGGCGCCGAAATCGCCGCGGGCATCGGCTTCGACACGATCGAGGCCAAGGATTGGGTCAAGGCCAGCCTTGAGGATCTCGTTCCCGTGCCCGCCGGGCGCTTCGTGGTCCACGGCCAGCATCACCGCGACAGGATCCCGCCCAACAAACTCGGCGTCGAGATCGAGGCGGCGCTGGCCTTCGGCACCGGCCATCACGGCACCACCCGCGGCTGCCTGCTGCTGCTCGATCATGTCCTGAAAGCCTGGCGGCCGCGGCGCGTGCTCGATCTCGGCACCGGCACCGGCGTGCTGGCGATTGCGGCGGCGAAAGCGCTGCACGAAAAGATACTGGCCAGCGATATCGATCCACCCTCGGTGCAGGTTGCCCGCGACAATGCGCGGCTGAACGTGTCGGGACATCTGGTGCGGGCGGTCCGCGCCACCGGCTTCTCGGCGCCGCAATTTGCCCAGGCCGCGCCGTTCGATCTGGTGCTGGCGAATATTTTGGCCAATCCGCTGCGGCAATTGGCAGGGCCGATGGCGCGGCACCTGGCGCCGTCGGCGCTGGTCATTCTCTCAGGGCTCCTGACGCATCAGGCACCCGCCGTCATCGCCGCCTATCGCGCCCGAGGGCTGGTTCCCGTGCGGCATCTGCGTATCGAAGGCTGGAGCAGCCTGTTGCTGCGCAAGGTGAACTGAAATTCTAATCGGCCGGTCTGTGCCGATTGCGGGCGATGACGCCCTTCTCTCGCTTCAACGACCGCTTGACGCGCGCTTCCGCGAACCGATCGAGGATCTGGACGATGACGCCGCGCTGCTTCTTGTTGGCGACGGGCGGCACGGGACCGCGACGTTCCGGCGGTGAAATCTTCTCAAACGTGAAAGCAGGCATGGTGTATCCCCTCTTCGTTGAGTTGAAACACTCCTGGAGCTCTCCCCCGGTATTTTTGAGCTGAACGGCTACACCGCAACCGCTCCGTCCGACTAGCGCGGACGGACATATTGGAGCACAGATTATGCCAAATTGTGGCCGATAGCTCCGGATTGCGGACCGCTCCACCCGACCCTAAAGTGACCAGGCGATGTTCGAAGCTCATTTCCAGACATTCGAAGAACCCGAAGGCGGCGTGGCACTGACCGCGCGGCTAGCCCGCTTCCGCGAGGAGTTGGCGCGGCGGAAGCTGACGGGATTCGTGGTTCCGCGCGCTGATCAGCAACAGAACGAATATGTCCCGGCCTCCGAAGAACGGCTGGCCTGGCTGACCGGCTTCACCGGTTCGGCCGGCATGGCAATCGTTCTGACGCGCGAGGCTGCGGTTTTCGTTGACGGCCGTTATACGCTGCAGGCCGCCAAGCAGGTCGATCGCAAGGCCTGGCAAATCGAGCCGCTGGCCGATCCGCCGCCGGAGCAATGGCTGACCAAGCACCTTGCGGCCGGCGACCGCCTCGGTTTTGACCCGTGGCTGCACACTTCGGCAGCAGCCGAGCGTCTGGCCGCCGCCTGCACCAAAGCGGGCGCGGAGCTGATCGCGGTCGAGAGCAATCCGCTGGACCAGGTGTGGACCGAGCGCCCGGCCCCGCCGCTCGGCCGCGTCGCCATTCACGGCGTGCAGTTTTCCGGCGAGATCGAAGCCGAAAAACTCAAGCGCATCCGGCTGGAGATCAACAAGCTGGGGGTGGACGCGCTGGTGCTGTCGGACAGCCACGCGGTGGCCTGGACCTTCAACATCCGTGGCGCCGACGTCTCGCACACGCCGCTGCCTTTGTCCTACGCGCTGGTGCCGAAGGACGGCCGCCCCACCATCTTCATTGACCATCGCAAGCTGTCCAACCTGACGCGCGACCACCTCGAACAATCCGCCGAAGTACGGGAGCCCGACGCGTTGGTGCCTGCTCTGACTGAGCTTGCGCGTAGCGGCGCCGCGATCGCGCTTGACAGCGCCACCGCGGCGGACGCGCTGAGCCGGCTGATCGCAGGCGCCGGCGGAAAACCGGTGCGCGGCAACGATCCGGTGGGCCTGTTGAAGGCGGTGAAGAACATCACCGAGATCGAGGGCACGCGGACCGCGCACCAGCGCGACGCGGTGGCGCTGGCGCGCTTCCTCGCCTGGATCGACCGCGAGGCGCCGTCGGGCGCGCTGACCGAGATCGACACCGTCGAGGCGCTGGAAACCTTTCGCCGCCAGACTTGCGCGCTGAAGGATGTCTCGTTTCCGACCATCGCCGGCACCGGGCCGAACGGCGCCATCGTGCATTACCGCGTCACCCGCAAGAGCAATCGGCGAATATCGCCCGGCGATCTTCTGCTGATCGATTCCGGCGCGCAATATGAAGACGGCACCACCGACGTCACCCGCACCATTGCAATCGGCAATCCAACCGACGAAATGCGAGATCGATTCACCCGCGTGCTGCGTGGACACATCGCGATTGCACGCGCGGTGTTTCCGGACGGCACCACCGGCGCGCAGATCGACTCCTTTGCCCGGCAATTTTTGTGGCAGGCCGGCCTCGATTTCGAGCACGGCACCGGCCACGGGGTCGGCAGCTATCTCTCGGTGCATGAAGGCCCGGCGCGCATCTCGAAACTCGGCACCACGCCCTTGAAGCGCGGCATGATCCTCTCCAACGAGCCTGGCTACTACAAGACCGACGCCTACGGCATCCGGATCGAGAACCTCGAACTCGTCATCGGCACCGACATCGCGGGCGCCGAGAAACCGGTGAACGCGTTCGAAACGCTGACACTGGCGCCGATCGACCGCCGCCTGATCGAGGTGAACATGCTGAGCGCGACGGAGCTGAAATGGCTCAACGACTACCACGAGCGCGTCAACCGCGCGGTGCGCCCGCATCTCGACGACAACCCCACGAAGCTGTGGCTGGATGAGGCGACGGCGGCGCTGTTGCCGCTTTGAGCACCAGATGCACAACTGTGGTCCCCCGCGAAGGCGGGGGACCCAGTACGCCGCAGCCTATCCGTTCATCACTGACGCCTCTGGAATACTGGGTCACCCGCTTTCGCGGGTGACGACGGAGAGTGTGCTGTACGAAATCGGCATGGCCGCATGCCGAAACAACCGTATTCGCCGTCAGCCGCCGCGCTACAGTCCAATCCAACCAACAGGATCTGAACTGAATGCACGGCGTCGTGGGCAAGCCGCCCGACGCGGCGGCGAATGCCGTCGCGACATCGAAAATCATGCTGCTGATGCTGGTCGCCATGACCGGCGTCGCGCCGATCTCGCTCTACATGCTGGTGCCGGCGCTTCCCGTGCTGGCGACGACGTTCGGTGGCGACATTTCCGTCGCGCAAATGACCGTGTCGCTCTACATGGTCGGCATCGCCTGCTCGCAGCTCATCATGGGGCCGCTGTCGGACAAGTTCGGACGCCGCCCGGTGCTGCTCGCGGGCCTTGCCTTGATGGTGGCGGCCAGCATCGGCTGCTCGCTGGCGCAGACGCTGCCGCAACTGATCGCCGCGCGCTTCCTGCAGGCGCTGGGCGGCGCCACCGGCATGGTGGTGAGCCGCGCCATCATCCGCGATCTCTACAGCCGCGACCGCATCAGCTCCATGATCAGCCTCGTCATCGCCGTCATGATGATGGCGCAGATGCTGAGCGCGCTGGTCGGCGGTCTCCTGGAGACCGCGTTCGGCTGGCGCGCGATCTTCTACTTCATCACGGCGGGTTCGCTCAGCGTCGCCGTGCTGATCGCACTTGCGCTGCCCGAGACGCGCCGCGAGCGGAGCCAGAGCAGCAGCTTTCGCGGCGATGTCGGCATCCTCATTCGCGACCGCGCCTTCATCGGCTATGTGCTGTGCCAGGTGCTGGCTTCCCAGATTATTTTCATGTTCGCCGGCGGCGGACCTTACATCGTGGTGACGCAGATGGGCCGAACCACGGCCGAATATGGCGCGTGGTTCGCGACGACGGGATTTGCGTATCTGATCGGCAATGTGTTCTGCGTCCGCTTCGCGCCGCGGCATTCGCTGGAGAAGCTGATCTGGTTCGGGCTCGCCGTGCAATTCGGCGGCGCTCTCTTGAACCTGATCTTCAGCATTGCTGGGACCAACCAGGCGCCGCTCTGGCTGTTCGGCACCCAGATGATCGTGATGGTCGCCAATGCCTTCGTTATGAACAACGCCGCGGCCGGCGCTATCAGCGCGCGCCCCGAAGCCGCCGGCACCGCCTCCGGCGCGATGGGTTTCCTGCAGCAGGGCATCGGCGCGCTGGTCTCGCAATTCGGCGCCTATCTCGGCGGCCACTTCACCACCACGCTGCCGCTGACGGCGGCGATCTTAGCGCTGTCCGTCGCGTGTGCCTCGGCGATGTTCTTCCTCGTGCCGCGGCGAAACGTGGCGGTGAGCGAGGAACTGGTGAAGAAGGCGGAGGAGGAAGACTCGCGGATGTTATGAGCGTACGGGCGCAAAGCCAGCGCCTCACCCCCAACTGTCGACGCCCGCGAAGGCGGGCGATCCAGTACGCCGCGGCCTCTCGATCTGCCACAACTGTCTCTGGAATACTGGGTCACCCGCTGGAGCCTGTCATCGGGCGCGCATTCGCGCGACCCGTTGGCGGGTGACGACAGCGGAGTGTGTGGCGCGTCTCACTCCCCAATCAGCTTCAGCCACTCATCCTCGGTCAGCACCGGCACGCCGTGCTTCTTGGCGTCTGCGAGTTTTGAACCCGCACCCGGTCCCGCGACGACGTAATCCGTCTTCTTCGATACCGAACCCGCGGCTTTGGCGCCCAGCCGCTCGGCGGTGGCCTTGGCTTCGTCCCGCGTCATCTTTTCCAACGAGCCGGTGAATACCACGGTCTTGCCGGCGACGGCCGAATTGCTCTTCGGCTTTTCGGCGTCAATGATCTCGCTAAGCTCCTCAACCAGCCGCTCGACGATGCCGCAGTTGTGGCTTTCGCCGAAATAGGCGGCGACACTCTTGATCACGGTATCGCCAATCTGGTCGAGTGCATCCATCTCGGCGATGGCTTCCTCGTCGCCCCTGGCGACCTTGAGGCAGGCATCGTGGAAGGCATCCCATGAACCGTAGCCGCGCGCCAGCGCCAGCGCGGTTGTCTCGCCGACATGGCGCATGCCGAGGGCGTAGATGAAGCGCTCCAACGAAATGCGGCGGCGGTTCTCGATCGCGGCGAACAGGTTGCGCACTGAAGTTTCGCCATAGCCCTCGATCGCTTCGAGCTTCAGCTTGGCGTTGCGTTTCGGCAGCGTGAAGATATCAGCCGGCTCCCGCACCCAGCCCTGATCGAAGAAATACTGGAGCTGCTTCTCGCCGAGCCCGTCGATATCGAACGCCCGGCGCGACACGAACAGTTTCAGATGCTCGATCTTCTGGAACGGACAGGCGAACTCGCCAGTACAGCGGGCGCGCGAGCCTTCCTCGCCGGTTGCCGTCTCCTCGCGCACCACGTCGGTGTGCAGCGGGCACGGGCACTTCTTCGGGAAATGGAATTCCTTGGCGCCTCTCGGCCGCTTGTCGATGACGACATCGACCACCTGCGGGATCACATCGCCGGCGCGCTGGATCACGACGGTGTCGCCGAGCCTGATGTCGCGGCCCTCGCGCAGCACTTCGCCCTTGTTGCCGATGCCCTTGATGTAGTCCTCATTGTGCAGCGTGACGTTCTGCACAATCACGCCGCCGACTCCGACCGGCTCGAGCTTGCCGACCGGCGTGAACGAACCGGTGCGCCCGACCTGGATCTCGATGTCGCGCAGCACCGTCATGGCGCGCTCGGCGGGGAATTTGTGCGCAATCGCCCAGCGCGGCGTGCGCGAGACGAAACCGAGCCGTTCCTGCCAATCAATACGGTCGATCTTGTAGACGACGCCGTCGATGTCGTAGTCGAGCTCGCCGCGCTGCTCCTCGATTTCGTGATGGAACGCGATCAAGTGCTCGACGGAGTGGCAAAGTTTTGTCAGCGGATTGGTCTTGAAGCCGCATCGCTCGAACCAGTGGATCATGCCGGTTTGAGTCTTTTCGGGCATCGCGCTCATCTGGCCCCAGGAATAGGCGAAGAAGCCGAGCGGTCGCGAAGCGGTGATGGAGGGGTCCTTCTGACGCAGTGAGCCTGCAGCCGAATTGCGCGGGTTTGCAAAAATGGTGTCGCCCGCGGCCTTCTGCCGCTCGTTCAGCGCGAGGAAGGCCTTCTTGGTCATGTAGACCTCGCCGCGCACCTCGCAGATGTCGGGAACGTTACGCCCCTTCAGCTTCTGCGGCACGTCTTCCAGCGTGCGGATGTTGGCGGTGACGTCTTCGCCCGTAAAACCGTCGCCACGGGTGGCAGCGGTAACGAGTTCGCCGCCCTCGTAACGCAACGACATCGAGAGCCCGTCGATCTTCGGCTCGGCGGAAAAATCGATCTTGTCGTCGCTGAGCTTGAGAAAGCGCCCGATGCGGCCGACGAAGTCGAGCACGTCCTGCTCGGCGAAGGCGTTGTCCAGCGACAGCATCGGCAGCGCATGCCGGACTTTCTTAAAGCGACCCGATGGCGTCGCGCCGATCTTTTGCGAAGGCGATTCCGCTGTAACGAATTCGGGAAACCGCTTCTCGATCGCGTTGAGGCGCTGCCGCAGGGCGTCATATTCGGCATCGCTGATGCTGGGCGCATCTTCCTGATAATAGCGCTTGTCGTGCCCTTCGAGCTCAAGCGCCAACCGCATGTGCTCGACCTTGGCTTGGGCCTTGGTGAGCTTGGCGACTTCAACCAGCGCTTTCTTCGTTTTCACAGCCATGATCGCGGGCCACCGCTACGCCGTCGCCGCGCGCAGCAATCGCTCCGCCGCCGCCCGCGCCTCGGCGGTGATCTCCGCGCCCGCCAGCATGCGGGCGATTTCCTCGCGGCGGTGGTCGGCGGCGAGCGCGTTGACGCGGGTGGCGACGCGCTTGCCCTTGTCGAGCGCGTCCTTGGAAATCAAAAGATGCTGGCTGGCGCGCGCGGCGACCTGCGGCGCGTGCGTCACCGCCATCACCTGAACCTGGCCGGCGAGCCGCGAAAGCCGCGCGCCGATCGCATCCGCCACCGCGCCACCGACGCCGGTATCGATTTCGTCGAACACCAGCGTGGGCGCGGAGCCGCGATCGGACAACACCACTTTGAGCGCCAGCAGGAACCGCGACAGCTCGCCGCCGGACGCGACCTTCATCAGCGGTCCCGGCTTTGTCCCCGGATTGGTCTGGACCCAGAACTCGACGCGGTCGATGCCTTGCGGCCCCGGTGATTTCGCATCGGTGTCGACCTGCGTCATGAATTTCGCGCGCTCGAGCTTTAACGGCGCGAGTTCGGCATTGATGGCCTTATTGAGTTTTTCGGCGGATTTGCTGCGGGCCGCCGATAGCTTCGCCGCCGCCGCGCCGTAACGCTGGTCGGCCTCGGCAGCCGACGCTTCCAGCTTCTTCAGCCGATCGGCGCCGGCATCGATCAGCGCGACATCGGAGGCGAATTTGGCGGCGAGCGCCGCCAACCCGTCGACCGGCGTCGAATATTTGCGCGAGGCAGCGCGCAGCGCAAACAGCCGCTCCTCGATCCGCTCCAGCTCGGCCGGATCGAAATCGGCCGCGACCAGCGCGGCGCTGAGATGCTGGTCGGCCTCTTCCAGCGCGTTGATCGCGATGTCGATCGCCTTCACCGCCGGCTCGACCAGCGCCGGCGAATTGGCGGCGCGGCGCTCGAGGCGGCGCACGGCCGCCGCCAGCGCCGGCACCGGCGAGTTGTGGCCGCCGACCGCCTCCTGCGCCTCGCGCAGATCGCTGGCGATCTTCTCGCCCTGCATCATGGTGGTGCGGCGTTCGGCGAGCGCGGTCTCCTCGCCGTCCTTCGGTTTCAGCGCCTTGAGCTCGTCGGCGGCGTGGCGCAAATAATCCGCCTCGCGCGCGGCGCGTTCCATGCTGGCACGATGCTCATCGAGTACCTGGTTGGCGGTGCGCCGTGCCTCCCACAGCGTCTCCAGCGCGGCGACATCTTTCTCCAGCCCGGCAAAGGCATCGAGCAACTGCCGATGCGTCGAGGCGTCGACCAGCGCGCGCTCGTCATGCTGGCCGTGAATTTCGACCAGCGCCGCGCCGACCGCCTTCAGGGTCTGCACGCTGATCGACTGGTCGTTGATGAAGGCGCGGGTGCGGCCGTCGGCGAGCTGCACGCGGCGAAGAATCATTTCACCGGTGTCGTCGAGGCCGTTCTCGGAAAGGATCTTTGTCGCGGGGTGGCCCTTGGGGACGTCGAAGGTAGCCGTCACCTGGCCCTGCTCCGCACCATGGCGAACCAGGCCCGCATCACCGCGGCCGCCGAGCGCCAGCGCGAAAGCATCGAGCAGGATGGATTTGCCCGCGCCGGTTTCGCCGGTCAGCACCGCGAGGCCACGGGAGAATTCGATATCGAGCCGTTCGATCAGGACGATGTCACGGATCGACAGACGCGCCAGCATGCGAAGTCAATTCCTAGCCGAGACCCAACTTCTTGAAGGCCCTGGAGATGTAAGAACCCTTGTTCTCGCTCGGCTCGAGACCGCCCGACTTTACAAGATTATAAGCGTCCTTGTACCAGCGGCTGTCAGGAAAATTGTGCCCAAGTACGGCCGCCGCCGTCTGCGCCTCACCGACGATGCCGATCGCCATATACGCCTCGGTGAGCCGCGCCAGCGCTTCCTCGACATGCCGCGTGGTCTGGTAGCGGGTGACCACGGCCTTGAAGCGGTTGATAGCGGCGGTGTAGTCGCGCCGTTCCATGTAATAGCGGCCGACGTCCATTTCCTTGCCGGCGAGCTGGTCGCGCGCGCCTTCGAGCTTGGCCTTGGCGGAGTTGGCGTATTCCGAGGTCGGATATTTGCGAATCACCTCTTCCAGCGCCGCGATCGCCTTTTCGGTGCGGCCCTGGTCGCGAGAGATGTCCGGGATCTGGTCGTAATGCGAGGCCGCGATCAGATATTGCGCGTAAGCAGCATCCGGACTGCCGGGATGCAGCGTGACGTAACGCGTCGCGGCGCCGATGCAGCTATCGTAATCGCCGGCATTGTAAAAGGAGTAGGCCGACATCAGGAGCGATTTGCGCGCCCAGTCGGAATAAGGATGCTGACGGTCGACTTCCTCGAACTTCTTCGATGCCGCCTTCAGATCCTTGCGTTGGTTCATCAGGTACAAGCCCTCATTGTAGAGCTTGTCCGCCGGCTCCTCGTTGAAGGTGTCGTCCTTGGCGGTGAACTTGTCCCACAGCGCACCGGTGCCGCAGCCGCTCAAGGGAATGGCGAGCGCAATCAGGCCAGCCGCCAGCCGCAGCGACCGTGCGGCGCGAGCGAGGCTGGCGCGCCCGAGTGATTTGCCTGATTCGAGCGTCATACGCTGTGCCGACATGGAATCTGTGACCTGACGCCTTTGATGCGGTTGATGACTGAGCCTGCCCGTCCATGAACCGCGGTCATGGATGCGATATCCCCGTGCCCCAAATTCTCCGAGCCCAGCGCGTTTGGTGCCCAATTCTTCAAGACCCGTGGCGCAACCGCAGGCCTCTGTAGCCGAAAAAAGGTCTTCGACCAACCGAATACGCAGCCAATTCGCCCGGATTAAGGCGGCTGAACGGCGTCCTTACCAATTGTGGTTACTACGGAAAACGCGCATGTACGGCCCGAAAAGTCCGGCATTTCGGAAAGCCAACATCAACAGAATCCGCAAGCAAAGTCAGGAAACGTCGGGACCATAGGCTGGGGCGATCATGCCGCCCACCATGCCCGCGCCGGCCTCGACATGGGCGCGGGGACGGCGTGCCGGTTCGGCCTCGACCACCCGCCAGGCGCTGCGATCGGCCAACAGGGCGGTCAGCACGGCGTGGTTCAGCTTGTGGCCGCCACGTACCGAACGGTAGGCGCCGAGCAGCGGCAAACCAGCCAGGGTCAAATCACCGACCGCATCCAGCGCCTTGTGGCGGGCGCATTCGTCGCTAAAGCGCAGCCCTTCGGTGTTGAGCAGCCGGGTTTCGTCGAACACCACCGTATTCTCAAACGAGGCGCCACGCGCAAAACCGGCGCTCCAGAGCCGCGCGACGTTATTCATGAAGCCAAAAGTCCGGGCACGTGAAATCTCGCGACGGAAGCTTTCGGGGCTGAGATCGATGGAATATTTCTGGCGACCGATCATGGCGTTGTCGAAATCGATCTCGACCTCGACGCGGAATCCGTTGCCATGCGGGCGCAACTCGCCAAAGCTATCGCCGATCGCGACCTGCACCGGCTTCAGCACCTGAATGAAGCGGCGGGAGGCCGACTGGGTGACGATGCCGGCCTGATCGATGGCGGCAACGAAAGCCGCCGCGCTGCCGTCCATAATCGGTACTTCGGGACCGTCGACTTCGATGATGGCGTTGTCGACACCCATGCCGCGCAGGGCAGCAAGGACATGTTCGGCGGTGGAAACCAGCGGACCTTCGCGGTCGCCAAGAACGGTCGCAAGATCGGTGGCGGTTACGGAGGCGGCTACTGCGGGAACCTCGCGGTCGGCCTCATCCAGGCCGGTACGGACAAAAATAAAACCCGCATCCACAGGAGCAGGTCCAAGCGTCAGGCTGACAGGTAATCCGGAATGAACGCCAACGCCCGTTACGGTGGCTTGCGACCGAAGCGTGGTTTGCCGGCTGAATTTCATCGATAACTGCCCACTACCCGACTTAACCCAAAGACGGGAACCGCGCGCTAGCGCCGATTCGCGTTCTAGGCATCCCCAAGTCACGGCAGACCATAGTCATTGCCCCATAGCGCACAACTCACGCTTCTTTACGGATTGTTACCCTATCTCTGCCGCAATCGCGCCAAGGGTTAACCAAATTCCGGCACGGCCAGACGCTGTTCGAGCTTCGACATCTGATCACGAGATGAATAATTAATGATTTAAAATCAGTTGGTTGGCCGAGCCGCTGAACCTCGGCACCGGCCAAAGAGAAGGGCCCCGGCTGTTCTAGCCGGGGCCCTTTGGATCACCTCGATTGTAACAAAAGCTCAGTTGGCCTGGCGTCGGAGGAAGGCCGGGATATCAAGATGGTCGTCGCCCTGTGGCGCCGGTGCAACAGGTGCCGGGCGGCCGTGGGCGTCCAGACCCTGCGGCGCCGGGCGCTTTGCATACTCAGATACCGGCTCCTGATTCGCCATTTGCTGGGCGACGGTGCGCTGCGGCTTGCGTTCAGGCAGCGGCGCCATCGACGGGCCGGAGGCACGTGCTGCGATCGGCGGCTCGGTCTCTTCGTCGCGGCGGCCAAGGCCGACATTGGCGAGCCGCTGCAACAGCGACAGCCGCGTCTTCTGCGGGTGCTCCTCCTCAGGCTCGCCGCGGGCGTGCCGGATCTCGGCCTGGGCGGGCATCGGCAGGTCCTCGAACTTCGGCATCCGCGGCGCACGGGCCGGCGGACGTTCGGCCGCCTGCGGGATGAAGGTTTCGGGCGTCGCCGGCGCCTCCGGCTCGAGGCGGGCAGCCTCCTTGTGATCCGGGAACAGCGTCGGCTTCTGCGCGATCGGGCGAACCGTGACGTCGCCATAGGATGCCGGCTGGATCGAAGCCTGTTGCGGCGTCTCAACCGCCGCGGCGATCGCGGCGAGCGCTGCACGCTCGACATTATTGGACGAACGTTGCGCCGGCGCGGCGGCAGGTGCCGAAGCAACCACCTGCGGCGCAGCCGCCGGCTCGAGCTTCTGGGCGCGTTCGGCCAGGCGCGCATTGTCGGCGCGCAGGCGAGCGGTCAGTTCAGCCAGCCGGTTGTCCGGCGAAGACGTGGTGGCAGTGGCGGTGGTGGCAGACGTGGCGGCGACGGCGGGAGTGGCCGCGTTGCGCGCGATCTGCGACTGGTCGATGCCGGTGGCGACCACGGAAACGCGGATGATGCCGTCGAGCGATTCGTCGAAGGTGGCGCCGACGATGATGTTGGCGTCCTGGTCGACTTCCTCGCGAATCCGCGTCGCGGCTTCATCGACTTCGAACAAGGTGAGGTCCTTGCCACCGGTGATCGAGATCAACAGGCCGCGCGCACCCTTCATCGAGGAATCGTCGATCAGCGGGTTGGCAATCGCGGCTTCGGCCGCGGTCAGCGCGCGCTTCTCGCCGGTCGCCTCGCCGGTGCCCATCATCGCCTTGCCCATCTCGCGCATGACAGCGCGGACGTCGGCGAAGTCGAGATTGATCAGGCCTTCCTTCACCATCAGATCGGTGATGCAGGCGACGCCCGAATAGAGCACCTGGTCGGCCATCGCAAAGGCGTCGGCGAAGGTGGTCTTTTCGTTGGCGACCCGGAACAGGTTCTGGTTCGGGATGATCAGCAGCGTGTCCACCACCTTGTGCAGTTCGGCGATGCCGGACTCGGCGGTGCGCATGCGGCGCTGGCCTTCGAAATGGAAGGGCTTTGTGACGACACCGACGGTGAGGATGCCCATGTCGCGCGCGGTCTTGGCAATCACCGGAGCGGCGCCGGTGCCGGTGCCGCCGCCCATGCCGGCGGTGACGAACACCATGTTGGCGCCCGAGAGATGGTCGCGCAGCTCGTCGATCACTTCCTGCGCCGCCGCGGCGCCGATATCAGGTTGAGACCCCGCGCCGAGGCCCTGCGTCACCTGGGTGCCCATCTGCACGATGCGCTGGGCCTTCGACATGGTCAGCGCCTGCGCGTCGGTGTTGGCGACGACGAAATCGACCCCCTGCAACCCGGCAGTGATCATGTTGTTGACGGCATTGCCGCCTGCTCCACCGACGCCGAAGACGGTAATCCGCGGTTTTAGCTCGCTGATGTCAGGGGGGGTCAGATTGAGTGCCATGGTTGCCTCTCTTACGACGCGCGCGTTGGTTCGCCCCGGCCGGCGGCCGCGGGATTTGGTGAAAATCGTTTGGTCACAGGACCGGTCATCAGAAGCCCTCGCGAAGCCATCGTCCGACCTTGCCAAAATAGCCGTCTGTCCCTGTCTTGAGCTGCCGCGTATGCCGCGGTTCGACGTGTTCAAGATGAGCGTATTGCGGATAGACCAGAAGGCCGGTGGGAACCGCGAACGAAGCGCTCTTGGCCTCGTTAGGCAGCCGGCCGAAACCGAGCGGACGGCCGATCCGGACCGGCCGGTTGAGAATGCGCGTGGCGAGTTCGACGGTGCCGGTGAGCTGGGAGGCCCCGCCGCTCAATACAACCCGCGCCCTCGGCTCTGCCGCAAAGGGGGAATCCGCGAGCCGGTCACGGACCATTTCAAAAATCTCCTCGGCGCGATGCCGGACGATATTGGCAATCGTGGCGCGCGAGACGATCTGCGGAGCATCGTGTTCCTCGCCCGCAGTCGGTACAGACATCAGCTCGCGCGCGTCGGACCCGCCGGTCAGCACGGTGCCATATAACGTCTTGATTCGCTCGGCATCCGCAATGCATGCGCCGACGCCGCGTGCAAGATCCATCGTGACGTGCTGGCCGCCGAGCGCAAATCCGCTCGCGTGCACGAAGCGGCCGCCGGAATAAGTCGCAATCGTGGTCGATCCGGCCCCCATTTCGACCACGGCGGCGCCGAGATCGGCCTCGTCGTCGGTCAACACGGACAGGCCTGCGACATAAGGACTCGCCGCCATGGCCTCGACGTTGAGATGGCAGCGCTCGACCACCAGCATCAGGTTGCGCGCGACGGTGGCATCGGCCGTCACCACCTGCATGTCGACGCCGAACTGCCGCGCAACCATGCCGCGGGGGTCGCGGATGCCCTTGACGCCGTCCAGCGCGTAGCCAACGGGGAGCGCGTGCAGCACCGTGCGGCCTTCGCCGGTGGCATGACGCATACCGGTGGAGGTCACCCGGGTGACGTCATCAGAGGTGACCGAGCCGCCTCTGATATCGGCGGCCGCCTCGACAAGCTGCCCCTGCAGCCGGCCGCCGGAAACCGACAGCAATATTGATTCAACGCGGACCTTGGCCATGCGCTCGGCCAGCGCCACCGCCTGCCGCACCGCCTGCTCGCACTCGGCGAGATCGACCACGGCGCCGGCCTTGACGCCGCGCGACTGGATCTGGCTATAGCCGATCAGTTCGACCGCATGGGTGCGGCCGCGCAGCGCGTCGCTCGGTGGCGACGGCTTCAGCCGCGCGATCATGCAGGCGATCTTGCTGGTGCCGACGTCGAGCGAGGCCACCAGCGCAGTGCGCTTGTGGTCGACGGGACGTGTCTTCGGGGTCTGGTTGCGATCGAGGCCGGTCATGCTGAATCACCGGCCTTCTTCTTGGTCTTCTTGTCCTTGAACAGTTCTTCCCGGGCCTTGGCCGCGTCTTCCGACAATTGCACCGTCAGCCGGTCCGGCAGGCGCATGTCGACGGTGACGATGTCGCGCGAGAACAGCCGGTCTTCCTTGTCGAGCTTGCTCAACATCGCAAGCGCGTTGCCGACGTCGTTCTCCGGCAGGCGAATGTCGAGGCCGTCCTTTAGCCGCAAATTCCAGCGCCGTTCGCCGACCAGGATTGCGGCCTTGGTCACCGAGCGGACCTGCGGATAGCGGTCGAGCAGCGCGAGGAAATCACGGGCCCTGACATCGGCACCCTTGCCCACCACCAGCGGCAGCGTCGCGAAGCGGCGCGACACATAGGGCTCCAGCACCGCGCCGTCCTCGGAGATCACGGACAGCCGGCCGTCCTGCTGCCACAGCGCGAACGCCGTGCGCTCGACGATGTCGACCTGCAACTGACCGGGATAAAGCTTCAGGATGGTCGCGTCTGAAATCCACGGGTTGGCCTTGAGCCTGTCGCGCACGGTGGCGGCGTCGAGAAACAACAGCGAGGAGCGGCCGTTGACGCCGCCGATCGCGAGCACCTCGTCCTGGCTCAAGTGCTTGCGGCCATTGATCACGACCGTCGTGATGCGGAACCCGGCCGAATTGGCCAGCGTGTTCCGGGCGTTGCTGAGGGCCCCCGTGAATTCGTCGACGTGACCGCCCTTGACGATACCGAGGCCGGCGCTGCCGAGCAGTATCAGAACGGTCAAGGCAATGCCGGTACGGTTCGGCAGATAGCGTTCGACCAGAAGGACCAGGCGATTCGGCGGCTCGCGATCGATCGTGGGCTTCGCCGGGACGCGGGCGCGACGGCCCAGCCGCTCGCGCAGCAGCACGACCGCTCCAATAGCGGCTGCTTTCAGGTCAGCCTGGGGCCCCACCGATCTCAGCGACCGCGTGAGGCGTCCTGCACCATCCATTGCACGAGCCTGTCCAAGTGTTGTTCCCGCAAGCTTTTTTGCGAGTCCTGGCTCAGATGACGCCTCGGCCGTGTCGGACTTAAGTGCTGACCTGAAGTCGGAACAGCGCACACCCCGGCAGCCAAGCGCCACATGCGCCGCCAGCGTTAACCTTCGGACTTACTGGTAAACAAAGTGTAAAATCGGGGGGCTGCGGAAACGTTTTGGTGCGTCTTTTGAGTAGTTTGTCGGCCAACTGTTAGGATTTTGAAACAATTTTAGTGGTCGGGCCGTGGTTCCCCGTTAACGCCGGCCGGGCCGGTCAAGCCCGCTCCCGGTTGCGCCGTTCGGCCAAGGCGATCTGGTCACGCAGGAAATCCGGAAACTCGATTCCCTGGGCTTTGAGCGCCTTCGGGTAGAGCGAGGCCGCGGTCAGGCCCGGCAAGGTATTGGTTTCGAGGTAAACCGGTCCGTTCGCCGAGACGATGAAGTCGGTCCGGGAATAGCCGGTGCAGGAGAGCGCTTTGTGCGCCCGCAACGCCTGATCCTGCAGTTGCGCAGTGATTTCCGGAGAAAAGCGTCCCGGGCAGATCTCCTGAGTCGATTTGAGCAGATATTTGGCCGTGTAGTCGAAGGTGCCCTCCCCCGGGACAATCTCGATCGGCGGCAGCGACATCAACGTGCCATCCGATTGCTCCAGCACGCCGCAGGTTGCTTCCACACCCGCGATGAAGGGCTCGATCAGATATTCTTCGGACTTGGCGGCGTTGCGGACCGCGACGAGATCCTGCTTGGCGTTGACGAAGATCAGGCCGTAGCTCGATCCGTCCCGCGCCGGCTTTGCGATCAGCCTTCCGTATTCGCCAAACGCTGCGTCGATGTTTTCCAGGGCGATGCCTGCCGGCGCGGGGACGCCGGCAATCGCCACAAACCGTTTGGCGGCGACCTTGTCGAAGGCGAGGTTCGACGATGCCGAGCCGGACCCGGTGAAGGGAATGCCGCGCATTTCGCACATCGCCTGCAGTTCGCCATTCTCGGCACGGCCGCCGTGCAGCCCGAGCACCAGCACACGGTCCTCGGCTTTCGCTCTGTCGAGCGCGGCTTCCAGCGCAATGCCGCGATTGCTCGGTGTGAATTCATCCTCAAAGGGACGCGAATGCTCAAGCAGCTCCTTTGAACTGACCTTATGAACGGCGTCCGCCACATGCCAGAACCAGAGATCGGCTTCCGGCAACGCGCGGTGCAACGCCTGCGCGCTCGCCACCGAAACCAGACGCTCTTTATTGGTGCCGCCAAAGAGAATGGTCGTGCGCATCAGCCTCTACCTATCCGTCATTCCGGGGCGATGCGAAGCATCGAACCCGGAATCTCGAAATTCTTCGATGCGCAATTGCGCATCTGCGGTCTGCTCCTTCGGAGCATCCCGGAATGACGACTATGCGGAAATTCCGATCCGCTTGATTTCCCAATGTAGCTCGATTCCAGAATTCGCTTTAACCCGCTCGCGCACGGTTTCGCCCAGCGTTTCAATATCATGCCCGGTGGCGTTGCCGGTGTTGATGAGGAAATTGCAGTGCATTTCCGAGACCTGCGCCCCGCCGACGCGAAGCCCGCGGCAGCCGGCGGCGTCGATCAGTTTCCAGGCGCTGTTGCCGGGCGGATTCTTGAAGGTCGAGCCACCGGTCTTTTCGCGAATCGGCTGCGCGGTTTCGCGATGGGTCTGCACCTCGTTCATCCGCGCGCGAATGGTTTCGGCGTCCGCGATCTGCCCGCGAAAGCGCGCCGAGGTGAAAATGACTGATGGATCGACGCCGCTGTTGCGGTAGACGAACTTCATGTCGGCATTGGAGAAGACGTGCTTCGTACCGTCACGGCCGATGCCGGTCGCCTCGACCAGCACGTCCTTGGTCTCGCTTCCATTAGCGCCGGCATTCATCCGCAGGGCGCCACCGATGCTACCGGGAATCCCGAAGAAGAATTCCACGCCGCCGATGCCGGCCGCCGCCGCCGTTTCCGCCACGCGCTTGTCGAGCGCGGCCGTGCCGGCAGTGACAGTATCACCTGAAGCCAAGGTCTCGCCAAACGCCCGCGGCGACAACCGGATCACCACGCCCGGCATGCCGCCGTCGCGCACGATCAAATTGGAGCCGACGCCGACGACATAAACCGGCAGCTCCTTCGGAAGCAGCCTTAAGAAGTAAGCGAGATCGTCTTCATCCGCCGGTGTGAACAGCACCTGCGCCGGGCCGCCGACGCGAAACCAGGTCAACTCGGCGAGCGACTGGTTCGCCAGGAGGCGCCCGCGCAATTGCGGCATCGCGGCTTTCAGGTCGGGCGTGATGTCGGGAAAGGTCATGTCGCGCCAACCGTCTCGCGAAGTGATTTGAGACAACATCGCGTTGCGTTTGACGCCGTCGCCCGGGGCTTACCCCTCTCCCCAACCCTCCCCCGCAAGGGGGGAGGGAGCCTGACCAGCGTGCTCACCTCACGTTGTCGTTGTCTAACGGCTGCTCCAGAGTGCTTGCGAGTTCGAAGAATAGAGCGAGTGAGGGACGCACCGGCGGGAGGGTTCCCTCCCCCCTTGCGGGGTCCGAGGCGAGCGAAGCTCGCTCTCGAGGTTAGGGAGAGGGGTGGCGGCATACGCCAGCGCTCGTGGCTAGGCTCCCCTTCAACGTCCACGAAGATAGTAGTCATCATCACCCCAACGCCTTCAATTCGGCGGGCAGCGCGTAGGCCCATTGCGTGATGTTGCCGGCCCCTAAGCAGACGACGAGGTCGCCGGGGTTGGCGATGCCGCGGACGACCTTTGCCAGTTCCGTCGAACCCGGCAACGGGATCACTTCACGATGGCCATGCGCGCGCAGGCCGAGTACAAAATGGTCGCGGTCGATGCCTTCGATCGGCGCCTCGCCGGCCGGATAGACCTCGGCGACGATGACCACATCGGCATCATTGAAGCAGGTACAAAATTCCTCGAACAGCGATTGCAGGCGGGTGAAGCGGTGCGGCTGCACCACGGCGATGATCTTGCTGCCATAGGAGTCACGCGCGGCCTTCAATACCGCGGCGATCTCGACGGGGTGATGGCCATAATCGTCGATGACGGTGACGCCGTTCCACTCGCCGGTCCTGGTGAAGCGGCGCTTGACGCCGCCGAAACCAGCGATCGACTTGCGGATCGCTTCGTCGGAAATGCCCAGTTCGTGCGCCACCGCAATCGCCGCCGTCGCATTCGACGCGTTGTGCCGGCCCGGCATCGGTAACACGATGTCCGTTATCTCGTGCGAGGCCTCGGTCTTGCGGTTGCGGATCGCAACCTTGAACTTCGATCCGCCGGCGATCGGTGTCAGGTCCATCAGCCGCGCATCGGCCTGCGGGTTTTCGCCGTAGGTGATGATGCGGCGATCCTCGATCCGGCCGACGATGCTCTGCACCACCGGGTGATCGATGCACATCACCGCAAAGCCGTAGAACGGCACGTTCTCCACGAAATTGCGGAACGCGTCCTGGATCGCCTCGAAGGTCTTGAAATGATCGAGATGCTCGGGGTCGACATTGGTGACGATGGCGACGTCGGTCGGCAGTTTCAAAAACGTGCCGTCGCTCTCGTCGGCTTCGACCACCATCCAATCGCCCGCTCCCAGCCGCGCATTGGTGCCGTAGGCATTGATGATGCCGCCATTGATCACCGTCGGGTCGAGATTGCCGCCATCGAGCAGCGCTGCGACCATCGAGGTCGTCGTGGTCTTGCCATGGGTGCCGGCGATCGCCACGCAGCTCTTCAGCCGCATCAACTCGGCCAGCATTTCGGCGCGACGCACCACCGGGATGCGCTGCGCGCGCGCCGCCATCAGTTCGGGATTATCGCGCTTGATCGCGGTCGAGACCACGACCACGTCGGCGCCGTCGACATTCTCGGCCTTGTGGCCGACCGAGACCTTGACGCCCTTCTCCCGCAGCCGCGCGACATTGCCGCTTTCGGAGGCGTCCGAGCCCTGCACGATGTAGCCGAGATTGCACAAGACCTCGGCGATGCCGCTCATGCCAATGCCGCCGATTCCGACGAAGTGAATGGGTCCGATCTCGCGCGGCAGTCTCATGGATCATCCCTTGGCCGTCATCGCCCGCCCGTGCGCAATTGCGCACTGGGGCGAGCGGTCCAGTTCCGCGAAGCCGAGGTTCAGGCGCCGCAGAGTACTGGATGCCCCGCTTTCGCGGGGCATGACAAGGGGCAATTTTGCGCGCAAGCGCCTAGATTCCGGCCGTTTTCATCACCAGATCGGCCAGTCGTTCGGCGGCATCGAGCCGGCCGACCTGGCGGGCGGCGGCCGCCATTGCAGTCAGCCGCGTGGGCTCGGCGGCAAAGGCGGAGATTTCGGCAGCCAGCCGATCGGGCGTGAATTCTCCTTGCGGAATCCGTAAAGCGCCCTCCACCTTGGCCAGCACGCCGGCATTGGCGAACTGGTCCTGGTCGATCGCTCCGGGCAGCGGCACCAAAATCGAGGGCCGGCCGATCGCGGCGAGTTCCGCCACGGTGCCGGCGCCGGAGCGCGACACCACGAGATGGCTGGACGCCAGCCGCGCAGGCAGGTCGGTAAAGAATGGCGCGAGCTCGGCGTTGATCTTGAGCCGATCATAGACCGCCCGCACCCGCGCCATGTCTTCCTCGCGCACCTGCTGCGTCAGGGCGATGCGGCTCCACAGCACCGGTTCCAGCCGTTCGACGGCTGATGGCACGATGTCGCTCATCACCCGCGCGCCCTGGCTGCCACCGACCACCAGCAAGCGCAGCGGCCCGTTCGGTTCGGGCGATGCAAACGGCTCGGCGGCGGCGGCAAGAATCGCGGGCCGCATCGGCGTGCCCACCGTCGTGGTTTTTTCCGCGAGCGAAGGATCGCGATCGAGCACGCCGGGCAGCGAGGTCGCGATTGCGTTGACGCGCTTGGAAAGAAAACGATTGGCGCGGCCGAGCACCGCATTGGCATCGTGAATGACGCCGGGCACGCCGAGCAGCCGTGCCGCAATCAGCGGCGGCAGCGTCGGATAGCCGCCGAAACCGACCACCGCTGCGGGCTTCAGCCGCCGCACCAGGTTGAGCGCTATACCCGTTCCATAGCCGAGCATCATAATGGTACGCGCCAGCGACAACGGATTGCGCCCGCGCACGGTCTCGCTCGGCACCACGTCGATATTATCGCGGGTGAACAGCCCACTGTAGCGCAGCGCGCGGGCATCGGTCGCAAGCCGCACGCGCAGGCCGCGCTTGATGAGCTCAACTCCGAGCGCTTCAGCGGGAAACAAATGGCCGCCGGTGCCGCCGGCGGCCAGCAGAATGAGAGGCGTCGTGTCCATGGCTTCAAATAGCCGACCACGCTGCTCTAGTCACGCCCTCAGGCGTAACCGCGCGCCACGCCGGCCGCGTTCATCGATTCCACTTCGGTGCGCGGACGCTGCCGCGTCAGCGCCAGCATCATGCCGACGCCGTAGGCCAGCGAGATGATCGACGAACCGCCATAGGAGATGAAGGGCAGCGTCATGCCCTTGGCGGGGATCAGTTGCAGATTGACCGCCATGTTGATTGCAGCCTGCATGCCGAACAGAATCGCAAGTCCCGACGCCGCAAAGCGCGAAAACATGTCCTCGCTCGCGTACGCCCGCGTTAGCGTGCGAATCACGACGAAGGCGAACAGCGCAACCAGCGCCAGGCACAGGATGATGCCGAATTCTTCCGCCGCCACCGCGAACACGAAGTCGGTATGACTGTCCGGCAGGCTGCGCTTGGCGATGCCTTCGCCGGGCCCCAGCCCGAACCATCCGCCGTTCCAGAAGGCTTCCATCGCCATGTCGACCTGAAAGGTGTCGCCGGAGGCCGGGTTTATGAAACGCTTGATGCGGCCCGCCACGTGCGGGACCAGCAGATAGGCGCTGAACAATCCGGCCATGGCGACGCCGGCAAGGCCGGCCACCCAGATCATCCGCATCCCCGCGATGAAGAACAGCGCGCCCCAGACCATCAGGATCAGCATGGTCTGGCCGAAATCCGGCTCCATCACCAGAAGCGCCACCAGCGTCAACAGCAGCGCCATCGCCATCGAGGTCGCCGGCATTTCCGGCCGCTTGGTCGATTCCGCAAACAGCCACGCCGCCATCACGACGAAAGCGGGCTTGGCGGATTCGGAAGCCTGAATGTTGACGCCGAGCAGCGTGATCCAGCGCCGCGAGCCCTTCACCTCCGCACCGAAAACGAGCGTCGCGACAATCAAAAGAACACTCACCACGAACACGAATAGCGCAAGCCGGCGAATCTGCCTGGGCGGCAGGAACGATACTCCGATGAGCACCAGGAGGGATGGCAGTAGGAACAGCATGTGCCGGCTGAAGAAGTGGAAGGGATCGAGCCCGATCCGCGTCGCCACCGGCGGGCTCGCCGCCAGCGACAGGATGACGCCGCCCAGCATCAGCGCGCCGATCGCGAGCAGCAGCAGCTTATCCACGGTCCACCACCAGTCCGAAAACGGGGTGCGTTCATCACGGGCGAGCATGGGCGTCCCCAAATGGCAGAGGTAATGCCCATTGGTGAGGCAGGATGGTTTATGGGGGGTTAACGAATTGCAGATGATTGAACGGGCGGTGCACGCGTGCCCCGGATGCAGCGCGGCGCGGAGCGGCGCGCTGCCACGCCGGGGCCCACGACGTTGTGGATCCCGGCTCTGCGGAGCGGCACTGCATGCCGCAACGCGTCCGGGACACGAAGCCGTCACAGTGCGCCTTACCGCCAACAATAGGTCGTCATAACCGCGAAGGCGGGTATCCAGTACGCCGCAGCTTCTCGGTTCAATCGCCAGCGTCTCTGGAATACTGGGTCACCCGCCTTCGGGTGACGACAGTTCGTAAGGTAGGTGGAGCGAAGCGACAACCCATCATTTTATTCTCGTCTCGGCCGCGATCAGCTCTTTACCTTCCACGGTCGTGATCGTCAGCCGCACCGGTTCGCCGCTGCCGCCGGACGGAATGGTCGCGGAAATGCGATTTCCGTTTTTCGGGTCGGCCTTCACGGTGTCGTTGAACAATATCGCATCGCCCCGTTTCAACGTGATGCGCAACGGCGTAGCCGGCTCGATACTGAAGAACTGAAGATTCACATTGGAAGCCTCGGCCGAGAAATTGATCAGGATGTTCTCATTCGCATCCGTCACGTTGCTCATGCCGACGGTCGGGCTGTAGGTCTCCGTAACAGACACTTCGCCCCGCGGTGGAAGCTTTGCGCGGTGGAAAAACTGATCCGACACACCTGCCCACAATTCGACGTAAGGCCGCTGCTCGTTCGGATCTTTGCGTGCGTCAGTTTCCTTCGTGAACGACGGAAATCCCCACGTCCACATCTTCAGGCCCCGCGTGACCCGATTGTCGGCGATGCGGATGATCCCCTCTTCGTTGTCGTGGTTGATCACACCCCAGAAGTTCCGGCCTTGCATGTCGGGCGCCGCGTACGCGATGCCCATCGTCGGCCAGTTCTTGAAGTAGCGCAGTTTTTCGAAACGGCTCCTGCCGAGACCTAAGCTCTCATCGCCTTCGGACAGGTTGGCCGACCAGGCGGGCGTGCTGTAGGCCTCGATCGGCGCGACGATTTCTGCGCCGCCGGTTGTCTTGGGATTCTTCTGCTCCGATCCTGGTGCGAGCGTCGTGCACGTCCAGTATTCGTAGTCGACCGCCTGGGCGTTCGGATTCTTCAGCACCACGCGCGTATCCAGCGCTGCGCGATCGGCTTTCAGCGTGACATAGTAAGTCGCTTCTATACCCGTCGCACCCTTGAGGAATTGCGTCGGTGCAGCGGAATACGCGAAATCATCTTTAAGCGACATCGACACCGTCACTTCGCCGGCACTCTCCTTCACTACCTTGAAATCCCACGGCTTCAGCCATGTCTTGCCATGCTCGGGATCCGGGAAGGTGGGAAAGATGCCGCCATACACCATCAGCCAGTCGTAATAGAAGACGCCGGCCTTCATCCCGTAAGGCACGCCCACTTCGGTGCGATAAAGTTGTTCATGGCCGGTCGGCTTGTAAATGATGGAAAGAATGCGTCCGCCAAATTCGGGCAGGAGCGTTACCTTCAGATAACGATTCTCGATCACGTGAGTCTTGAAGGTGCGATCGACGATGGTCTTCTTGTCGAGCGATCCGCTGACGAACCCGTTCTCCGCAGTGGTCGCATACTTGACGGTGCTCCACGAGATCGTCGACTTGCTGAGAGATACGCTGGCGGATAGCGACGAAGCCGCATCTGCAATGGAATGAAACACAAACGTCGCCGAAAGGACTGCAGCTCCAACACGGACGCGGGTACCTGCCCGAGCATGAGTAGCCATTTGCGACGCCCTCGAATGAGCAGAATGTAGGATGGGTAGAGCGAAGCGAAACCCATCAATCCGGCGCTGCGGCGATGGGTATCGCTCGCTCCACCCATCCTACGATCACACTACCGGCTTCACGCCAGGCATTGCCGTCACCAGATCGCGAAACTTGGCGCCGCGGATTTCGAAATTGCGGTACTGGTCGAACGAGGCGCAGGCCGGCGACAACAGCACCACGGGATCGATGAGGCCGGACGCTTCCGCGTCACGTGCGGCATTGGCAACCGCCACATCGAGCGTCTCCGAAATCTCGTGCGGCACGCCCTCGTCGAGCGTGGCGGCAAACTCCTGCGCGGCTTCGCCGATCAGATAGGCTTTTCGGATACGTGGAAAGTATTCGGCCAGCCCGGTGATGCCGCCCTGCTTCGGCTTGCCGCCGGCGATCCAGAAGATGTCGGTGAACGACGACAGCGCATGCGCGGCGGCGTCCGCGTTGGTGCCCTTGGAGTCGTTGACGAACAGCACATTGCCGCGGCGGCCGACCTGCTCCATGCGGTGAGCCAGCCCGGGAAAGCTGCGCAGGCCGTTTTGCAGCGTATCCGTGGAGATGCCCATCGCCAGCGCACAGGCCGCCGCGCATGCCGCGTTCTGCGCGTTGTGCAGGCCGCGCAGCGAACCGATGCCGCCCAGCTTTGCGACCTCGTTGCGCGCACCGCCGGACGCCTGCACGATGGTTTCGCGCTCGACATAGATACCGTCGGGCAAAGGATTCTTCACGGAGATCCGCACCACGCGTTTTCCCGCCTGGTCGAGACGATCGGCGATGTTGCGGCACCAGATGTCATCGACACCGACAATGCTCGTGCCCTGCGGTTGTACGCCGGCGACTAGGCGCGCCTTCACGGCTGCATAGTTTTCCAGCGTGCCGTGGCGATCGATATGATCTTCGCTGACATTGAGCAGAATGCCGACGGAGGGATCGAGCGAGGGCGCAAGGTCGATCTGGTACGACGACATTTCCACCACATGCACGCGGCCCATCCGCGGCGGCTCCAGCGAGAGGATCGCGGTGCCGATATTGCCGCCCATCTGGGTATCGTAGCCGGCGACCTTCGTCAGATGCGCGATCAGCGCGGTCGTGGTCGACTTGCCGTTGGTGCCGGTGATGGCGACGAACGGCGCATCCGGCGCGTGACGGCGGCGCTCCCTGCAAAACAGCTCGATGTCGCCGATCACCTCAATGCCGGCCTGCCGCGCCATCAGCACCGACCAATGCGGCGCCGGATGCGTCAGCGGCGCGCCGGGCGTGAGGATCAGCGCCGAGAAATTCGACCACGATACGGTGCGCAGATCGGCGGTGGTGAAACCGGCTTGCGCCGCCTTGGCGACATTGTCGGCGCTGTCGTCGCCTGCGATCACTTCGGCGCCGCCGGCCTTCAGCGCGTGGCAACTCGCAAGGCCGGAACCGCCGAGGCCGAAGACGGCGACCGTTTTACCTGCAAAGGAGGTGACGGGGATCATAATCTAACCCGTCATTCCGGGACGTGCGAAGCACGAACTCTGGTGCGCAATGCGCACCTGAGAATCTCGTGATTCCGGATTGCCGCTGCGCGGCCTCTGGAATGACCGCCGTAGAAATGCATGACCATCAACGCAGCTTCAGCGTCGACAGGCCGGCGAGCGCCAGCATCACCGAGATGATCCAGAACCGGATCACGATCTGCGGCTCGGTCCAGCCCTTCTGCTCGAAATGGTGGTGCAGCGGCGCCATCCGGAACACGCGTTTTCCGGTCAGCTTGAACGAGGTGACCTGCACGATCACCGAGACGGCTTCGAGAACGAATAGTCCGCCGATCACGGCGAGTACGATCTCGTGCTTCACCGCGACCGCAGTGGCGCCGAGCATACCGCCGAGCGCGAGCGAGCCGGTATCGCCCATGAAGATCGAGGCCGGCGGTGCGTTGAACCAGAGGAAGCCGAGGCCGGCGCCAAGCACCGCACCGCACAGCACCGCGAGCTCGCCGGTGCCGGCGACGTAGCGGATCTGCAGATAGTCTGAAAATACCGCGTTGCCGGTCAAATACGAGATCATACCGAAACTCGCGGCGGCGATCATGACCGGCACGATCGCAAGGCCATCAAGGCCGTCGGTCAGGTTCACCGCGTTGCCGGCGCCGACGATGACGAAGGCGCCGAAGATCACGAAGAACCAGCCGAAATTGATCACGACATCCTTCAGGAAGGGTACTGCCAGCGACGTCGATGTCGCATCGCGGCCGAGCCGCACCAGCGCGTAGCAGGCCGCAAGCGCAATCACCGCTTCGATCAAAAGCCGCAGCTTGCCGGCAAAGCCGCTGTGGCTCTGTTTGGTCACCTTCAGATAGTCGTCGTAAAATCCGACGAAGCCGAAGCCGAGCGTCACCGCGAGCACGATCCAGACATAGGGGTTGCGCGGATTGGCCCACAGCAGCGTCGCCACCACGACGCCCGACAGGATCATCAGCCCGCCCATCGTCGGCGTGCCCTTCTTGGAGATCAGATGCGATTGCGGGCCGTCGGTGCGGATCGGTTGGCCCTTGCCCTGCCGAAGCCGCAGATGATCGATGATCCAGGGCCCGAACAGGAACACGAACAGCGCGCCCGTCACCATCGCCCCGCCGGTGCGGAAGGTGATGTAGCGAAACACGTTGAAGAAGCCGCGGAAGATGCCAAAACCGGGAACAGTATTGGAAAGCTCGATCAGCCAGTAAAACATTCAAGTAGCCCTATCACGCGGCTTGGTTGCGCCGCCTTGGCGGGAAGCGCTCCGGGAATGCGTTCGTTCCGGGAACGCCTTGATAATCGTTTTCATCCTCAAACCAAGCAAATCTTGGTCATGCATGGGGTATTGACGAATCGCCTCTCGCGGAAGCAACGGGCCCACCGGGTGCGGCCAGTTTACGCCTTTGCCTGCAAGGCGGCCAGCAGCCTCGGCACAAACTTGTTCACCCAGAACATTTTTTTGCTGCCTTTGACCACCACCACGTCCCCGTCCCGCAGCAATGCGGCGATTTGTTGGGGATCGAGCGTCGCCGGGTCTTCGTGCCAGCCGAGCGCCCGCTCTGCAGGTACGAGGTCGTATAGATGGCGCATCAAGGGGCCGACGCAGTAGACGCCGTCGAGGCCCGGCAGGTCTTTCGCGAGTTTCTCGTGATAGGCGGGCGCCTCAGGGCCCAATTCCAGCATGTCGCCGAGAATGGCGATGCGCCGGCCTGATTTCACCGGCCGCGCCTTCAGGCTGCCGAGCGCGGCCACCATGCTGGCCGGGTTGCCGTTGAAACTGTCGTCGATCACGGTGATGCCGTGGGCCGTCTGCTCCACGCCGCGGCCGGTCATGATGCCGACATCGCCGAGTTCCTTCGCCAGCGCCGCCGGATCGAGCCGCGCGGCATGGATCGACGCCAGCGCGGCCAACGCGTTCTGCAAACGATGCGGCGCGCCGGGCGTCAAGCCGAATTCGATCCGGCTGCCGTTCACCTGCGCGGTGACGTTCCAGCTCTCGCCTTCCGGCGTATGCGACAACGCCCGCACTTCGGACGCTTCGCCGAAGCGGACGATCTTGCCGTTCCATTCCGGCGCCAGGACATCATCAGGCAACACCAGCACGCCATCTTTTGGCAAGCCCTGCGCGATGCTTACTTTCTCGCGCCGGATCGCCTCCAGGCTGCCGAGCTTTTCCAGATGGACCGGCTGCACGTTCACCACCAGCGCGACCGTTGGTTTTGTCAGCTCGCTGAGCCGCGCGATCTCGCCGGTCTGGTTCATGCCCATCTCGACGACCCACACGCTCGCTCGCGGGCTGGCATTGCACAGCGTCAGCGGCACGCCCCAGAAATTGTTAAAACTGCTCGGGCTCGCGTAGGCGGCAGGATAGGCGGCAAGGAATTCCTTGGTGCTGGTCTTGCCGGCGCTGCCGGTCAGGCCGATCACCGGGCCGGCAAACCGCGCCCGCGCCGCGCGAGCCAGCGCCCACAGCCCGTCGATCAGGGTGTCCTTGACGATCAACTGCGGAACGCTGACGCCGTCGATCGCGTGCGGGACGATCATCGCCGCTGCGCCGGCCGCCTCGGCCTTGTCGGCGAATTCCCAGCCGTCGCGCGCGCTGGCAAAACTGGAGATGAAGCCGCCGCTCGGCGTGCCGCTCAACGCCACGAACAGGCTTCCGGGCTTCACCAGCCGGCTGTCCTGCGTGACGAAATCGATCGGCGTATCCGGATAATCGCCTGACAGTTCCAGCGCGCGCGCAACCCCGGCAACCGTCCACAATGGTGTCGCGCTCATGCCATCCTCGTTGCGAGCGCGGCCGCCACCGCCTCGTGATCGCTGAACGGCAAGACCTTGTCGCCGACAATCTGGCCGGTCTCGTGCCCTTTGCCGGCGATCAGGAGCACGTCGCCTTGCTGCAGCGCCGCGATCCCTGCCCGGATCGCCTCCGTGCGATCGCCGATTTCAGTTGCGCCCTTTGCCGCGGCCAGAATGGCGGCGCGGATCACAGCCGGATTTTCATTGCGCGGATTGTCGTCGGTGACGATGACCTGATCGGCATTCTCGGCCGCAATCGCGCCCATGATCGGGCGCTTGCCGGCGTCCCGGTCGCCGCCGGCGCCGAAGATGACGACGAGCTTGCGTTTCGCGTAAGGCCGCAGCGCCTGCAGCGCCTTGGCCAGTGCATCCGGCTTGTGAGCGTAATCGACGAAGATCGGCGCACCGTTATGTTCACCGACCCGCTCCAGCCGGCCCTTGGCGCCTTCGAGATGTTCGAGCGCGTCGAACACCTCCGCCGGCTCGCTGCCGGTGCCGATCGCGAGCCCCGCGGCAACCAGTGCGTTCTCGATCTGGAATTCGCCGACCAGCGGCAGCTTGATCGTGTAATTGCGCCCGCGATGTTCGAGTGCGAGGTCTTGCGCAAACCCTTCGACGGTGACGCCAACAAGGCGGATGCCTTCGCCGGCGCCATCCGCATTGCTGCCGACGGTAATGACCCGCAAGGCCCGCGCCTCTGCCACCTCGATCACTTGCTGCGAACAATCATGATCGGCCGAAATCACGGCCGCGCCATCAGGCACGATGAGATCGCGGAACAGTCGCAGCTTGGCCGCGAGGTAATGCGCCTCGTCAGGATGGTAATCCAGATGGTCGCGCGAAAGATTGGTGAAGCCGCCGGCGGCGATGCGGACACCGTCGAGCCGGAACTGGTCGAGCCCGTGCGAGGAGGCCTCGAAAGCCAGATGCGTCACGCCGTCGCCCGCGATCTCGTCGAGTTGCCGGTGCAGCGCAATCGGATCCGGCGTTGTCAGCGATCCATAGATCATGCGCTTTTGCGACACCAGGCCGATGGTGCCGATGCTCGCGGAAGCATGGCCGAGCCGCTCCCAGATCTGGCGCGTGAACGCGGCAACCGAAGTCTTGCCGCTGGTCCCGGTCACTGCCGCGATGGTGGCGGGCTGACGCGGATAGAACTTTGCCGCTGCCAGCGCCAGCGCACGGCGGGGATTTGCCGTTACCACGAACGGAACGCCGGCGTCCGAAGAAGCACGCTCGCCGGCGACCGCAACTGCGCCCGCCTTGACCGCGGAATCGATGAAGCGCGCGCCGTCGGTTTGGGTCCCCGCGAGCGCGAAGAACAGATCACCGGGTTTCACCGCGCGGCTGTCGGCGCTAAGGCCTTTCACATCGACAGCTTCCGCCTGCGGCTCGATCGCAGCGTCGTCGCTGAAGAGATCGCGAAGTTTCATCTTGTTCCAGTCCGGCCCGGCGCAGTCTGGCGCGCCTGACAGTACGCCTTACTGGGTTGTCTTCGATGCCGCAAGAATAAGGCGGTCGGACGGCGGCAGGTCGAAGCGCGGCTCAATGCCCAGCAGCGGACCGATGCGGGCAATCACCTTGCCGCCGGTCGGCACCGCGTTCCAGCCCGAGGTGATGAAGCCATGGGTTTCCGGCAGCGCCTTCGGCTCATCCAGCATGACCAGTAACTGGTATTGCGGATTGTCGGCCGGGATGATGGCGGTGAAGGAGTTGAGCACCTGTTTCTTGGAATAGCGGCCGTTGACCACCTTTTCCGAGGTGCCAGTCTTGCCGCCGATATAATAGCCCTTCACGTCGGCCTTCTTGGCGGTTCCGATCTCGGCATTCAGCCGCATCAGATAGCGCATCTTGTCGGAAGTTTCGGTTCGCAGAACCTTCTTGGCGATGGCCCGCGCCTCCTCTTCCGACCGCTTGAGGAAGGTCGGGGGAATCAGGAGACCGCCATTGATGCAGGCGTTGATGCCCATCACCGCCTGCAGCGGCGCCACCGCGATGCCATGGCCGAAGGAAGCCGTGATGGTGTTGAGCTCGGTCCAGCGCTTCGGCACGATTGGCGAAGCGCTTTCCGGCAATTCGGTGCGCAGCCGGTCCATCTGGCCGAGCTTTTTCAGGAATGCCTTGTGCGCTTCCACGCCCTGCGCCAGCGCAATCTTGGCCGCGCCGACATTGGACGAGAAGGTGAATACTTCAGACAGCGTGATCGGGCGGCCGACCGGATGGGTGTCGTGAATGGTGAACTTGCCGAACTTCAGCGTCCCGCGCCCGTCATAGAGCGTGTTGAGGTTGGCCTTGCCGGAATCCAGCGCCATCGCCAGTGTCAGCGCCTTGAAGGTCGAGCCCATTTCGAACACGCCGGTGGTCAGGCGGTTGATGCGCTCGGGGTCGTGCGCCTCTTTCGGATTGTTCGGATCGAAATCCGGCAGCGACACCAGGGCTACGATCTCGCCGGTCCTGACATTGGAGACGAGGCCGGAAGCTGCCTTGGCCTTGTACTTCTCTTTCGCCTTCAGCAGCTCGTCCCGCAGCGCATGCTCGACGCGCAGGTCGATCGACAGCTCCACCGGCTTCTGCAGCCGATCGGTGGCGAAGCCGGCGCGGTGCAGATCGGCCAGGCCATTGTTGTCCAGCCACTTCTCCATCCCGGCGATGCCCGCGTTGTCGATGTTGACGAGGCCGATCAGATGCGCCACGGCGGCGCCGGTCGGGTAGACTCGCTTGTTCTCGCGCAGGAAGCCGATGCCGGGAATGCCGAGCTTGTGAATGTCGTGCTGCTGTTTTGGCGTGATCTCGCGCTTCAGCCAGACAAAGCCCTTGCGCGATGACAAGCGCGTGCGCGCCTCCGCCGTGTCGAGGTCCGGCAGCGCCGCGGTCAAGAGTTCGATCGCCTCGTCCTTGTCGATGATGCGCCTGGGCTCGCCGAACAGGCTCGGCGCCTTGACGTCGGTCGCCAGCACCTCGCCATTGCGGTCGACAATGTCGGGCCGCGCGGTCGCAATTGCGTCCTGCGAGGCGGTGCGGCGGGCGCCATGGCTGTCGGCGCCGACCGCGAACATCACCAGACGTCCGGCCAGCACCGCATAGATTGCCGCGAACAGCAGGATCGCAAGACCCACGCGCGCCCGCGCCTTGGCGGCGCGGTCGACGTTACGCCCGTAGAGCAGGCTGCGGATCAGCCGCCGCCGCCACGGCTCCACCGGCTTTCTCGTCGTATTGGTCAGCGCCCGGCCGGTCATTGCTGATCTCCCGGTGCGGGCACGGAGCCGGTTGTGGGCGGCGCCTCGGCGGCAGCCTCGATGGTGTTGATCATCGCGCCGATCGGATCGGGAGCGCCCGGCCGCGCAAAAGCCGGCGGCCGTTCCGGCAAATTCTTCAACTGGTCATATTGCGTGGCGACCAGCGGCTTCAGGCTGAGATGGCGCTCGGCAAGTCCCTGCAGTCGCATCGGCGCATCGAGCTTGGCCCATTCGGCGCGCAGCGCCGCAATCGCATCGCGCTGCTCGCGTATCTCGGCGTTCAGCCGTAGCACGCGCTCGACGCGCGCGGTCGATTCCATCTTGATCCGGTAGACATAGGCCGCCGCGAACACCAGCACACCGATGACGAGGAAGTGGATGATCCGCATGATCAGCCTCCCCTCATCACGTCGGCAAGCGTAGGCCACGCCGGCAGGCGGCCTGCTGCATGCGCCGGCGCCGCGGTGCGCTCGGCAGCGCGCAATTTTGCCGACCGCGCGCGCGGATTGGCGGCAAGCTCGGTTTCACCGGCGGTAACCGGACGCTTCGTCAGAATCTGAAAACTCGGCGCCGCCTGCGCCACTTCGGGCAAATGCCGCGAACCGCCGCCAGCCTTGCCGCGCGCATTGAGGAAATCCTTGACGATGCGATCTTCCAGCGAATGGAACGAGACGACCACCAGCCGCCCGCCGGGCTTCAGCACGCGTTCGGCCGCCGCCAGCGCGAGATGCAGTTCGTCGAGTTCGGCGTTGACGAAGATCCGCAAGGCCTGGAACGTCCGCGTCGCCGGGTGAATCTCGTTGGGCTTTGAGCGAACCACCTTGCCGATGATATCGGCCAGTTGTTGGCTGGTCGTAATCGGCGCCTCTTTCCGCGCCGCCACGATGGCGCGCGCGACGGCGCGGGAATGGCGCTCTTCGCCGAAGATGTAGATGATGTTGGCGAGGTCGCTCTCGGAGGCCTTCGCCACCACATCGGCCGCCGTTGGCCCGTCATGCCCCATCCGCATGTCCAGCGGGCCGCCGAGCCGGAACGAGAAACCGCGTTCGGCCTGATCGAGTTGCATCGAGGAAACACCGACGTCCATCACGACGCCGTCCACCGCGGCCGCGCCTTGCGCCGTGCAGATTTCCGCCAGGTTGGAGAATCGGTCCTCGACCAGAGTCAGCCGGCCTCCCGATTGCTCGACCAGATCGAACCCGCCGGCAACCGCCGACCGGTCGCGGTCGATGCCGATGACCTGCGTTCCCGGAACATCGAGAATGGCGCGGCTGTAGCCGCCAGCGCCGAAGGTCGCGTCGACATAGATGCCGCCGTTCCTGGGATTGAGCATCTCGACCGCCTCGCGGCCGAGCACCGAGATGTGGCGCGGCGCAGCAGGGCTCATGCGCCGTCCCCTGGCGTTTTCCAGCCTGTGGTACGAAAACTGGATACGAACGGGCCCATTGCGCCTCAAATCTCTGCGCTTCGCCGGGCTTTTCCGGCCAAGTGGCCGCGAACAGGCGGGATTGCCGCCTCTCGCCCGGCCCCGCGACCCCTCATTTCCAGACGGAATTTGCTGGGTTGCCATGGCATTTCGAGCGTGAAAGAGGGCCTCGGCCGTCCCCAACCCGGTTCGGCTCTTCACCACTTAGTAACGGCACTTAGCGTTAAGAAAGCGTTGATGGTCGGTTAAGGGTTTTTGCGCGCTTTCTAGACACTGAAGCCGGTGATGCGCCCCGCACACACCCGATCAAAATTGCAGCGTGGAACTCGGCCGCCGCATTGCGCGGGAACGCAGTAAATGAATAGTAAACGATATTGCCACCTGAACACGATGTTGCCGCTCTGCTGCCCCGTTTGGGTTTAAAAAATGGCTTCTGGTTCGTTCACCTCTGCTGGTATTGATTCGAGGCGTCAACGCGCCCTTCCCGTTCCCAGGGCCAACGCCGACATGCAGACCTTTACCCCGGATTCCTCGATCGCATCCGATGTCATCCCGTCGCCGAACCATGGCGACCGCAACAACGGCCGCGTCGCCGATATGATCTTGCTGCACTACACCGGCATGCCGGATGTGGAGGGCGCGATCGCCCAGCTCTGCACCCCCGGCACCGACGTATCAGCCCACTACATCGTGCTGGAAGACGGCCGCATCGTGCAGTGCGTGCCGGAAGCCAAGCGCGCCTGGCACGCTGGCGTATCCTTTTGGGCCGGCGAGGAAGACATCAATTCCTGCTCGATCGGCGTCGAGATCATCAATCGCGGCCACGACTGGGGCTATCCGGATTTCCCGTCGCGCCAGATCGCCGCCGTGATCGCGCTGTGCCGCGGCATCATCCTCCGCCGCAAGATATCCGCGCATCGCGTGCTCGCGCATTCCGATGTTGCGCCGGCGCGCAAGAAGGACCCGGGCGAAAAATTCCCGTGGCACTTGCTGGCGAATTCCGGTGTCGGCCATTGGGTGCAGCCGGCGCCGATCGTGCGCGGCGAAACGCTCAAGCTCGGCAGCATCTCAGACGACGTCGCCAACATGCAGGCGGCGCTGGCCAAATACGGCTACAAAATCCCGACCCATGGCAAGTTCGACGGTCCGACTATGGAAGTGGTCACCGCGTTCCAGCGCCACTTCCGCCCCGCGCGCGTCGACGGCATCGCCGATCACTCGACCATGAGCACGCTGCACGCGCTATTGGCGAGCCTGCCGGCGGAGGCGACCACGGTGGTCGCGGCGAAGTGAGTAATTCGCGGTACTCTCAACCGTCATTGCGAGCGTAGCGAAGCAATCCATCTTTCCGCATGCGTGGATAGATGGATTGCTTCGTCGCTTCGCTCCTCGCAATGCCAGAGAACTAATTGCGATCCATCTCCGCAATCCTTCGCGCATACAGCCGCCGTAGTGGCCCCAGCTGCGTCGCGGCTGTTGCCTTCAGATACGCCTCGCGCGCGGCATCGCGACGGCCGAGCCTGCGCAGCAGATCAGCGCGGACGGCCGGCAGCAGCTCATAACTCTTCAGTTCACCGCGCGCCGCCAGCGCATCGACCAGATCGAGCGCCCGTGCCGGCCCATCGACCATCGACACCGCAGCGGCGTGGTTGAGTTCGATCACCGGCGACGGGCTGATCCGAAGCAGCACCTCGTAGAGCCCGGCGATCTGCCGCCAATCGGTGTCTTCGTAACTGGGCGCACGGGCATGCAGCGCCGCGATCGCCGCCTGCACGGCATAGGATTGCGGCCGCCCCGGCATCCGCAGCGCCTCTTCCACGAGATGCAATCCTTCCGAGATCTGTGCACGATCCCATAATTTGCGGTCCTGTTCTTCCAGCAGCACGATGTCGCCGCCTGCGGTCTCGCGGCCGGCGCGCCGCGCATCATGCAGCAGCATCAGGGCGAGCAAACCCTTGATCTCGCCGCGTCCGGGCATCAACGCATCGAGCAGCCGCGCCAGCCGAATCGCTTCACGCGCGAGATCCGGCCGCATCAGGCCTTGCCCTGAAGTGGCCGCGTATCCCTCGGTGAAGACGAGATAGACCACCGCGAGGACGCCGCGCAGCCGCGGCTCCAGTTCTTCGCGCTCCGGCACCTCATAGGGAATGCCGGCAAGACGGATTTTTTGCTTGGCCCGCAGCAGGCGTTGCGCCATCGCGTCTTCGCTGGCGAGAAAGGCACGCGCGACCTGCGCGGTCGTGAGCCCGCATACGGTGCGCAGCGTCAGCGCGACCTGCACCTCGGCGGCAAAGGAGGGGTGACAGCACGTGAAAATCAGCCGCAGCATGTCATCGTCAAGCGCGCTGTCGGCGTCCTCGCATGGTTCGGACGCGTTCAGCAGCAGTTGGTGCGCCAGCTCCTGCTGCTTGCCGCGAAATGCAATGTTGCGTCTGATACGATCGATCGCCTTGTTGCGGCCGACATTGACCAGCCAGGCGCGCGGATTTGACGGCAGGCCCGCGGCCGGCCAGCGTTCCAGTGCCACCGCGAACGCATCCTGCAAGGCATCCTCGGCCAGATCGAAATCGCCGACGAGACGGATCAGCGTGGCAAGCGCCCGCCCCGTCTCGTCGCGGAATGTTTTTTCGATCTCGCGTGGTGTCATGCGATTGCGATGTTTGCTCCGTCATTCCGGGGTGCGAAGCGAACTATGGTGCGCATCGCCCCGGAATGACGGCTTCGCCGTCAATCATAGACCATGATCGGCCTGACCTCGATCGAACCAACCTTGGCGGTGGGAATTCTGGCGGCAATGCCCAGCGCCTCATCGAGATCCTTGGCCTCGACCAGATAATAGCCGCCGAGCTGCTCGCGGGTCTCCGCAAACGGACCGTCCGTGGTCAACATCTTGCCGTCGCGAACGCGCACCGTCGTGGCAGTCGCCGTCATTTGCAGGGCGTCGCCGGCCTTGAAGTTGCCGCTCTGGATGATGGATTGGGTGAATGCGCGGTATTCCGCCGTCATCTTCTGGAGCTCGGAAGCGTCCATCTTTGCCTGCTCGGCTTCGTTTCGATAGATCAACAACAGATACTGCATTTTTTAAACTCCTTCTGACCGGCTGGATCGCCGACACCCAGTCGAATGGGCTTCCCACAAAACGACATCGTCACGGAAATTAATTTTTTGGCGACAGGGCGGCCCTCCCGGAAAGCGGAACTTCATATTCAAGACTTCCCGCCGGCCTCCGCAAGCCTACGCTTCAGCTCCCTGACTTCCTCGAACCGCTTCGTCACGTCACGCATGACGGCCACGGTGCCCGCGACCTCCTGCGATCCGTCTCGCAGCAACACGATGGTGAACTCGACCGAGATCCGCCGGCCGTCCTTGGTCAGGCCGGGCACCGACAACAGATCGCCGTGCCCGTAGCGGCTAGTTCCCGTCTCCACGGTGTGCCTAAAGCCCGCCCAGTGCCGCGCGCGTAAATTTTCAGGGATGATCAGGTCGAGCGACTGGCCAGTGGCTTCCGCAGCCGTGAAGCCGAATATCCGCTCCGCGCCGGGATTCCAGAACGTGATGCGCCCATCGCGATCGGTCGCAATGATGGCGTCAGCAGCGCTGTGCAGCAGAGCTTCGCCAAGGCCGGCAGGAATGTTCATCGCTGGTATCTGCTCGCCATCCTCAAATCGATGAAGCCATCATCAAATGCCTCGATGTCGCGGATGTCAAAATTGCGCATGTGGAGCCCGATTGACGCAAAAGTGTGGAAAATCGCCGCAAAGTATTAACGCTCAGCGAGCAAGTTCGCGTGATGCAACGTCTCGCTTTTGCTATTTTGGGTGTCGCGGTTGTCGTCGCGGGCGCCATCGGATGGCTGGGTCTGTCATATCGTGCAATGCCCGTGTCCAATTTGGGCGCGGCCTATATCATCGGTGCCCGCGTGGCACTGACGGCCGACCATGTGCACGCGATTGCCATAGATCAGACGCCAACGTTCGAATTTCGCCGGAAGGAGCAAGATTCTTCAAACAAATACGTCTGGCAACGCGGCAAGATCGAGAGACCCGTTGCATGCCTCTATCACGAAACTGACGCGGGCAGGCGCTCAAGATATTGTCCCGAACAAGACCGCATAAGCCTGTCGGGTGATCAGCTTTATTTTTCCGTGGAGCCGGGAGACGCTTTGCGGATCGGCGTATCGGACAAACCTTTGGAGAACAGAAAAGTTACCAACGGCGCATTGTACGAAGCCGAAGGTGAAATCGGCATCGGCAAAAGCGTGGATGGCGCGGCCTGGTTCAAGATTACACTCGATGCGGAATGGTTGAACGTTCTTGACCCGCCGGTACCGGCAGATGCCGCAACCGATTCTGACTGGCACTCGTGCAAGCCCGCAACGCGGCAAAGCCTGCGCGACCCAATTGTTCTGGGCATTTTGCCGCCGGTTACTGCAAGGCCGTGTCAGATCGAGTCGGAAAAGTCCGGGCGTTCCCTGTTCCTCGTGCATTTCCAGAGCGGCCCTCTGCAATGGACGAACTGGACCAATCGCCTCGGCTGTCGGGCGTTGCTTTATCGCCTGATGCCTTCACCGTCTCCGGGCGATCTTGCCGGCTGCATTGGCGGTCCATGGGGCGGGTTTGATCGAACCGACCTGGCAGTCTCTTTTTTCGAGTTCACACCATCCGGCGAATTCGCTGTCATCCGCTAGAATACGGCTACTTAGCGAATGCCCATGCGTGCTTGCCTACTATTGCCTTGACGCAACGGCATTAAGCCCCCATTTCGTAAGGCATCAGTCGGCCGGACGGCCGCTCCCGCTACGGCCGAAAGGCTGCGGGGGAGGAAAGTCCGGGCTCCATCGACATACGGTGCCGGATAACGTCCGGCGGGGGCAACCCCAGGGAAAGTGCCACAGAGAACGAACCGCCCTCCTCCGCCTGCGGGCTTCGGAGGGCAAGGGTGAAAAGGTGCGGTAAGAGCGCACCGCGTTTCCGGCAACGGAAACGGCATGGCAAACCCCACCGGGAGCAAAACCGAATAGGGACGGCAACGCAGGCTGTTCGCGAAAGCGATAACGCTGCAGGGCGATGTCAGGCTCGCCGTCCGGGTAGGTTGCTCGAGGCCATGTGCAAACATGGTCCCAGAGGAATGGCCGTCACGTACCATTCGAAAGAATGGTGCCCTACAGAACCCGGCTTACAGGCTGGCTGATGTCTTGAGAATGAGGGGTTCGGCGTAACGCGCCGGACCCCTCGCCATTTTCGGTTTCATTCAGAACTGTAGCCCGGATGGAGCGAAGCGCAATCCGGCATCAGCGTGTCGATCGGCAACAGCGGCCCCGGATTGCGCGGAGCCTGTCATCGGGCGCGCATTCGCGCGACCCGTTGGCTCCATCCGGGCTACGCATCTCAATCGCGCCCCGCCTCCCCGATCGCCTGTGCCAGCCGCGCCGGGTTGCTGAAGAACATCTCATGACTGCCGTCGCATTCGACCAGCCGGAACAGGCCGAGCCGCTCCGACAAGCGCGGATGCCATGGCAGGCCGTGCGGCAGGGCAATGTCCTGCCTGCAATTGACATAGGACTTGCCGACCGGCAGCTCGGCCAGGGGACGCGCCAGAGTGATCTTGTCGGTGAACGTCTTATACGGATGCAGATTGAGTTTGGCGTAGGCGGATTTCGCCAGTTCGAGATCGGCGTCGTTGATGAAGGCATCGCGCCAGATTTCGAACGGCAGTATCACGGCGTTGTTGTTGGCAGCGGCCACGGCATCGAACAGTCCAACATAGTGCGGCGGCACCATGTCGTTGAGGCACTGCCCATCCAGCGGGACAAAGGCGTTGACGTAGACGAGGCGCTTGATCCTGTCAGTCAGACGGTCGGCGACGCCCGAGATCACCATGCCGCCGTAGGAGTGGCCGACTAGCCTGATATCGCGGAGATCGTTCGCCTCGATGTAAGCGACGACGGACGAGATCGCCTGCTCGAGCCCTGTTTTCTCGCGATCGTCATCCTTGTTGTTGCCGGCGACTGTCGGGCAATGCACGACGTGGCCGCTTTTGCGAAGATGTCCGGCCACCGCTTCCATCTCGGCGCCGGTGTGCCAAGCGCCGTGAACAAGAACATAGATGTCTGACATTCCGTCTCCCCTGATTTTCCGAAAGTCAGACATTGATGGGGACGGCCTTTCTCGGATGGCCGGATTCGGCCACCGCCGTCGCCTGATTGCGCCAGGTCTTTAGCGCTGCCGCCGGAACGCGCCCGGCGTCATGCCGAGATATCTCCGGCATTGGCGGATGAAGTGGGACGGATCGGAAAAGCCGACCCGCAGCCCGATTCCGCCGACGCCGATCCGATCGAACCGCGGCTCGCTCAGCATCCTGCGCGCCGCCGCCATACGGCAATCATTGAGCAGCCCGCTGAACGTCAGGCTCGCTCTGTTGAGGCAGCGATGCAGGGTTCGCTCGGAGACATGGAGATGATCGGAGACGGTCGCAGCCGTCAGCCCGGGTTCGGCGTAGCGCAGCCGGATGACACGGCCGATCTGGTCGAGAAGGTTTGCCGAGTCGTGCCGCTCGGAATGCGTCGCCGGAATCTCGCTGCCGAACCCAAGCGCCAGCAGCGCTCCGAGCTGATCGGTCAAAACCTGCGCGGGCAGCGGCCGCTCGATCGCCAGTTGCGGCGTCAACTGGCGCGCAAATGTGCTGAGCGCCGCGCCCCAACCGGCTCGCCCGTCAATACGATACCCGATGCGCCGCTCCGGATCGGTGATCCAGGATTCGACCCACGCGATCGGCAGTTCCAGCGACAGCGTGTTTGCAGTTACCGGAAAGTTGAACTCGTAGCAGCGCCGGGAGTCCAGCAGCACGAGATCGCCGGGCTGCAGGCGCGACGCGTGGCCGTTCTGCATGGCGGTCCAGTCATTGTCGGTCTTGCACAGCAGATAATAGTAGTTCGATGCACTGCGCGCGAGGCTGGCTGTCCTGCGGTAGACGTGCTGCGCTGAGCCCTCGACGCGGTTGATGCCGATGGTGTCGAGTTGCCCGCGCTGAACGGAGCAGTCGAAGCCCGACCGCACCGGCGTCGTGATGTCCATCTCGAGAAAACATTCGCAGACGGCGCCGATCCAATAATCCAGGCGCCGTTCCGGCTCGACCAGGTTGGTCGACCATGTCTCGATGACTGAAGTCGTTCTGGCCGCCATGGCCCTGCCCTCGCGATCGGTTTCGACCAACCGGTTGCCAGCTTGTTGGGCGCGTGGGCGGAGAGTCAATCCGTTGGAGACTACATCCCGTAGCCCGGATGGAGCGGAGCGCAATCCGGGACTATCGAGCCCATGGCGCGCAGCTCCCGGGTTGCGCTGCGCTCCACCCGGGCTACGGACTCCATCCGGGCTACAAGATTGCGCCCTTCGGACTATACCGCGATCTTCTGCAGCAGCGCCATCAGCGCTTCCGGCGCGGTGACATTCGGCGAATGGCTGGCGTCGATCTCGTAATAGCTCCAGGCGGGGTCGCCCTTTGTCATCCTGGCGAACGGCCCAAAAGTGTCGGCCGGCGTGATGCGGGTGGCGTAGATATAGCTGCGCGGCAGGGTCAGCGCGCCGCCCTGCAGCTTGAGCCTGGTCTCGAAACACTTGATCGGCATGTCGACGCGGCGCGCGCTGAGCCATTCGACATCCGCAGGCGATGTATCCGGCGGCGTCGGGTTTGGCGGCACGCGCCAGCCATCACCGCTCTTCGAAAGCTCCTGCATCCGCGTCTGCCCCGCCTCGTTCAGATCGAGCAGCGACTGCCCGTCCTGCGGCACAAAGGCGTCGATATAAATGAGCTGCTCGACCTTGTCGCGCGCCCGGTCGGCGACGCCGGTCGCGACCATGCCGCCATAGCTGTGGCCGATCAGCACGAATTCGCGCAGGTCTTCATACTCGATGACGTGCAAAACGTCTTCGATATGCGAATTGAGATCGATCCCCGGATGCGCCAGATGCGCGCGCTCGCCGAGACCGGTGTAGGTCGGCGTGATCAGGCGATGCCCGGCGGCCTGCATCAGCGGATGCATTTTCTTCCAGGCCCAACCCGCGGACCACGCGCCGTGACAGACGAGGAAGGTTTTCGAAGGTGCGCTCATCGGGCCGTTTCCCACCAGGTTATTGTGAAGGCGTCGATTGCGATAGTACCTGTCCATCGCGTCGTGTAAACGTGGCGCAAAATTGCAGCATCGTCATTCCGGGGATGGTCCGAAGGACCAGACCCGGAATCTCGAGATTCTCAGGTGCGCAATTGCGCACCGTAGTTCGCTTCGCGCCCCGGAATGACGGGAGGGAAAGAGAAGAGTGGAATTAGCCACCTACGCCATCCTGCTTGCCGGCGCGCTCGCCGGCGGCTTTGTCTCCGGACTTTCCGGTTTCGGCACGGCGCTGATGGCGCTGGGGATCTGGCTTTACATCTTGCCGCCGGCCATTGCGGTGCCGCTGGTCCTGATCTGCTCGGTGAGTTCGCAGATCTCGACGCTGCCATCGATGTGGAAAGTTCTCGACTTCAAGCTGGCGTGGCCGTTCGTGGCCGGCGGTCTTGCCGGCATGCCGATCGGGGCGCTGCTGGTCGCGCGCGCCGACCCGCAAAATTTCAAGCTCAGCGTCGGCGTGATGCTGCTGGTATTTCCCACCGCACTCTATTTCATCCGCAAGCCGATGGCCTTCCGCTTCGGCGGCCGGCCGGCAGACGCAGCCATCGGATTTGCCGGCGGCATCCTCGGCGGCCTCGCCGGCCTGTCGGGCCCGCTGCCGACCCTGTGGGCCAGCATCCGCGGCTGGACCAAGGACCAGCGCCGCGGCCTCTTCCAGATCTTCAACGGCAGCGTGCTCGGCGCCGCGCTCATCCTGCAGATCGCCAGCGGCTTCGTTAAATGGGATGTGTTCTGGCTGGCGATGCTGGCGCTGCCCGGCACGCTGATCGGCGCCCGTCTTGGCATGCGCACCTATCAAGCCCTGAATGACCGAAACTTCTACGATGTCGTGCTGGCTCTGCTATTTCTGTCGGGAGTTGGATTGGTGTGGAGCAGCATTGCTCCGAGATAGCAGCGCATAGCCGCCATGTGCTCCGAGTAGATTGCTGTACGCTGACCTGCAAAGCGGCTAACCAATCGCGTCATGAGCTCCCCTGCTTCGCGCGAGCGCCTCGGCCTGTTGCTGGGCTTCATCGGCATGGTGATCTTCGGCGGCACGCTGCCGGCGACGCGGATCGCGGTCGCGGAAATTGATCCGATTGCATTGACCGCGCTGCGTACCGCTATCGCCGGGCTTTGCTCGCTGGCGCTCCTTCTCGTATTGCGCCGGTCGCTGCCGCCCCGCGCGCTATGGCTGCAGCTCGTGATCGCCATGCTTTGCGTCGCGATCCTGTTTCCACTGTTGATGTCGCTGGGCATGCAGAGGGTCGACGCCTCGCATGGCGGCGTGGTGCTGGGCGTACTGCCGATCGCCACCGCGCTCGTCGCCGTCGCCATCACCCATGAGCGGCCGCGGCCGCTGTTCTGGATTGCTTCCGTGGCCGGCGCCGCGTTGGTGATCGCATTCGCATTGCGGCAAGGCGGCGGCGCGCTGGTCGCCGGTGATTTATTCCTGTTCGCATCGGTCGCCGTCGCCGCGATCGGGTACGCATTCTCCGGCCGGCTTACCTCGCAAATGCCGGGCTGGGAGGTCATAAGCTGGATCCTGGTTATTGCGCTGCCGCTGTCGATTCCGGCAGCCGTGCTGACCATGCCCGCCGATATCACCCACATCGCCCTTAAACCCTGGCTCGGGCTGCTTTACGTCGCGCTGTTCTCGCAATGGATCGGGTTCTTCGCGTGGAATGCAGGGCTGGCGATGGGCGGCATCGCGCGGGTCTCGCAGATCCAGTTGCTGCAACCCTTCGTCACCTTTGCGCTGGCCGCCTTCTTCAACGACGAGACCATCACGCTGCAGATCCTGCTGTTCGCTGCCGCCGTCGTAGTGACGGTCGCCATATCGACGCGCACCCGGGCCAGAACGGCTCCCTCGCCGCCGCAGCAAAATCGCGAGCCGTCTCAATTGGCGGCGTCCTGATCGTTCAGCACCGGATGATCCGCCATCAGTTCCGCCCTGGTCTTTTCCGAATTGATGGCCCTAAGTAGCACGCGCGCGGTTTTCAGATGATCGACCTTCACGCATAGCCTGATGACCTGGCTCACCGAGACGTCACGCATGGCGTCGTCGGAGATCTTCATGGCGAGTTCGAGCGCGCATTTGATCGCTGCCTGATATCGCGCGGCGTCAATGGCCTGGTCTTTCTCGGCATGGCGGCCGCCGGCTGCCATCTTTCCGCGATGGCCTCGGCCGATGAGACGCAAACCTCGCGAATCCTTTGCGCCGCCTCGATATCGCCTGCGGGCTGAACGTCGATTTCCCAGACCTCCGGCGGCCGATCCTTTCGAAACCAGCGCATCGTGCAAGCCCTCTCGATGCCGGAAAAAATATTCCGACATCGATCGGGTTCGCAACAATACGGCTCTCACTCCGCCGCCGAAATGCGGCTGAACTCGGTGGCCTGCAGCTCGAACAGCCCGCGATAGATGCCGCCGGGCCTGGCGGTCAGCGCCGCGTGCGTGCCCTGCTCGACGATCTCGCCGCGGTCGAAAACCAGGATGCGGTCGAGGCTGCGCACGGTCGACAGCCGGTGCGCGATTACGATCGAGGTGCGCCCTTTCATCAGCCGCTCCATGGCCTGCTGGATCAGGCCCTCTGACTCTGAATCAAGGCTCGAGGTTGCCTCGTCCAGGATCAGCACCGGTGCGTCCGCCAGGAACGCGCGCGCCAGCGCGACGCGCTGCCGCTCGCCGCCCGACAGCTTGACGCCGCGCTCGCCGACCAGCGTGCCGTAGCCTTTCGGCAGCCGCAGGATGAAGTCGTGCGCGTTGGCGAGCCGCGCCGCCTGCTCGATCGCCGCCATGCTGGCGCCGGGCCGGCCATAGGCGATGTTCTCGGCCAGCGTGCGGTGAAACAGGATCGGCTCCTGCTGCACGATCGCGATTTGGCTGCGCAGCGATTGCTGCGTGGCTTTCGCGATATCCTGACCGTCGATCAGGATCTTTCCGCCGCTGATATCGTAGAGCCGCTGCACCAGCTTGACGAAAGTCGTCTTTCCCGAGCCGGAGCGGCCGACCAGGCCGACCCGTTCGCCGGCGCGGATTTCGACGGACGATCCGTCATACAGCGGCGCGCGGTGGCCGCCGTAATGGAAGGTCACGTCGTCGAACACAATGTGGCCGCCCTGGATGTCGATCGGCTTTGCATCGGGCGCATCGGCGATACCGATCGGCTCGTCGTGAATCGCGACCAGCTCCTCCATGTCGTTGACCGAACGCTGCAGGTTGTTGATGTGCATGCCGACGTCACGCAGATAAGCATGAATGATGTAGTAGCTGGTCAACACGTAGGTGACGTCGCCCGGCGTGGCGCGGCCGGCGATCCACAACAGGATCGCCCCGCCGATCACGGAGCCGCGAAAGCACAGCAGCACCGCAAGTTGCGCCGTCGATGTGTAATTGTAACGATACCACGTCCGCCGCACGCGCGTGCGCCAGCGTCCGACGACGCCGGCCAGCCGCGCATCCTCGCGCGCTTCCGCGCCGAAGGACTTTACCACGGCGTTGCAGGTCAAGGCGTCCGCCAGCGTGCCGCCGACTTTGGTGTCCCAGGCGTTGGAGACGCGCGCGGCGGGTGCGATGTAGTTCACCGAGAACGCCATCGTCATCGAGACATAGATCACGGTGCCGACCGCAATGACCGCACCTAACACCGGCCAGTGCAGCCCGAGCAGGATCATCGAGCCGACCAGCACCAGTAGCGACGGCAGCAGCGCCATCAAGATGGTATCGTTGAGCAGATCGAGCGCCCACATGCCGCGCGTGATCTTGCGTACGGTGGAGCCGGCAAACGAGTTGGCGTGCCAGTCGGTCGAAAAGCGCTGTACGCGCGCGAAAGCGTCGCGCGACACGTCGGACATGGTCTTCAGCGTGAACGGCACGATGGCCTGCAGCCCGGCCAGGCGCAGGACCATCGATATGAGTCCGAGCGCGACGATCCCGCCGAAGGCTGTAAACGCGGCCTGTCGCGCGCCCGGGTCTGAGGTGCCCAGCGTCAGCGCATCGACCAGCCGGCCGGAGAAGATCGGCATGAACAGGTCGGCCGCGGTTGCTCCCAGCAGGCCGCCGGTTACGACAGCGGCGCGGCCGGGCTGCTGCAGCCAGTGGCGGAACACGAACGGGATCACCACGCGTATCGCCGCGGGACGTTTGTCTCTTGGAACGGTCATGGCATCATCCGGCTGCGCGAAAGGCGCATGCCGGCTCCATCTGGGTTTGACGCGTGGGCCGCCTCGGGCCGAACGCATGCGTCGTTGAAAACTGTCGTTAAGTCGTTGGGAAGTTTGGAAAGATCGGGCGTCAGGCCCGATCAGGGCCGGCGGAGATCGCGCTCAGCGACGCGACCGAAAAACCAGCACGAGCATCGGACACGAGGGCGCGATCTGCGAATACATCGAAATCATGCAAATCTCCCCGGTTCGAGCGGCAATGCGCACCTTATAAATGCATCGCGGGTGATTTGCAACATGACAAGGACGTGAACAGCGTTGTCACATCGCTTTCAGTGCGCGTCGCCGCCAAGCACCGCCGCGGACGGCTTTTTCAGAACCATCACCAGCAGGCTCAGGGCGAGATAGAACACGGCCAGCATGAAGAAGACGTCGCCATAACCCATCACCACCGCCTGGCGGTGCACGATCTGCGACAATTGTTTCATCGCCATCAGCGCGGCATCGCCCATGCCCTGCGTGCGCTGGGTGAGCATGTTGAGTGTCTCGACCGCGGTGGCGTTGCCCCAGGTAACGCTGTCATGCAGGCGTGAGATGTGCAGGTCGGTACGCTCGTTCAGCACCTGGTTGATGACGGCGAGCCCCACCGCGCCGCCGAGGTTGCGCGTCAGATTGAACAGACCGGAGGCGTTCTTCACGCGCTCGGGCGCCAGCGTTCCGAGCGCGGTGGTGTTGGTCGGCACTATCACCAGCATCATGCCGACCCCGCGCAGGATCTGCGGAATCAGCAGTTCGTAGAAATCATAATCCTTGGTGATCCAGGTCATCTGGTAGGAGCCGAGCGCGAACAGGACGAGGCCGATCGCGATCAGGTAGCGCACGTCGTACTTAACCATCAGCCGCCCGACGATCGGCGCGGTGAGGAACATGGCAAGGCCCGAGATGAACATGGTCTCGCCGATCATCAGCGCGCTGTAGCCGCGCACTTCGGCCAGATAGCGCGGATACAGATAGGTCAAGCCGTAAAGACCGATGCCGACGCAGAACGAGATCAGGCAGCCTATCGCGAAATTGCGGTCGCTGAAGGTCCTGATGTCGACGATCGGCTCCTTGACGCTGAGCACGCGCCAGAAGAAGGCAATCGCCGAAACTGTACAGATCGCTGCACAGATCGCCACCGAGGTGTCTTCCAGCCATTGCGATTGCGGGCCCTCTTCGAGCACGTATTCGAGCGTGCCGAGAAAGCTCGCCATGAACAACAGTCCCCACCAGTCGAAATGTTCCAGCAGCGCGAGGTCCGGCTTGTCGAAATCGACCAGCGCGAGCACTCCGACGGTGATACCGATGCCGGGAACGATGTTGATGAAGAACAGCCAGTGCCAGGACATCATGCCGGTAATGTAGCCGCCGACTGTCGGCCCGATGGTCGGCGCCAGCGTCGCGACCAGCCCGATGATCGGGCCGACGATGTGGAATTTCGAACGCGGAAAGACCGTGTAGGCGGATGCGAACACGGTGGGGATCATGCCGGCGCCGAGAAACCCCTGGATCGCGCGCCAGATGATCATCTGCTCGATGGTCGAGGCAAAGCCGCAGAAGAAGCTCGCGATGGTGAAGCCGGCGGCGGAGATCGCAAACAGCAGGCGGGTGCCGAGCGCGCGCGACAGGAATCCGGACAGCGGAATCGCGATCACCTCGGCGATCAGGTACGAGGTCTGCACCCACGACACTTCGCTTGAGCTTGCCGAAAGTCCGGCCTGGATCTCCGCCAGCGACGCCGAGACGACCTGGATATCCAGGATCGACATGAACATCCCGAACACCATGATCAGAAACGCAAACATCCGTCGCGGCGGAATGCGCTCGGACGCGTCGGTCGCGGCCTTCATCATCGAGGGCGATGCGGTGGTGGCGTCAGCCATGATCAGATCGGAACCGGCGCGGGGCTTTCGCCCCGGGCACTAAAGAAGTCACTGCGGTTGAACCATGGCAGGCGCATCGAGGTCGGCCTCGCTGTCGGCGTCGGCCGCGCCCTCGCGGGTGTCAACGGTCGCGTAGACCGACATGCCGGCGCGCAGCAAGTGCTGCTTCGCCACGTCCTTCGGCACGCGAATGCGAACCGGCAGCCGCTGCACGATCTTGGTGAAATTGCCGGTGGCGTTGTCCGGCGGCAGCAAGGTGAACACCGAGCCCGCCGCGGGCGAAATGCTGTCGACAACGCCGGCGAATTTACGATGGCCGTAGGCGTCGACCGAGATCTTCACGGGCTGGCCGGGACGGATGCGCTTGAGCTGGGTTTCCTTGAAATTGGCGTCGATGAAGACCTCATTAAGCGGCACCAGATTGGCGAGCCGCTGCCCGGCCTGGATGAAGTCGCCGGTATTGACGAGACGGTTGGAAAACGTGCCATCGACCGGCGCACGCACCGAAGTGAATCCAAGGTCGCGTTCCGCCTTGGCTAGCTGGGTTTGCAATTCCGCAAGCTGCGCGCGGGCCTCGGCCTGCTGCGCTTTGGTCACCTCGACATTGTCGCGCGCGGCCTCATAGGCCGCTTGCGCCGACTTCACCGCGGCAAGGCTCTGGTCGCGCGCGGCTTCGGAGACCTCGAAGGCGGCGCGCGAGGCAAAACCCTTGGTGCTCAGCGACTGCTGGCGATCGAAGTCGAGGCCGGCGCGCTTCATCGCCGCCTCCGAGGAAGCGAGCTGCGCCCTGGTCTGCTCGACAGCGCTTTCCAGCGCCGTGACCTGACGGCCGATGCGATCGATCGTCGCCTGCTGGGTCGCGATCTTGCTGCGCGCGGCTTCGACAGCAATCCGGTAATCACCGTCATCGATCCTGAAGATCACGTCGCCGGTGCGAACGATCGAATTGTCGGCGGGCAGGATTGCCGCGACATGACCCGAGACCCGGGCGCCAAGCGTAGTATTGTTGGCGCGCACATAGGCGTTGTCGGTCGAGACATAGAACCGTCCGACGAAAACGAAATAGATGCCGTAGCCGATGGCGGCGAGCGCCAGCAAGCCGAGCACGCCCATCATCACGAATTTGCGCTTGCTCGGTTTCGCCGCGGCGGTATCGGCAGCGTTGGCGACAGGCCCATCGGGCCTTTCGATCTCCACAGCGCCGGGGGTTTCGGAGGGGCGACGCCGGGTCTCCTCCGCGACCTGGGTGCGCAGTTGATCCGCCGCCTCCTGCGCAGCTTCGTCGCCGGCCGTTTCCGGCCCGGCGCGAACGACGCGTGCGGCCTGGTCTCTCGCTCCGGCCATTACCCGGCCTCCCCATTCCCAATGTCGCGATGCATGAGGCCACGGAAACCGGCCGCACTGGTGCCTTTAACTCAAAATACATTGACCGAACGGTTCGGTCAATGTAGATTGCTATTATACCGGCCATAAAGCGAGAAATGACTTCCCTCTGTATCGCGGGTTGAATTCTTGCGCGAGAAGATAAACCAATGGTTGCACCCAGAGCAAACACGATTCATCCCTTAGGCGAGGAGGACAGTTCGAAGCGCCGCCAGATTTTGGACGGTGCGCGAAAGGTGTTCATGGATCTGGGCTTTGATGGCGCCAGCATGAGCGAGATCGCGCGGTCGGCCGGCGTCTCCAAAGGCACGCTTTACGTTTACTTCGCCGACAAGAGCCGGCTGTTCGAGGCCATTGTCGAGGACGAAGCGTTCGAAAAAAGCAAGATCGCATACAATCTCGATCCCAAGCGGGATGTCGAAGCCACGCTACGCGAATTCGGCCGAACCTATATCGGTTCGATCTGCCGGCCGGGTGGCGGTTCGTCGATCCGCACGGTAATGGCAATCGCCGAACGGATGCCGGAGGTCGGACGCCAGTTCTACGAGAACGTGCTGGCAAAGACGATCAACCGCCTGGCCGAGTATCTGCAGGCGCATGTCCGGTCGAATGATCTTGCGATCGACGATTGCGGCCTCGCCGCCGCGCAATTCCTGCAGATGTGCCAGGCGACGCTGTTTCTGCCGTTCGTGTTTCAGGCAGAGCCCGCGCCATCGGCAGAGCGCATCGCGCGGGTGGTTGACAGCGCAACGCGGATGTTTCTGGCGACCTATCGGACGAAGCCGGCGTAGAGCGGCCGGCGCTTTTTCGAGAATGGATAATGCCCTCGCTAGAATCTGTACGTCGCGCTTCCGAGCACGGTGCGACCGATGCCGAAGAAACAGTCGCCACGCGACCAGCAGGTGGTGACATGACGCTTGTCGGCGATGTTGCTGGCATTGACCTGAAACCGCCAGGGGCCGGTCTCGTAGCGGATCATGGCGTCGAACAGCGTGTAATCAGGCGTGCGGATGGTATCGGTGCCGTCCCAGGATTCGCCGATGTAGCGCACGCCGCCGCCGACGGTGACACCTTGCAGGCCGAGCGCTGTGAGACGGTACTTCGCCCACAGCGAGGCCTGATGTTCGGGCACGGTTTCGACCCGCTTGCCCGCATTGTCGCCGCTTTCCACCGTGGCATTGACGTAGGCATAGGCGCCGATCAGATCGAGGTCTGGTGTGACACGGGTGATCACCTCTAGCTCGGCACCGCGAATCCGCACCTTGCCGGTCTGGGTCGAGATCAGCGGATTGGTGGGGTCGGCTGCCAGCCGGTTCTTCTCGATGGTGTCGTAGATCGCGCCGTTGATCGCGGTGCCCGGCATCGGATTGTACTTGAATCCCAGCTCCACCATCTCGCCCTGCTGCGCTTTGCAGATCGTGGCGCAGACGCCGGAGCCGAAGATCGGGTTGAACGACTGCGCGTAGGTGACATATGGCGTTAGCCCGAACGGCAATTCGTACATCAGTCCGGCGCGGCCGGTGGTCGCCCTGGTATCTTCCGCCGGGGCGCCCTGCACATCGTTGGTGATAAAATCCTGGCGCAGGCCGACGACCGCCAACCACGGCCCGAGCCGCATCTGGTCCTGCGCGTACAGCCCGAGCTGGCTTTGCCGCAGATCCGGCTCCGGCGACAACGGCGGCGGGACGACGCCATTGTAGACGGGGGCATAGAGATCAAATGGCCTGGGATCGTGGATCGCGCCGGAGGACGACGCGCGTTCGCCGAGAGCGCGATAGTCGACGCCGAACAGCGCCTTGTGCGTGATCGCGCCGGTGGCAAACTTCAACTCGGCGTTGGTATCAGAGGTGAAGCTGTCCTTGGTCGTTTGCCGGCTCGAGACCCAGCGCGCCACGGTGCGGCGCGTGGCGGGATCGAGAAACGGATCGGCCGGGTTAGTGCTCCAGTCCGGGTACATCGTCCGGTAGATGCCCTCAACATGAGCGTAACGCATGTTCTGCCGGACCTTCAGGCCGTCGCCAAAACTGTGCTCGAACAGGCTGGAGACCGCGCCAGTCTCGGTCTGGTATTTGTCGAAGCCCGGCTCGCTTGCAAATCGTCGTACTGGAATAAGCCCGTTGGGACCGGGATACAGCGTGCCCTCGTGCGGCAGGAAGGCGGTAGAGGAACCGCTCATATCCTTTTGATAGGTGCCGAGCACGGTCCAACTGGTGTTGTTGGTCGGCCGCCAGGTCAGCGACGGCGCCAGCACGATGCGGTCGTCTTTCACGAAATCAGTTTGCGTATTGCTGTCGCGGAACACGCCGATGAAGCGATACAGCCACTCGCCATCCTTGGTCAGCTTGCCGGTCGAGTCGAGCTGCACCTGCTTGCGGTTGAAGCTGCCGTATTGCACGCCGATTTCGTTGAAGCTTTCCGCCTGCGGGCGCTTCGAGATCAGGTTCAAGAGGCCTGCCGTCGAGGTGTCGCCATACAGCACCGATGACGGCCCGCGCAGCACCTCGATGCGCTCCAGTGTGTAGGGATCGGGCCGCCATTCGTTGAACTGGAAGGTGTTCACCACGCGGGTGCCGTCGAGATAGATATTTGGATCCTGGCCGCGAAAGCGCGGATAGTCGCCGCGCGAATCCGGGCCAAAGGCGTCGGCGAACACGCCGGGCACGTAGCGCAGCGTTTCCTGCACGGTGAGCGCGCCCTGGTCGGCGATGCGATCGGCGGTGACCACCGTGATCGATTGCGGCGTTTCCCGCAGCGGCGTGTCGGTTTTGGTGCCGGTGCCGCTCTGGCCCGCGAGATAGCCGCGCACCGGTCCGGTGCCCGTTTCCGCGCGTGCGCCGGCTGCAGCCGCGGCATCGGGCGTCATAGCAGCGCGCGTGGCGGTGCGACGGCTCGCTGCCGAGTTCGCTTGCCGTCTCGGTGCGGGACGCGATCGCGCGGCCGGCGCGCGTGAAGGCTGGTCGACGACGACAGCCGGCAATTCTCGCGCGGACGATTGAGCTTCCGCCGGCGTTACGTCGATCATCGCCGCGAGCATCGGCAGCGCGGCGCCGAGCCATCCCGCGGTCTTCAAACTTGCAGTCATTTCTAGTCCTCGTCGCTTCGCGCGGGACCAGTAACAAGCGTGACCACAGTGATGAAGTGCGCGAAGGATACAACGGCGCGTCAATCACGCGTTTAGAATTAGTATTTCTCCAAGCAGCCGGGATCGCACGATCGAATCAAATTTAGAATTAGTATTGGTCCAGGCGAACAACGCGACAGTTGTAGTGAATTGGCGATACGCGACTTTTGCGCGAGTACGCAGATGCGTCGTTGTTGCCGCCATCGCATGAAACAACGAGTGAGCCGCCCCATCATGCTGTGGCGCAGCAGCAGTTGGCAGGGAACCGGCCAAGGGATCAGGAACAAAATGATGTCGTCCCGCGTCAGGAATCCCATCAACCCAAGGAGGTTCAAATGGGACTTTTCACGAAAGACATCAAAACCATGGAAGATATGTTCGTGCATGGCCTGCAGGACATCTATTATGCCGAACGCCAGATCACCAAGGCGTTGCCGAAGATGATCGAGAAGGTCACCAACCGTGACCTTTCGGCCGGCCTCAAATCGCACCTCGAAGAAACCAACACTCAGATCGAGCGCCTTGAGAAGGTGTTTCAGAAGCTCGGTAAGGAACCCAAGGCGGCAGATTGTCCGGCGATCGATGGCCTGATTAAGGAGGCCGACACGATCACGGCGGAAATCGACGACAACGCTGTGCTTGACGCCGCCATCGTGGCAGGCGCGCAGGCGGTCGAGCATTACGAGATCGCACGGTACGGCACGCTGATCGCATGGGCCGAGGAACTCGGCCATGACGACGTCGTTCGCTTCCTCACGACCAATCTCAACGAAGAGAAGGCCGCCAACACCAAGCTCAACACAGTCGCGCTTCGCAAGGGCGTCAACAAGAAGGCCGTGGCGTAGGAACCAAAGTTCCGCTGGACGGTTATCTCCGCTTGGGAGGCAGGGATGATGTCTGTAAAGAGCGCGCTTCTTTGGCTGGTCGGAATTCCGCTGCCGATTATTCTCCTGCTCGCACTTTTCCTGCACCCCGGCTGACGCATTCGTTCGCGAACGCGTCAGGCGCCGGAGCTTCCCGCGCGGTGTGCCGTGTGCCCATTGAAGGAGCGAACTGCACTCATCTCACTGCAAACCGCGTCAATGCATCCCGGTCGATCTCGATGCCGAGCCCAGGCCCGTCGGGCACGGCCACGAGACCGCCGGTGTGTTCGATCGGCTGGGTGAGGATCGCCTGGCGAATTGGATGCTCGGTCCGGTCGAACTCCAGGATCGGCTCGAGCGGCGCCAACGAGCGCGGGGTGTGCGACGGCAACACGGCAAGGAGTTGCAGCGATGCGGCGATCGCAATCCCGGTACCCCAGACATGCGGGTTGTACCTGACGCCGAACGCCTCGGCCATGTCGGCGATTTTCTTGCACTCGGAAAGGCCGCCCGCCGCGCAGGTATCGGGCTGGATGATGTCCATTGCGCGTGAAACCAGCACATCGCGAAAGCCGAACCGCGTGAATTCGCATTCGCCGCCCGCCACCGGAATCGAAATCGCCGATTTCACTTCGCGGTATCCTGCGATGTCCTCCGGCGGCACCGGCTCCTCGAACCATCCGATGTCGTAACGCTCGATCATCCTGCCGAGACGGATCGCCGCCGTCGCATCGTAGGCGTGATTGGCATCGACCATCAGCGCTATGCCGGGGCCGATCGCCTCGCGCACCGCGCGCGTCACGGCGGCGTCTTCCTCCACGCCGAAGCCGACTTTCAGCTTGATTGCCTTAAACCCGTCGGCGACGTAGGCCGCTGCCTCATCCGGCAGATAGCGTAACGGATCGCCGGATTTGCGCCGATAGAGTCCGGTCGCATAGGCCTCCACCTGGCTGCGGCTGGCACCGCCGAGCAAGTGATGGACGGGAACGCCGAAATGTTTTCCTTTGATGTCCCAGAGCGCGATGTCGATGCCGCTCAGCGCCTCGATGATGACGCCTTTCTGGCCGTGATCGCGCATCGCGGAATAGACTTTCTGCCACAGGAAATCCGTCCGCAGCGGATCCTCGCCGACCAGCAGCGGCGCCACGCCTTCGACTGCGGCGGCGGTAATCCGCGCCGGACCATAGCACTCGCCCCAGCCGGTCAGGCCGTCCTCGGTCTCGACCTCGACCACCATGGCGGTGCGCGTGTCGTACCAGGCGCGGGAGTAGGCAAAAGGCTGCGAGAGTTTCGCCTCAAGGACGTGGGCCCGAACGCTCCTGATTTTCATGATGCGGCTCTCCCGCGCGGGACTTCCGATGCAGCCCGCTTGGACGCAAGCATATGCGCCAGGGCCGAATGCGCAAACCCCAATGACGCAACGGCTTCGTTCGCGCACCTATGCGTGGCCGAGATCGCACTAGCCTCGTCAGTTCGTTTCAAATTCTTCCTATCTGCAACGACTGTCCTGTCGATGCGTTGGCCTCGCGGAGGTACTCGCCATGTCGACATTCGGTAGAAAACCCCGTCCCTCGCGCCGGCGAACCAACCAACCCGCATGGATGACGATCGACGGCGCTTCGCGGCGCGTCAGTGCACCGTCATCGACATCTCGGAAGGGGGCGCGCGGCTGAGGGTCGAGGACCCGCACTTCGTCAAGCCGCAGTTTCAATTGAAATTCGACCGGACATCGCCCGGCAGGGCCTGCAAAGTCGCCTGGAAGAAGGGCGACGTGATCGGGATCAAGTTCGTGTAAGCTGCGACCGGTCATCTCTCGCAACATAGAGCGGCAGCGCGCGACCTGCTAGAACGGCAGGAGCACCATCACCGCAGGTAGGGGGTATTGATGATGACGGGTTGCCCATCCCTGATCGGTCTCTATCACAAACTGCGTGGCGCCTGGTCGGCGGAGACGAGCGGCCAGTGGCGGCCCGACAATCCCGCGGCGGGTCAATGCTCGGTGACAGCGCTGGTGGTCCAGGACGAACTCGGAGGCGCGATACTGAAGACGGACGTCAACGGCGCCTGGCATTTCTACAACGAGATCGATGGGCGGCGTGTCGATTTCACGATGAGCCAGTTCGACAGTCCAATCGGGTATGATGACCAGCCAAGCAACAGGCAGGAGGCGCTCGATGACACGTCCATGAAGCAATACCAATTGCTTCTCGGACGGATTCGATCGGGTCGACTGCTTTCGGAACCTGTCGCGCCTGTCCCGGGCGCGATGCAGCGCGCCAGCGATGCGTCGCAGAACCGGGACCCATCGTCGCGCGGCAGGCAGTAGGCCCCGGCTCTGCGGCCGGCCTCGACTTGACATTTATTGCCGTTTTGTCAAAATCGTCAAATGAGCCCGCGCACGCGCATTCTCGATGCCGCGATGCTGGTGTTTCGCCGGCACGGTTTTCGACGCTCGTCGATCGAGCAGGCGGCGGAGGCCGCCGGGCTGACGCGGCAGGCGCTCTATCATCATTTCAAATCCAAGGAAGCGCTGTTTCGCGCCGTCATCGAACGGCTGCATGAGGAGGCGCTCGCCGCCGAAATCGCCGCGGCCGGCGCTGCCGAGAAGCAAGGCGGCAGCCTCGCCGATATTCTCGTTGCGTCCGTCTCCGCCAAGCTCGGACAGTTGGCCGCTTCGCTCGACGGCTCGCCGCATGTCGAGGAACTGTTCTCCGAACATCTCCTGCAGGCGCGCGACCTTTACCAGAAATATGCCGCCGCCTATGCGGATCAGGTTGCCGCGACGATCACGCGCGTTTGCCGCAAGCAGGGACTCGTTCTCAACTCCGGCATGACGCCGCGCGAGCTTGCGCGATGCGTCGAAATGGCGGTCAACGGCACCAAATCCGCCTATCCCGCGATGCAGCCGGCCGATGCCTTCCTGAAGGATCTGGAAATCATGCTGCGCACGCTGATCGCCGGCGCCATCGACCCGGCGAAGCAGCCGCGCGCGGCCAAGCCGAAGCCGACCAAGAATCCCGACAAGAAATCCGCCCGCAAACCTGGAGATCGCAGATGAGCACCATGACGATCAACGGCAAGCTCGCTCCCCTCCCCGACGATCCCGATGCGCTGCTGGTCGACGTCGTGCGCGACGCGCTCGACCTCACCGGCACCAAGCTTGTCTGCGGGGCCGGCGTCTGCGGCGCCTGCACCGTGCTGGTCGACGGCGAGCCTGCCGTGAGCTGCCTGATGCCGGCGCGTGCTGCCGCGGACAGAAACGTGACCACAGTCGAAGGCATCGGCGCCGCGCAACTTCACCCGGTGCAGAAAGCATTTATGGCGCACGACGCGCTGCAATGCGGCTTCTGCACGCCGGGTTTCATCGTCGAGACCGCGGCGTTTCACGATTCCTGGCGCGCAGCCAAGGGAACGGCGGTGCCGTCACGCGAAGAAATCGGGGCGGCGCTGTCGGGGCATCTCTGCCGCTGCGGCGCCTATGACGGAATCTTCCGTGCCGTGGCGGATGCCTGCGCCGGCCGCTTCGACGGCGAGGAGTTCGCTCCGCCGCGCATGGAAGCGCGCGACAAGGTGACGGGGTCGGCGAAGTATACCGTCGATATCAATCATGAAGGCCAGCTCGAAGGCGTGATCCTGCGCTCGCCGTTCGCGCATGCGCGCATCGGTGAGCTCGATCTGGCGCCGGCGCGCGCGATACCAGGTGTGAGCGCAGCCATCTCGCTACTCGGCGACGACCGCATCGTCCGCTATGTCGGCGAACCGATCGCGGCGGTTGCGGCCAGGGATCGCAAGACGGCGCTCGCCGCCATCGCCACCATCAAGCTCGTGAGCGAACGCCTGCCGTCGGTGATCGGGCTCGATGAAGCGCGCAGGACCGATGCGCCCGTGGTGTTCGAAAAACCCGCGCGCAAGAAGGCAGGTGACGTCTCTGAAGGCGGCGGTTCGCCGGCTTCCTGGAAAGGCAATATCCGCGGACCCTCGGCGGCGTTCTCCAAGAAGCCGAAGAAGGTGCGAAGCTGGATCGACGGCGCGCGCGCTGCGAACAATCCGCTGCTGGTGGAGGGCACCTTCCGCACCGGCACGCAACAGCATGCCTGTCTCGAGCCGCATGCGGCGGTCGCCCGTTTCGACGGCGATCGGCTCACCGTGCATGTGTCGACGCAAGCCGTGTTCCATCTGATGGAGCTGATCGCCAAGCGCTATAAGCTCGACCACGACAAGGTGCGCGTGATTGTCGACCATGTCGGCGGCGGTTTTGGTTCGAAGGCAGCCCTTGGCGTGGAAACGATCACCGCAATCGAACTGGCGCGCGAAGCCAAGGCGCCGGTGCGCGTCACCTACGATCGGCACGAGGAGCTTTCGGTGACCGGCTATCGACCGGCGGCGGAGATGAAGATCGCACTGCTGCCGTCCGACCAGGGCGAATTGAAAGCGCTTTCGCTGACCGCCTATGCCGATACAGGAGCTGCGACCAACTCGACCATCGCGGCACTTGCCCGCCTGGTCTATCCCGCAGAGGGCAAGGAACTCGCCGATTTCGACGTCATCAGCAATCTGCCGGCGGGCGCGCCCTTCCGCGGCCCCGGTGGGCCGCCGATGGCGTTTGCGCTGGAGCAGGCGATCGACGAAGCGGCGGTGCGCATGAACGTCGATCCGATTGCACTGCGCAAACGCTGGGATCCCGATCCCAACCGCCAGCGGCTCTACGATTGGGCTTTGAGCCTCGACGTCTGGCGCAACCGGAAACCGGTCGCCGCGCAAAGCGGCCGCTATCGCCGCGGCGTCGGCGTCGCCACCGGATACTGGCTCTATATTTGGCAGCCCGGCTCCAAGGTCGAGGTGGCCGTGAAGGGCGGACGGCTGATCGCGAGCACGGCGACGCAGGATATCGGCACCGGCACCCGCACCGTGATCGCCAATACGCTCGCGCGCGAATTCGGACTTGAGCCGCACGAGGTCGAGGTCCGGATCGGCGATTCAAAACTGCCGGAAGGACCGGGCTCGGGCGGCAGCCGGGTCACGGCGTCGGTAATCCCGCCGATGCTGCTCGCCATCAGGCAGTTGAAAGCCGCGATCCAGCAGAACGCAAAACGGCAGCCGGTCCCCGGCTCCAACGCGCCATGGCGCGAAATGCTCGCGTCATCGCCCGACCTCTCCGTATCAGGCGTGCGGCCGGAGACTCCAGGCAGACGGCGCCGGGCATCCAGTCGCCGCTGAAGCAGGCCGGCTTCATGGGCTGGATCCTCGGCTGGATGATGCGGCGCTTTTCCAATCTTGCGATCGGTGCCGGCGTGCCGAGCTCGGTGCAAGTTGTCGAAGTCGAGATCGATACCTGGCTCGGCCATGTCAGCGTCGTCAACGTTCACACCGGCATTGCGGTCGGCAAGATCGTGGCGCCGGCGCTGGCGCGAAGCCAGGCCACCGGCGCGGTCATTCAGGGCATCGGCTACGCGCTCTATGAAGCGCGCGAGGTTGATTTCCGCACCGGCGACGTGCTCAGCGGCGGCATGGAGGACTATCGCATTCCTGGTATCGCGGACACGCCTTTGATCGACGTGCATTTTGACCAGCGCGGATTCGATCACGTGCTCGGCGGCAGCGTCGGCATCGGCGAAGTCGCAACCGTGCCGACCTCGCCCGCGGTCGCCAACGCCATTCACCATGCGACCGGCGTTCGGCCGACCGAGCTGCCGATCCGCCCCGACCGTCTCGTCGCCGCGCTCAAAAGGAGGGCCGCCGCATGACACCGACAGCCATGACCGCCACAGCCGGCGAATTCCGCGCCGCCGGCACCGACCTCTCCGAGCGGCGCCGCAGCGGCGTCTCGACCGGGCCGCTGATCGATATTGTCGCCGCACCCGACATGATCGGGATGCATTGGCCCCCCGACGGGAGTTTGCGCCTCGGTGCCTTCACCACCATTGCCGCCATCGCCGCCGATGCGCGCCTCGCCGCGGCGTATCCGGGCATCGCCGCATCGGCGCAAGCGTTGGCGACGCCGCAGGTTCGTCATCTCGCGACCCTCGGCGGCAATCTCGCGCAACGTTCGCGCTGCTGGTATTATCGAAATCCGCACATCGCCTGTCTGAAGAAGGGCGGACCAGATTGCCCCGCGCGGCCCGGCAATCATCTCTACCACGTCGCGTTCGACCTCGGCCCCTGCGTGGCACCGCATCCCTCGACGATGGCGGCAGCGCTGCTGGCCTACGACGCGAAAGTGACGACCGACCGCAGGAGTTCGCTGACGATAGGCGATCTCCTCGGCGACGGCTCCAACGGTGCAGCCGACAACGCGCTGCAGCCGGGCGAGATGATCAAGAGCGTCACACTTCCTTCACCGCTGCAAGACGAGCGTGCGCTCTACAAGCGCGCGATCAGCCGCACCCATGCCGAATGGCCGCTGGTCGAAGTCTGCGCCCGCGTCGTGGTAAAGGACGGCGCATTCCAGTTCATCCGCCTCGCCGCTGGCGGCATCGCCCCGGTGCCGCTGCGGCTGGCGGCTGCGGAAGCGGCGTTGCAGGGCAAGGCAGCATTCGCATCCGCCATTGCCGAGGCTGCGCAGCAGGCGAGTTCCGGTGCAAAGCCGCTGCCAATGACGGGCTACAAGCTCGATCTCTTAACGGGCGTCGTGCAGGACTTGCTGGAGCGGCTGGCGCGGTAGATTTCACGCTCTTGCGTTGATGGTAGATATTCCGTATATTTCTACCATAAATGTGAGACGGCTATGCACCTGAATATCAAGAATGATGAAGCACATAAGTTGGCAACCGAATTGGTCCAGCTCACTGGCGAGAACCTGACATCGGCGGTAACCGTGGCGCTGCGCGAACGTCTGGCTCGCGAGCGCCGACGACGCAACACCGACAATGTCGCTGCAAGGCTGATGAAGATAGGCAGCCGATATGCAGCCTTACCCGACAGCGGACGAAGTCCTGAAGAGATTCTTGGATACGACGAAAACGGCCTGCCAACGTGATCGTAATCGATAGTTCGGCAATCGTTGCGATTTTCCGCCAGGAAGATGATGCTGCGCACTATGCCCAGCTCATCGCCACCGACGATGATCCAATCATGTCGACCGCCAACGTCGTCGAGACTTCGATCGTCCTGCGCGGGTTGAAGAAGGTCGCTCCGGACAAAGCGGAGCGATGGCTGGATGACTTCATTGAAGCGGCGGGAATCCGGATCGAGTCGGTAACGCAGGAACTAGCGCGTGTGGCCCGATCAGCCCACGTACGATTCGGAAAAGGCACCGGCCATGCTGCAGCATTGAACTACGGAGACTGCTTCTCATACGCCTTGGCAAAGGAAATGAACGTTCCCTTGCTTTGCAAGGGAAACGATTTTCGACTGACTGATATTCGTATCGTCAGGCAAAGGAAATGAACGTTCCCTTGCTTTGCAAGGGAAACGATTTTCGACTGACTGATATTCGTATCGTCTAGCCGCTTCCGTCTGCACGCGCGGAGTTTAATGATCCTCGAACTCGTCTTCCTCGTTGACCTTGCTGCTGCCCCTGAACCAGCGCGAGATCGATTTCTTGGCTCCGAGCGATCCCGTCGAATAAGGATCGCGTGAGGCATACGGGTTGTTGCGCTGCCCGGCATGCGCGGCGACCTGCTCGCCCGGTACCGCGGCGGGCTGACAGATGGTGCGGCGGGACGGGCGGCGCATCAGGTCGACGTGGATGTGATCCTCATGATGGGAGTTGGAGCCCGGCGCCAGCACGGTGTTGAACTGCTGGCAGGCGGCTGCGTGCACGTCGCGCAGAAAGCCCTGCTCTTCCGGCACGCCGCGCCAACCGCCCCTGACCGTGATGCGCCTGCCGTCGGCGAGCGTGAAGGCTGCGATGTCGAGCGCGTTGCCGAAGGCGTGCTCGGAAATATGCGCGTGCGGATTGCCATTCATGCCGCGGCATGAATAGGCGGAGATCTGCTTGATCTCGACGACGCGCACGCCGAACCAGCGTATCGCCGCCGGCTGCACGGAATCGGCGAGCCAGCGGTCGAGCGCGGAGACGATCGGACACGCCAGCGTCGCGGCAGGTTTCATCGAGACCTGCCCGAAGGCGCTGACGGAATTGCCTTGTGCGGGACCGAGCCGCGACGCGGCCGGCGATGGCGAATAGGATGGCGGCGAATAGGGCGCAGAAGACGGCGCGGTATAACGATCGCGCGGCGGATAGGATGGTGGCGCCGCATAACCGCCGCCGTGCGATGTCGGCGCGCCTTCGGACGGCAGATCGATGTCATCGTGCTGCGAGGCGACACCCGGCGCGGAGAGCGAGATCGGGCCGTTCGACGGCGCGGCATAGTTCGGCTGGCGCGGCGCCGGATTCGGATAGTTTCCTGAATGGCTCCCAGGATAGTTTCCAGAAGAGTTCCCAGAATAGTTCCCAGAATAATTCCCTTGGGGCGGAGCCGCCGCCGGGGCGCGCGCGATCGGCCAGCGCGGCTGATTGCCGATATTGCCGGGCGGCCGCAGGCTTTCGTCGGCAAAGCCGAAAGAGGCGATGTTTTCGCCGAGCGCCGCCACTTTCAGCGGATATTCCGCGCCGCACACGCCGGGACCGGAGATCGGATCGATCCGGACCAATTCCGGGCTCTCCTTGACCGCACCGGACTTCAGGCAAGCGACTTCGGCCTCGGTACGCCACGGTTCGCGCTCGGCGGACTGAAAAAATCCGCGGCCACAACCCGTTAGCGAGACGAGGACGAAGGAGCCGACGAGATACAAACGAACTCCGCGCGTCATCGCCCGCACGTTCAACTAATTTATTTAAAGACTCTTCAACGTGTTGATTTTACGAATTTTTTACCATGTTGCCGGGGCTGCAGCCTGTGGAGGGCGCGTGTATGGACAGTAACGCTGACTTTTGGGGCCGGGAACGCTTTGCTAGCCTTAAGTGTTAGGTGCGGGCACGACGTGAACCCAGGGAGCCTTCCCAATGGATTTCGTAAGTCCTCTCGTGAGCAGACTCGGCGTTGTAACCGCGTATGTTGCATTAGCCTTCGTCGGCGCGATTGTGCTTGGCATGTTCTAGATTTCCGCGTCCAGACAATGGATCTAAACGCCCGGTGGCCACGTCACCGGGCGTTTTCGCGAGCTATTCATGAGCGCGGCTCGGCGGACAGCATCACCAGGCTGTCGGCGCGGCGCGTGATACGGCTCCAATTGTTGCCGGAGCAGTAAAAGCGGAGAAGCGCGCAGGCTTCGACGCGAAGCGTATCGACCCCTTTCATCGATATCGTGCCGTAATACGTCGCGCCGCTGTCCTGACTGTAGACGCCGCCGGTCCATTGCCTTTCCGTCTTCGGCTTCATGTTGATCAGGATCGCCTCACCCTTCTCGTTCGACGATGAATTGAGCATATAGCCGCACAGCGCGTTGCCGCATTTTGCGATCCGCACCCTTCCCTTGCCTTCGGTTTGCCAGTCGCCGATCGGCGAATCCGATGGTTCTTCCTTAGCCTGATGCGAGGCGTGTTCAACCTGTCGCGCAGGTTGCACAGTTTCGACCGGCTTCGCGGGCGGTGGCGGCGGCGGCAATGGAATCGAAACCTGCTGAGCCGGGGGCGCAGGCGGCGAAGGTGGCGGTGGCGCCTCGACGATTTGGGTCGTCGATGCCGCCGGAGTGTAGACGGCTGGCGGAGGCGCGGCGACGATGGTCTTGGGCGGCGCCGCTGGCGCAGGGGGCGAAACCGACTGTGGTGCAGGCTTCGCCGGCACGGCCCCATCGCGATCATCGTCATGACGGTCGCGTTTGTGGCGCCAGTTGAGACTTCTGGAGACCGACGTCGAGGCACAGGACGTCGAACGGCAATGCCTGGAGGATTCGATGTGCACTCGATGGCCGCCGATCTTGAATGAAATCGAGCCGGCATGGGCCGAAGAACCAAGCAGCATCAGCACGGCGAGAAAACAAAGCTGTTTCATCGAAACCTCCCGCGGGTGACCGCGGAAAACTAGTCGCGGGGAACTTCGGCTGGATGTGATTTGAATCACCGAGCCACTTCGGCGCTGCCTGGCGCTTCGTGACCTGCATCACAGAGCGCATCCCCGCGCCCACGTAGGGTCTGCCCACATTCACCGCCACCGCCCACAAGCCGCTCAGGAGGCTCTCATGAAGAAGCTGTACATCCTCGCCGCATTGTTGATGGCCACCACCTCGGCGCATGCGGGCGGCATTACCCTCCAGGTCAACGGCGAGCGCATTCGTGTCGAATCGCCGCGCAACTGCAACGCCATTTCCTGCATCAAGATCACCGCGCCCGGCTATAACGGCACGCTCGGCAATATCGACCTCAAAGGGCTGGGCTCCAAGAGCAAGGACGACGACGTCGCCGACACCGCACCGGCGAAACCTTCTGCTCCCGCTTCCGCCCCGGTCCAGGCCGCCGCGCCGCAGCCTGCGGCTCCCGCGGCAACGGCAACGCCTGCGCCCGCTCAAACCACCCTCGCGGCCACGCCACCTGCACAAACCGAAGTCGCACCGCCCGCTCCGCCTCCGCCGCCCGCCCCGGTCGCCGCCGCGCCTGCACCGCAGCCGGCTACGGCCGCAGCGCCCGCTGCCGATCCGAACTCGCCGATCGGCGTCTGGGCGACGGAAGAGAACAAGGGCAATGTGCGCATCGAGCAATGCGGCGCCAATCTGTGCGGCTTTTCCGTCAACACCGGGGAAAGGATCCTGATCAACATGAAGCCGCAGGGCAGCAAGTGGACCGGCCGGATTCATGATCCCGACAGCGGCCGCAACTACGACTCGACGATCGCGCTGAAGGGCACCAGTTCACTGCGTGTCCAGGGCTGCGCCTTCGGCGGCATGTTCTGCGGCGGCCAGACCTGGAAGCGCGTGAGCTGATACAACTGTTGTTAACCAGCCTTGTCATTCCGGGATGGTCCGAAGGACCAGACCTCAGATGCGCAATTGCGCATCGGGGAATCTCGAGATTCTCAGGTGCGCAATTGCGCACCATAGTTCGCACTTCGTGCGTCCCGGGATGACTGTGCAAGGTGCAAGCGACGAAACAATTCTCGCCCGTGACGAAACCGGGGGTATGTGGGTCCGGTTCTGCGAAGCAGCGCTAGCGCGCAGCATCGCGCCCGGGACATGAGCTAGCGGAATAGTCGAAGCAGGTTTTGAAGAAAGCCTGCACGTTGAGCCTTGGGCACTTCGACAGGCTGCACCGCTATCGGCAACGCCACGCCTTCCACACCATTCGCCGCCGCCAGCGCGACCGGCCCGACATTTTCCAGAAACGCGCGCTCATAACCGCGCGACAGCCGTTCGACGGCTTCGGCGAGCGGCAGCCAGTCCACCGCCTTCACGTCGCGCATCGGATCGCGCGTGGGCAGATCACCCGCCTCCATGCGCCAGTAGTGCACCACCTTGGCGCCGCCGCGGGATTCATAGGCTAACGTGCCCAGAAATTCATGCACGGCAACGTCGTGCCCGGTTTCTTCCATCACCTCGCGTTCGGCGGCGGCGCGCGGCGTCTCGCCGTCGTCGAGCTTGCCCTTCGGCAAGACCCATTCATTGCGCTTGCGCAGGCGCACCACGGCGACCAGCGGCGGCTTCGCCTGCCGCAACACAATTCCTCCTGCCGCCATGACAGGCGCTCTCGCCATTTATCTCTTCCCGCGTTTTTGCGACTGCGACCGCGAGCATATAGAGGCAATAGCCCGGAGAATCGAGATTAAACCTGCGGCTTTCGCAACAGCCGTTCGCCGGCGCGGACGCGCCCTCCCTCCGCGACGTTGTCGCAGAATGCGAAATTCTCCGGCGCCAGCACGATGATGGTCGAGCCGTGCTCGAACCAGCCGAGTTCGTCGCCCTTGCGCACCTTCGCATCACAAGGAAACACCGTCGATCCCCTGCTCTGCGCATTGAACGTGCGATCGAGGAAATGCAGCCGGATGCTGGCGACCAGAATGGCCGCTACCGGCACCAGCGTCAGTGCCTCGCCGGACGGCAGCCGTGCCTGCAGGACCGCCCGCTCGTTCTTGCAGAACAAACGCTCGACCCGCTTCAGCGCAATCGGATTGACATTCCAGACGTCGCCATGGATGAAGGTCACCTTCTCAATCCGGCAATCATCCGGCGCGTGAAAGCGGTGATACATGCTGGACGTCAGCCTGAGCGTCAGGAAGCGGCCGTTACGGTGGCTCTCCACCAGCGCGGGATCGCCGAGCAAATCCAGCAGCGAGTAAGGCGCGCCTTTGATCTGGAATAGCTCGGTATCGGCGATCTTGCCGAACGCGCCGATGATGCCATCGGAAGGACTGGCCACCACAGAAGGATCGGGATCCGCCGGCCGCAGCCCCGGACGCAGCTCGCGCGTAAAACAATCGTGCAGGCTCTTGAAGTCGGCTTTCTTCGCTTCCGACAAATCGAGATCGGAAAACAGCCGCCAGCAGCCAATCGAAAAATCGCGCACCAGCGGGTTCTCGATCTTGCTGAACCAGCCCATGAAGCGCGTGAGCGCCGCCCGCGGGATGCGGTTGGTTAAAAGGAAATTGAGGTCTTCCTGCTGGGTGAACCGGGCGATCAGGCGCCGGATTGTCATCAATCTGTCAGCAGGATTGGCTAGCGCTTCAGGCATGGATTCGTCCCTTCCGATTCTTTCCCTGTCCGCCGCTGCGGTCGCTGGCGCTGCGGCAGTGTTCCCCAAATTGCAGGCGCGGCTGGCGCTGTCGCGCGCCAAGCATCGTTCGCTGACTGGACATTCCAAAATGTCCAAAATGGTCGCGCGGCTGGTGCCGCATTACGAATTCGACATCGACGATTTCTTCGCTTCCGACGGCGCGCCCAGCGATGTCGCCATGCAGCGGCAGGACGCCTTCTTCCGACTCGCCTGCCTCTATGAGGAGCGCTACGCCAAGGGTCGGCAGATGACGGCCGAGGCCGCGACGCACATCTCCGACCTGCAGTTCACCGAAACCTACCGCGTGCCGTTCCAGTACAGCCGGCTGGTGCGGGAAAATCTCGGCACCGGCGCTTTCATGCAGTCTTCCGCCGGCGTCACCGTCACCGATGTCGACGGCAACATCTTCTACGACCTGACCGGCTCCTACGGCGTCAACATTTTCGGCAACGATTTTTACAAGGAGTGCATCACGGAAGCCGAAAAGCGCGCCCGCGCGCTGGGCCCTGTGCTCGGCCCCTATCATCCCGTCATCACCGGCAATGTACGCCGGCTGTGCGAGATTTCCGGCCTCGACGAAGTTTCGTTCCACATGTCCGGCACCGAAGCCGTCATGCAGGCAGTGCGGCTGGCGCGCTATCACACCAGGCGCACGCACCTCGTTCGTTTCGCCGGCGCCTATCACGGCTGGTGGGGCGACGTACAGCCCGGCGTGGGCAATCCGGTATCGCCGCACGAGACCTATACGCTGGCCGACATGTCGGAGCGCACCCTGCATGTGCTGCGAACGCGCAAAGATATCGCCTGCGTGCTGATCAATCCGCTGCAGGCGCTGCATCCGAACGCCAACGCGCCCGGCGATTCCGCCCTCGTCGACAGTTCGCGAAAAGGGGCGTTCGATCGTGCGGCCTATACCGACTGGCTGAAGAGATTGCGCGGGGTATGCACTGCGCGCGGAATCGTCCTGATCTTCGATGAAGTCTTCGTCGGCTTCCGCCTCGCCGCCGGCGGCGCGCAGGAATATTTCGGGGTCCGCGCCGACATGGTGACCTACGGCAAGAGCCTCGCCGGCGGCTTGCCGGTCGGCGTGGTCTGCGGCCGCAAGGATCTGATGCGGCGCTTCCGCGATGATCGCCCCGCCGATGTCTGCTTCGCCCGCGGCACCTTCAATTCGCATCCCTACGTGATGACGGCGATGGATGAGTTCCTCAGCCGCCTCGCCAGCCCAAATTTCAACGCCGTCTACCAGGGGCTCGACGAGACCTGGAACGGACGCGCCAAAGCGTTGAACGAGCGGCTGGCCGCGCAGGATCTGTCGGTCCGCGTCAGCAATCTCTCCTCCATCTGGATGGTGCAATACACCGACCCCTCCCGCTACAACTGGATGCTGCAATATTACCTGCGCGCCGAAGGGCTGGCGCTGAGTTGGGTCGGCACCGGCCGGCTGATCTTCAGCCTCAACTACACGGATGCCGACTTCAACGAAGTCGCCGACCGCCTTGTCGCGGCGGCCGAGAAGATGAAGCGCGATGGCTGGTGGTGGCATGACGTTTCGCTGACCAACAAGAATATCAAGCGGCGGATTTTGCGGGAGATGCTCGCCAAGAGGCTCGGTCGCTAAGGACGCATTTCCGTCTGCCGTCATCACCTGGTTGGCCTCCTTCGTCATTGCGAGGAGCCACCGGGTCGCGCGAATGCGCGCCCGATGACAGGCTCCGCGACGAAGCAATCCATTTATCCCCAAGCGGAGAGGTGGATTGCTTCGCTTCGCTCGCAATGACGGTCTCACAACTGGTGCTTAAGAACGTGGATGGCCGGGACAGGCCCGGCCATGACTGCGTTGTTAGATCAAACCCAAACTCACGCGTGCTTGACGTGCTTCTCCAGACCCGGATCGATCAGCTCGCCCTTCATGAGAGCCAGCGGCGCCTTGTAGTACAGCTTCAGGTCGCTGAAGGGGTCGGTGAGGATCTTGGTCATCCAGACCAAGCCGGTCTCGATGTCGCGGATGAAGAACAGGTGCACGGTGCGGAACAACAGCCCGCCGATGCCAACCGCCAGCCAGATCTTGGCGACCTGCCGCATGAAGTCCGCAGACGACGTCCAGGGCGTGAACAGGCCGAACAAGGTCGGGTCGAGATACAAGACCAGCGGCGACAGCGCCCAGATCGTCATCAGCACGACCTTGCGCTGCAGATTGTAGCCGACCTTGATCTCTTCCTTGTGCTCGTGGGTCGCCTGGTTGACGTGGTCATAGCCCTTCGGCTCGAAGAAGAAGTGACCGGCCTGCCGCGTCGTCATCGACACCAGCCAGCCGACCAGCGCCGACACCACCGGATCGAAGAACAGCATCGCGTAAGCGAACAGAAAGCTCGCGGCGCTGACGAAGTGCAGCGACTGGTTGATGCGGCTGTGGTGATAGTAGCGATGGTCGTCCCAGCGCTGGGTTCGTAGTTCCTGCAGAAAGTTCTTGATCATGTTCTCCCCCAAATTGCGATGGGATCGGGTCTACTGAGATTCGATGTCCGGCATGTGACATCATGATAATGACATGTGACTGTTCGCAGTGGCGCGATGACGCAACCGCGATCAGGACGCGTCAGGCAGCCGCGGCGACGTCGGTTTTCCGAAAGCGCACCAGCGAGAAATGGCCGAGCGGCGGCACCAGGCGGCGCTCCGCCAGCTCCATGCCGCGCGCACCCGCCAGCCATTGCGCATAGCGCGACCAGGCGAACTCGGCGGTGCGGAAGCCGAGCGGACGAACCACCGGCTGCAGCCGCTGCTCGATGAAGCGGCGCATCCCGGCATCGGCGCTGACGCGGGTGAGGATGATTAGTTCGCCGCCCGGCCGCAGCACGCGGGCGAATTCGTCGAGCGCCTTTTCGGGATTCGGCACGGCGGTGACGACATACTGCGCCATCACCACGTCAAAGGAATTGTCCGGGAATTCGAGATTCTCGGCGTCCATGACGGCAAGGCCCTCGACATTCTTCAGGCCGAGCTCGTCGACGCGCTTCTTCGCCTTCTGCAGCATCGCTTCCGAAATATCGGTACCGAAGATGCGCAGATGCGGCGCGTATAGCGGCAGCGAAATGCCGGTGCCGACGCCGACCTCGAGCACGCGGCCGCCGATCTTGTTGGTGGCGGCAATCGCCGCCCTGCGGCCCTTGCTGAACACGCCGCCGAACACGAGGTCATAGACCGGCGCCCAGCGATCGTAGGCTTGCTCGACCATTTCGCGGTCGAAATCGAGCGGCCTCGTGCCGTCAAGCTTGATAATGTCTGCCATGTTGGTTTGCCTTTTCGTCTCACGCATATGATTCGTGTTGATGGTCGAACTTTTCGGTTCAGCCCTGCACGGCGCTCGCGGTGGGTGCCCGGCGTACCGGCCGCAACACGCGACTCGGCTGCAGCGCGGTCAGATTTCCGATGAACTGCCGCGCGCTGTTGTCCCAGGAGCGCGCCAGCGCAAAATTCCGGCAGGCCTCGCGCGACATCGTCAGCGCACGCAAGCACGCGCTGCGCAGATCGGTGTCGAGCGCGCCGATCGGATGATCGGCAATGACATCCTTCGGGCCGGTGACCGGGAATGCCGCGACCGGCGTGCCGCAGGCCAAGGCCTCGAGCTGCACCACGCCGAACGTATCGGTACGGCTCGGAAACACGAAGACATCGGCGGCGGCGAGATGCGCGGTCAACTCCGCGCCTTTCTTCTCGCCGAGGAAAATTGCGTCAGGATATCTTTGCGCGAGCTGCGCCTTCTGCGGCCCGTCGCCGACCACCACTTTCGATCCTGGCAGGTCGAGCGACAAAAACGCATCGAGGTTCTTTTCCACCGCGACGCGGCCCATCGTCATGAAGATCGGCCGCGGCAGATCAAGCGTCGCAGGCGTATGCGGGTTAAATAATTCGGTGTCGACGCCGCGCGTCCAGAAGCCGAGTTTGCGGAAACCCCGCGCGGAAAGTTCCTGACGAAGAGAATCGGTTGCGACCATGACCGTGGAAGACGCGGCATGAAAGTGCCGCAGCACCGCATAGCCGACGGCGGCCGGCAGTCCGGTGCGGACGGCGATATATTCGGGAAAGCGCGTCGTATAGGACGTGGTGAACGAAAACTTGCGGCGGCGGCAATAGGCGCGCACCATCCAGCCGATCGGCCCCTCGGTTGCAATGTGGATGGCGTCGGGCGCCGCCTCCTCGATCCGTCGCGCGATCTCGCGCCGGTTTGGCAGCGCGACGCGCAAGCCAGGATAGGTCGGCACGCCGAGGGAAGGAAATCCGTCTGGGGTCAGGAAGCTGATATCGGCATCAAGCGCCGAGGCGCTGCGCGCCAGCGACGTTAGCGTGCGGACGACACCGTTCACCTGCGGATGCCACGCATCGGTCGCAATCAATATCTTCATGTCCGGACCCGAGGTTAATGATTCTCAAATCCGACGTTCAGCCATGGATATTTCAAGCGTATGACGTCATCGATATGTAAGGATGTTTTTAAGTCCCCTCCACGCATTTTCGTGTAACGTGACAGCGAGATGACAGACCATAACGACAATCCTGCGCGATCCCGCCGCCGGCGGAAGCGGAAGAGCTATGCGCTTCTGATCCTTGCCGCCGGCCTGCTCGCGTTCGGCGTCGCCGCGGGCACGCTGTATTACGTGCTGCGGCCGACGACGCTGCGGATTGCGGTCGGCCCTGCCGGCAGCGACGACCAGAAACTGGTCCAGTTGATGGCGCAGACCTTTACGCGCGAAGGCAGCTCGGTACGGCTGGCGCCGATCACCACGGAAGGAACGGCAGAGAGCATTGCGTTGTTCACGGACGGTAAGGCCGATCTCGCGGTGGCGCGCGGCGACCTGAACCTGCCGGCGAATGCCGAGTCGGTTGCCATCCTGCGCAAGAATGTCGTGGTACTGTGGGCGCCTTCCGGCCCTCCCGCCAGGGGCTCGAAGAAGCAGCCTACGAAGATCAAGAGCCTTGATGATCTGGCCGGCCACCGCGTCGGCGTGATCGGGCGGACGCAGGCCAATGTCACGCTCCTGCGCGGGATCCTGAAGGAGTCCGGCATCAATCCCGACAAGGTCACGATCAGCCAGTTCGCCACGAATCAGATCGGCGAAATGGCGAAGGATCAGTCGGTCGACGCCTTCATGGCGGTCGGCCCGCTCAAGAGCAAGATCACCGTGGACGCGATCGCTGCAACGGCGGCCGCGCGCGGCGAGCCGAAGTTCCTGCCGATCGATGTCGCCGACGCCATTGCGAAGAAAAACCCGATCTATGAATCCGAGGAAATTCCCGCCAGCATCTTCGGCTCTTCACCGCAGCGGCCAGAAGACAAGGTCGACACGGTGGCCGTCAACCACTTGATCATCGCCCCGAAGTCGTTGTCTGACACGGCGGTCGCCACCTTCGCCCGCCAGCTCTTCACCAACCGCCAGCAACTGGCGCGTGAATTGCCGACCGCCTCGCAGATCGAAAAGCCCGATACAGAAAAGGACGCCGCATTGCCGGCGCATGCCGGAGCGGCGGCCTATATCGACGGCAACGAGCGAACGTTCCTCGAAAAATACACCGACTACATCTGGTTCGCGGTGCTGATTCTGTCGGGCCTGGGCTCGGCTGGTGCCTGGTTCAAGCATTACTGGAACAGGGACGAGCACGAGCAATACATCGCCCATCGCGATCATCTGCTTGAGTTGATTTCCAGGGCGAGGAAGGCCGAAACGCCGGAAGAGCTAGCCGAGATGCAAGCTGCGGCCGACGGCATGTTGCGCGAGGCGCTCGATTGCTATGACGACGGCACCGTCGAAGAAGGCGACCTGTCGGTGATTGCTCTCGCGCTCGAACAATTCCACCATGCGGTCGCCGACCGCCGCGCGGTGCTCGCTGGCGCCGCCGCGGCCGACGTACCGCGGATGCGCGCCGGTTAGAGCTGATTCCAGCCTTTCCTTCCTTCGATTGGATTTACCCGCGCCGGGCCTTCTTCCCGCTGGTTGGCGTCAGCGCCAATGGCGGCGATGATGACGATGGCCCCAATAGTGACGATGTCCCGCTCGTCGCCAGCCATAGCTCGTGTAGGGATTACCCGGCCCATAGTTCTGGCAGTTTGCGTTCGGATAAAACTGGGCGCACCAGCCCGGATTAGTAATTACGTGCTGCGCCGACGCCGGATTGGCAGGAACGGTCAGGAGTAACAAAGCAACGGCGCCAACTAAAAGCGTTGGTCTCGTCATGGCGGTCTCGCTTATCTCTAGACCGTAACTCCAACGGCGCCAGACCCAAAGGGTTCCTATCTGAACCCATTGAAGCTCGGCCTACGGGACCGGATTGCGCCCGGCACGCCCACCGTCCGTCAACGAAACCTTAACGAAACAATTCCCTAACGCGACGAAACCATTTTGGCGATTTCGTGCAAATGTCCTGAAACGGTTCATCTGTAGAGGTTTCCCCAACGACGCGCCGAACTGGTGCGACAAACAGGGGGACGACCATGTCCAGTTTATCGATACTGAGCCGCTTCGCGGCCGCCGCTTTCGGCGCGCTGGCGATCGGCGCCACCGCATTTTCCGCACCCGCCGCAGCGGCCCCGCTGCCGCTGTTTCCGTTTTTCCTGCCACAGATCGAGGCGGCCCCGCCGCCGGCTGCGGCTGCGCCCCAGGAAGAAGAGCGCTTCGAGTTGCCGGCCCGCCTGCGCCGCCAGGTCGTGAACTACTACACCCGGGAGGCGCCGGGCACGATCATTATCGATACCCCCAATACCTATCTCTACCTCGTGCTCGGTAACGGCCAGGCGATGCGCTACGGCATCGGCATCGGCCGCGACGGCTTCACCTGGTCGGGCACCCAGACGATCACCCGCAAGGCCGAATGGCCGGCGTGGACCCCGCCCCCGCAAATGATCGCCCGCCAGCCCTATTTGCCGCGCCACATGACCGGCGGCCCGGGAAATCCGCTCGGCGCCCGCGCGATGTATCTCGGCGGCACCATCTATCGCATCCACGGTACCAACGCGCCGGAGACGATCGGCACCCGTGTTTCCTCAGGCTGCCTCCGCCTCACCAACGAAGACGTCATTGACCTGTATTCGCGGGTCAGCGTCGGGACCAAGGTGATCGTGCTGCCGATGACGGATCGCCGCGCCGATCTCGGCCGGACCATCCGTTGAGATATTAAGCATTTCTTAATGCGAGAAGCGGCCCCGGCGCTTGCCAGGGCCGTTTTGCGTTGACCTAAGGTCGCGGCAATGTGCAGTGGCGTCCCCCTCGCCACCCCTGTAAAACGTTGTGGGGCGATTCATTGGGGTCCGGGGGACGATGCGTCTGCCGATGCGGGTCAAGACGATTGCAATCGCGCTTGCGGTTCTCGTCATCTCGTTTGCCGTCAGCATGAAGGTGATGGACTTCGTCGCGCCTCGCGCCACGAACAGCGCGCCCGCGCTCGCCGAATTGCCACCGCTGCCGCCGGCGGCGCGCGCATCCACGGTGATGGCGCCGATTGCGGTTGCGCTCTCGGCGATCCGCGATGCCGCCGATCGCGGCGCGCCGCGCAATTTTGCTGGCAAAGCCGATAATCCGATTTCGCAGATCCTGCAGAATGCCGACATCGGCTGGACTGCCTCGCGCGGGCCGATCGTAGCTACCGGCGCGCAGGATGTGCTGTCGCTGGCGACGCCGTTGACGGGCACATTGAACGTAACCGGCTCGCTGTCGGCCAAGGCGACGGGTGCGGTCGGCGAAGCGCTCGGAGGCCTGCTCGGCGGCAACGTCGCCAAGCAGATCGGCAGCGTGAACATCAAGAACCTCAACGCCAGCGCCGAGATCAAGGGCAACGTTGTCATATCGGCGCGACCACAGATCGCCGCGAACTGGCGCATCGAGCCTAATCTCGCAGCGCAGGTCAATCTCGGCGACACCAGCCTCAGCGTGGCCGGCGCGCGCGTCAACGTACCCGCGCAGGTGAAGCCATTGATTGACCAGAACGTCGCCGAGCAGATCGCGCTGGTGCAGGCGCGCATGCGCAACGATCCGACCTTCGAACGGAATGCGCGGATGCAGTGGGCCAAGGCCTGCCGTTCGATTCCGCTGCAGGGCACGACAGCCGGTTCGACGATGCCGGCGCTGTGGCTGGAATTGCGTCCCACCCGGGCGATTGCCGCGCAGCCGCGTGTCGATGCTTCGAACCTGACGCTGACGCTCGGCATCGAGGCGGAAACCAGAATCACACCGAGCGAAACCAAGCCGTCCTGCCCGTTCCCCGCCACGATCGCCATGGTGCCGCCGATGCCGGGACGGATCGCGATCGGTGTGCCGATCGACATGCCGTTTACCGAGATCAACAAGATCGTGGAGGCGCAGTTCGCCGGGAAGACGTTTCCTGAAGATGGTTCGGGCGCGGTCGACGTCACCGTCAAGCGCGCCAGCGTGGCCGCTTCCGGCAACCGCCTGCTGATTTCGCTTCTGGTCAGCGCCAGGGAAAAGAAGAGCTTCCTGGGCCTCGGCGGCGAGGCCAATGTGCATATCTGGGGCAAGCCGGTGCTCGATCAGGCCGAGCAGACGCTGCGGCTGACCGACATCGAGCTCGCCGTCGAGTCGGAGGCTGCCTTCGGGCTGTTGGGCACTGCTGCGCGCGCGGCCATCCCGCATCTGCAGAAGACGCTGGCGGACAAGGCTGTCGTCGACCTCAAGCCGTTCGCCGGCAACGCGCAGAAGAAGATTGCAGCAGCGATCGCCGATCTTCAGAAGAACGAGAACGGCGTGCGGGTCTCGGCCGAGATCAGCAAGCTGCGGCTCGCCGGCATCGCCTTCGATTCCAAAACGCTGCGCGTGATCGCAGAAGCGGAAGGCGCAATCAGTGTCCATGTGAGCGCGCTGCCGGCGTTGTGACGCAACGAGCAGATTGCAGCAACTGTTAACCCTCATGGTGAGGAGGCGCGCAGCGCCGTCTCGAACCACGAGGCCCGGCTAGTGCCATTCATCCTTCGAGACGCCGCTTGCGCGGCTCCTCAGGATGAGGTCTGACAGAAGTGCAGGTCCGTAGGGTTGGCGCAGCGACAGCGTGCCCCCATTCAAGCTTCGATCCGTTGATGGATGGCGGGCACGCTTCCGTTTGCCCCTACGCATCATGCCGGCTGCTACGACCCTTCGAACTTGAACGAGAGATTCAGCTTGGCGCGGTAGGCTTCGACCTTGCCACTGGCGTCAAGTTGCAGATCCAGCTTCACGACCTCAGCGACGCGCAGATCGCGCAGCGACTCTCCAGCGCGGCTGACCGCGCTTGCAGCGGCCTTCTCCCATGATTCCGTGCTGGTGCCGATCAGCTCGATGACCTTGTAGACGCTATCAGCCATGTCGTCCTCCCGTTGATGCAAGAGTCTGTGCAAGGCAGGAGGCAGGTGCTCCTGCCGGGACACACAAGCTAACATCGGGAAGCGCGCGCTGATAGGATGCGCTGCACCATGATCGGCGTTTACCCATCTGCGCGCTCCATAAACACAAATGGCCGGGCGGCATCACGCCGTCCGGCCATTTTGAGGAAGCCTGGTGTTGGGACCGCGGCCTTATTCGGTCGAGTACTTGAACTCCGGCATCGCCTTGAGCTGATCCTTCGTCGCGCTGAACACGGCGTGATCCGGGTACCACGGATTCTTCTTCGGCGCGGCAGGCGCTGTCGCAGCACCCGTCGTCGTTCCCGTGCCGCCTGTGCCTGTCGTAGGCCGTGCGCCGCCTGTCGCGGGCGCACCAGCGGTGCCCGTATAGGCAATCGGTTCATCGACGAACTTCACCTTGTCGATGGGCACCGCAACCAGATGCTCGCCGACGCCGAGGAAGCCACCGACGCCAATCACCACGCCTTTGACATCGCCGCTCTTGTCGGTCAGGAGATCGTTGATCGATCCGAGGCTTTCGTTGCTATCGTTGTACACGTTCAGGCCGACCAGCTTCGAAGCCCGCCAGGTACCCTTGAACGACGAGGTATCGGATGCAGCCGCTGGCGCGGCGGTCTTTGCGGTGTCAGTCGTTGCCGGAGGATTTTGCGCAAACGCGACACTCGCCAGCAACGCGGACGCCGCGAGGCCGGCAACGGCAGTTTTCGTTAACATATCGGTTCTCCTCAGTTCAGAAACGCTCTGAGAAAACCCGGCACTTCAACAAGAGTTCCACCCGTTTTCGTATGAAACACGCCGATTCGACGCTGCATCAGAAGCCGCCCCAGTAAGGCGGCATGCCGTAATAGCGGTGCAGCTCGGCTTCTTTTGCGCGATCGCCCCAGTCGAAATCCTTGTCCGCACGGAATGACGGCGCGCGCCTCAACTCTTCATCGTCGATGTCGAGTTCGTAGGCTTCGAATTTCGTGTTGTAGCTAAGCCGTCCCCAGGGCAGCGGAATCAGGTTGGCTCCGATGCCCAGAAACCCGCCGAAACTCAGGATTGCATACGATACTTTACCAGTGATCTTGTCGATCATCAGCCGTTCGATATGGCCGATCATGTCCCCGTTCGGCCGGCGCACCGCGGTCCCCTCGACGCGGTCGCTCGCGATCAGCGGATGTGGCTTGGCCATCACCTCACTTGCCATCGGACCCTCCACGTATGGGTGAGGAATCAACGTGGCTGCGTCCGGCTGGTTCCGCTCTACGGCAACCGGCCTGCCCTATTCGGAAATGGCGAAACGCACGAGGCTTGGGCAGCGCCTGTCTGACGATGCCGATATCGTACCGCCGAATGGAGCGTGTGCTGTCAGGCCGCGAGCGCGTCGGGATCCGTCTCCTCGTAAATCGCGATCGCCTCGAAGCGATAGTCGCAGGCGCGGCAGAACCAGAGGAAGGAGGTGCGACCCGGGCTGCTTTCGACCCAGTCGGGTCTCGGAATCGGCTTGCCGCATTGGGCGCAGGGATTTCCGCGGGGCAAGTAGCCGGAATCGAGTCGAGCCATGGCGCATCTCCCTTAGACTTCGGACGTCGTGCGACGTCTCGCTGCTTGCTTATGTCAAATTGCTTATGTCGTTGAATGAGACAGGTTTGCTGTCGGAATGAAATGAAGTGGTTTTTGTCGCGGAATTCTCTTTACACCTTGACTGCATCATTTGCACGACATTCGTGCGCGTCCGCGTGACGCAGATTCGCGTCGCTCGACGCGATGCATTGCACGCACAACGTTAGCGTCACGCTGGAAGCATTCGTTAACACGTGCATGAGCCAACACGTGCATGAGCCGCAAACATCTCGCCGCGATGTCGTCCGTTTTCCGCCACATCTTGGCCGGGCGGCCACAATAATCGAGAACGCGAAAATCGTTAATGTGCCCGCCGAGATTGTTTTATGAAAAATCTATCAAAGTTCATCTGGCTTGCCGCCGTAGCCACGCTCATGGGCTCGCCCTCAGCAATGGCGCAGAGCCGCGCGCACTATGAAAGCATGGTCGCCTCCCATGCCGCCGCCAACAACGTGCCGGAAGCGCTGGTGCACCGGGTCATCGTGCGCGAGAGCAAGTATCATCCGAACCTGGTCGGACGCGGCGGCACCATCGGATTGATGCAGATCAAGCTCCCGACCGCACGCGGCCTCGGTTATACCGGCAACGCCGCGGGCCTGCGCGATCCCGACACCAATCTCGCCTGGGGCATCAAATATCTCGCCGGCGCCTATCGCGCTGCCAATGGCGATCACGGCCGCGCCATGCGTTATTATGCAAGCGGCTATTATTACGCCGCAAAGCGCCAGCGGCCGGAGAGGCCGCTGCAGATCGCGCCCGTGCTGGCAAGCGGTGCGACCCCGAAAATCCTCGCCGCGCCGGCAAGAACGCCGGCCGACGCGAACGCGCTGCAGGCTGCCAAATAGCTAAGTCCAAACAGCGAAACCTCGTGTCCCGGGCGCGGTGCAGCCTAGGCGATGCGAAGCATCGTCCGATCTCAGCGCTGCTCCGCAGAACCGGGACCCATGCTGGCCGTCTGGGCCCCGGCTCAGCAGCGCACCGCTAACGCGCTGCGCTGCGTCCGGGGCAGGCAGCATTGCAAGTTCCCGCAAAGCCGCGTTGACACCTCCGCCCAACCGCCTACATTAGTCCTGTTCCGAGGGGTGCTCCGACGAGGAGCTGAGATACCGCAAGCTTGGGCAGAGCTACTTCAAAGTAGAGGCCTGGGACCGCGGTGACCCTTTGAACCTGATCCGGGTCATGCCGGCGAAGGGACAGGGATGTACCAGAAGTCAGATCTGCGGGGGGATTCTCCCGTTTCCATCATCGGCGCGGGCATTGCCGGCGCATGGCAGGCGCTATTGTTCGCACAGGCCGGCCACGCCGTCACCTTGTACGAGCGCAGTGACGCCGATATGACGCTCTCCACCAGCCACTGGGCCGGCGGCATGCTGGCGCCCTGGTGCGAGGCTGAGACCTCCGAGCCCGTGATCGGCCGGCTCGGCACCCGCTCGCTCAATTTGTGGCGTGAGCTCTTTCCCAACACCCCGTTCAACGGATCGCTGGTGGTGGCGCATTCGCGCGACCGCGCCGATTTCGAGCGGTTTGCCAAACTCACCACCGGCCATGTCAGGCTCGACGCAAGCGGCGTCGGCCGGCTCGAACCCTCGCTGGACGGCCGCTTTCGCGACGGCCTGTTCTATGCAGGCGAAGGCCATGTCGAGCCGCGGCGCGTGCTGCCCGAGCTGCATGCGCGCATCGAAGCCGCCGGCGGCACGATCAAGTTCGATAGCGACGTCAGTGCGGAAGATCTCGACGGCATCGTGATCGACTGCCGCGGGCTCTCCGCGCGCGACGAGCAGCCGGAGTTGCGCGGCGTCAAGGGCGAGATGATCATCGTCGAGACGTCAGAGGTCGAGCTGTCGCGCCCGGTGCGGCTGATCCATCCGCGCTGGCCGCTCTATGTCATCCCGCGCGGCGACAGCAAATTCATGCTGGGCGCGACCTCGATCGAGGCCGAGGACACCGGCGTCAGCGTGCGCTCGGCGCTGGAGCTGTTAGGTGCTGCCTATGCCGTGCATCCGGCCTTTGCCGAAGCGCGCATCGTCGAGTTCGGCTCTGGCTTGCGTCCCGCCTTCCCCGACAACCTGCCGCGGATCACGATCAGCAAGAGCAAGATCGCGGTCAACGGCCTTTACCGGCACGGTTTTCTTCTGGCGCCGGCGCTGGCCGAGCTTACGCTCGCCTACGTGCAGCGCGGCGCGATCGACAATGAGGTGATGCGATGCGTGTGACCATCAACGGCGAACAGCGTGAGATCGCCTCGAAGCGCGTCGACGCGCTGCTCTCCGAGCTCGAATACGAAGGCACGCATTTTGCGATCGCGGTGAATTACGACGTGCTGCCGAAAAGCCGCTGGGCCGAGACCGCACTGAAGCCCGGCGACGAAATCGAGATCATCACCCCGCGGCAGGGAGGGTGAGGATGAGTATGGGTCTGCGTCTGCCCCACATTGGGCTGTCATCGCCCGGCTTGACCGGGCGATCCAGTACGCCGCGGCTTCTCGGTTTGATTGCAGGCTTCCCGGCGTACTGGATCCCCGCCTTCGCGGGGATGACGAGTGGTGGGCGCGATGACGAGTTGTGGAACGGACACTAACACCATGCTGAACTTCTACGGCAAAACCTTCTCCTCCCGCCTCCTGATCGGCACGGCGCTCTATCCCTCGCCGGCGATCATGCAGGACGCGATCCGCGCCTCTGGCGCCAACATCGTGACCGTGTCGCTGCGGCGCGAGGCCGCCGGCGGCAAGACCGGCGATGCGTTCTGGTCGCTGATCCGCGAGCTCGATGTCACCGTGCTGCCGAACACCGCCGGCTGCCGCAGCGTGCGCGAGGCGGTGACCACCGCAAAGCTGGCGCGCGAATTGTTCGGAACGCCCTGGATCAAGCTCGAAGTGATCGCCGACAACGACACGCTGCAGCCCGACGTGGTCGGCCTGGTTGAAGCCGCCGCCATCCTGATCAAGGACGGCTTTGAAGTGTTCCCCTATTGCACCGAAGATCTTTCGGTTGCGATGCGGCTGGTCGAAACGGGGTGCAAGGTGGTGATGCCCTGGGCCGCGCCGATCGGAAGTGCAAAAGGCATCACCAACCGCGATGCGCTAAAGCTGATGCGCGAGCGCCTGCCCGATATCACGCTGGTGGTCGACGCCGGCCTCGGCGCCCCCTCGCATGCTGCCCACGCCCTCGAGCTCGGCTACGACGCCGTGCTGCTCAACACCGCGGTGGCAAAAGCCGCCGATCCCGTCGCGATGGCCAACGCCTTCCGCCTCGGCGTCGAAGCCGGCCGCACCGCCTATGAAGCCGGCTTGATGGAAGCCCGCGACTTCGCCTCCCCCTCCACCCCTGTGATTGGGACCCCGTTCTGGCATGCCGTATCCTGATCGCCACGCGTATCCTGATCGCTTCTACCCCGTGGTCGACAGCGTCGCCTGGGTGGCGCGGCTGGCGCTGCTCGGCGCCGGCACCATCCAGCTGCGCGCCAAGGATCTCGACGACGCCGAGGCGCTGCAGATCGTGACCGACGCCCTTGAAGTCATCAAGGGCACCGATGCCAAGCTCGTCGTCAACGATTACTGGCGCGCGGCGATCGTCGCCGGTGCAAAACACCTGCATCTCGGCCAGGAAGACCTCGTCGGCGCCGACCTCAACGAAATCCGCAAAGCCGGATTGACGCTCGGCATCTCCACCCATGACGACGAGGAACTGGCGACTGCGCTCGCCGCCAAGCCGGATTACATCGCGCTCGGTCCAATCTTCCCGACCACGCTGAAATCGATGCGCTTCGCCCCGCAGGGCATTCCAAAAATCACCGAGTGGAAAAAGCGCATCGGCAACATCCCGCTGGTCGCGATCGGCGGCATCAAGTTCGAACAGGCTGCCGAAATCTACGCCGCCGGCGCCGACTCCATCGCCGTCGTCAGCGACGTCACCCAGAACGCCGATCCCGACGCGCGGGTGCGGCAATGGCTGGGCCAGGGCGCGGAGACGGCGTGATGGATTTGCGAAGCAACCACAGCCGTCATTGCGAGCAGCGCAGCGACGAAGCAATCCATCTCTACACTCGTGGCGCCATGGATTGCTTCGCTTCGCTCGCAATGACGGAAGAGACTCTCGTTCACGAAGGATACATGCGCACTCGCGGAGACACCCCCACCCCACCCCTCCCCCGCAAGCGGGAGAGGGGGCGCAGCGAGCGCTTGGCCACTCTCCCGCCCTACGCGAGAGCGCCGCGAGCTCTTGTTACCCTCTCCCGCTTGCGGGGGAGGGTGGCGCGTGCGTCAGCGCGCGACGGGTGGGGGCTCTCGCCAAAAGTTCTACGTCCGGATTGGCCCGCGCCGCGCGCCGAGCGGAATGACAACATTATAAAGGAGGATACGGTATGAACATTCGCTCCAACCCCGACACCACCCTGCCCGCCGTCACCACCGGCCCCCTTCCCTCGTCGCGAAAAATCTTCGGCACGCCGGACGCCGCGCCCGACCTGCGCGTGCCCTTGCGCGAAATCATCCTCTCCGAAGCCGCGGGCGAGCCGAACCTCCCCGTCTACGACACCTCCGGCCCCTACACCGATCCCTCCGTCGTGATCGACGTCAACGCCGGTCTCCCCCGCAACCGCCTTGCCTGGGTCAAGGAGCGCGGCGGCGTCGAGGAATATGAGGGCCGCGAGATCAAGCCGGAGGACAACGGCAATGTCGGCGCCTCGCATGCCGCAAAGGCCTTCACGGCGCATCACAAGCCGATCCGCGGCCTCGACGGCCACAAGATCACGCAGCTCGAATTCGCCCGCGCCGGCATCATCACGAAAGAGATGATCTACGTCGCCGAGCGCGAAAACCTCGGCCGGAAAGCACAGCTCGAGCGCGCGGAAGCGGCATTGGCCGATGGCGAAAGCTTTGGCGCTGAGGTCCCTGCCTTCATCACCCCGGAATTCGTCCGCTCCGAGATCGCGCGCGGACGCGCCATCATCCCCTGCAACATCAACCACGCCGAACTCGAGCCGATGATCATCGGCCGAAATTTCCTGACCAAGATCAACGCCAATATCGGCAACTCCGCCGTCACCTCATCGGTCGAAGAGGAAGTCGACAAGATGGTGTGGGCGATCCGCTGGGGCGCCGACACCGTGATGGACCTCTCGACGGGCCGCAACATCCACACCACGCGGGAATGGATCTTGCGCAACGCGCCGGTGCCGATCGGCACCGTGCCGATCTACCAGGCGCTGGAGAAGTGCGAAGGCGATCCCGTCAAGCTGACCTGGGAGCTCTACAAGGACACGCTGATCGAGCAGTGCGAACAGGGCGTGGACTATTTCACGATCCACGCGGGCGTGCGCTTGCCCTACATCCACCTCACCGCCAATCGCGTCACCGGCATCGTGTCGCGCGGCGGCTCGATCATGGCGAAGTGGTGCCTGGCGCATCACAAGGAGAGCTTCCTCTACACGCATTTCGACGAGATCTGCGATCTCATGCGCAAATATGACGTCTCGTTCTCGCTCGGCGACGGCCTGCGCCCCGGCTCGATCGCCGATGCCAACGACCGCGCACAGTTTGCGGAGCTGGAGACACTCGGCGAGCTGACAAAGATCGCGTGGGAAAAAGGCTGCCAGGTGATGATCGAAGGCCCCGGCCATGTGCCGATGCACAAGATCAAGATCAACATGGACAAGCAGCTCAAGGAGTGCGGCGAGGCCCCGTTCTACACCCTTGGGCCGCTGACCACGGACATTGCGCCGGGCTACGACCACATCACCTCAGGCATTGGCGCGGCCATGATCGGCTGGTTCGGCTGCGCCATGCTCTGCTACGTCACGCCGAAGGAGCATCTCGGCCTGCCCGACCGCAACGACGTGAAGACCGGCGTCATCACCTACAAGATCGCCGCCCACGCCTCTGACTTGGCCAAGGGCCACCCGGCCGCCCAGCTCCGCGACGACGCGCTCTCCCGCGCCCGCTTCGACTTCCGCTGGACCGACCAGTTCAACCTCGGCCTCGATCCGGACACCGCAAAGAGCTTCCACGACGAAACCTTGCCGAAGGAAGCCCACAAGGTCGCGCATTTCTGCTCGATGTGCGGCCCAAAATTCTGCTCGATGAAGATCACGCAGGACGTGCGGGATTATGCGGCGACGCTGAACGATCCGGCGGGGGTTGGGATGTCGGTGAGCGGCACCATCGAGGATGGTATGGCGGCGATGAGCGCCAAGTTCAAGGAGATGGGAAGCGATCTCTACCTGGATGCGGAGAAAGTGAAGGAGAGCAATCGGGTGTTGTGAGGCTGCGCACTCACCTAGACCGCAATGACCGACAATCTGACCGGTGTCTGGGACGGCACCTATGTTCAGCCGCGCGTTGGAATGGTCACGTTTCTGGCGACGCTTATCGAGACTGGTGGCGCGCTCGGAGGAAACGTGACCGAACCCTGCATCACGCCCGGTTGCCCGTTGAGCATCCACAACGCTTCGATTGCGGGTCATCGATCCGGCAGCGCGGTTTCGTTCGTCAAGCGTTACGAGCCGCCCGGCTACGGCTATGACAAGGTCACTTATGAAGGCGTGGTCAATGCTGACGCGACGGAAATCGATGGGCGCTGGAGGCTGCCAGGCACTGGGTGGTCTGGAACTTTTCTGATGGTTCGCTCGACCAAGCCTGCACAATCGATCGCAACCGAAGAACGGACCAAGGAGCCGGCACGTTAGCAAGCGTAGATGGGGTAACGGGCCGGCCGATCGAGCCGCACGCTCGCTACGGCGCGATTTGAAAGCGCGCTCGCGTGCGGCTTTGCCGGGAGGCGGTCGTCCCTCAAACTGATGGTGTCAAAAACCGGAGTCGGGCAAGCCCGCTCCAAGCATCATCGAGGGACGACCATGTACTACTATGCCGGA
>NZ_JADPKF010000009.1:0-11623 GCF_023073815.1 Bradyrhizobium sp. 157 | reverse complement strand
GATGCCCCGCTCCAGCAGGAACGCACGGATCTGATTGATGACGCCGGTACGCTGACCGACCAATCGATAGCGGACGCGGTGCAGTGCCTGAAGGTCGAGCTGTTCGGCGGTCTTGGTCGCGACGAACTTCATCGTCGGGCGTTGGACAGCCTCGGCGATGGCTTCCGCATCTCGGAAGTCATTCTTCTGTCCCTTCGAATACGGGCGCACGTACTTCGCCGGCATCAGGCGGGCGTCGTGGCCAAGCATCTGGAGTTTGCGGCTGAGATGATGGGCGCCTACGCAGGCCTCCATACCGATCAAGCACGGCGGCAGGTTGGCGAGCCGCGTTTCCACTTGGCCGCGTGACCACTTCTGCCGCAGCACGATGGCACCGCGGTGATCATGACCCACGATGTGGAGCGAGTTTTTGCCAATATCGATGCCGATCACGGCGATCGCTGCGTTGATTTTCTGAGACATGGCGTGCTCCTTGTCTTGAGCGCCCCTTGCCAGCTTCTCGTGCTGGCAGGGCCGGAGCACGGCCGGACCATCCCATTAGCGGACGTTCTTGATGCTGCGATCCGCAGGAACAGCTTCACCATCGTCGCAGGTCAGGCAACTGGATGCCGAAGGTCTGTTTCCATAACATAGTTTTCGTAAGCCTTATCAGCGATCACAAAATGCGTGGAGCCGATCTTATTGAAGCCATGCCGAAGATAGAAGTCGATCGCTCGGCTATTTTCGGCATTGACCTTCAGCCAAGCGTTTTCGCCTCCATGTCCCCTGCAGTGATCCAAGGCACGATGCAACAGCGCGACGCCTCGTCCATTCGACTGGTGCCTGGGTTGAACATACAGGGTCATGATTTCCAGCGGTGAACAATTGGCGAGTGGGGGCGTGGCCGTTGAACAAACTGCCACGAAACCATCAATTCCCATCCGGTTTTCTGATACCCAGATTGCCAGATTGGGATCGCCGATCGAGTTTCGAAACTTCTGCGCTGTGAATTCTGAAAGAACATAGTCCGCGAATATTGGACTGATTCCATCTCGGAGATACGTGTTCAACCAGACTTCTATGCTCAACGCAGCCAAACTAGACGCGTCTCGTTTTTCAGCCTTCCTGATCATGCCTACTCACATCGTTGCATCAGGCTTCATTATCAGCGAGACCGCTATAATATCAGAGCACATGTGGCAACGACGCAAAGGTGCGCGATCGGCCCTTCGATTTCGATACTCTTGAGGTCCGTTGTTGGCACGTTTCGGACGTAGCTCGGCTTCCGAGTTCAGTCTGTAATGCGCAGCAAAGCGGACATTGACTGGTCCTTCTGATCATGCCGCCCCGCGATCTTCCTTCTCCGCACCGCGCATCACAATCTTGAGCGCGTCATCTGGCAACGGTTGCTGCAGCGCCTTCGCCTCACCCCATGGCGCGCGCATCCAAACGTCCCGTTCCTCGTCGGTCGTCAGGATCACCGGCATCGCCTTGGGATGGATTGGCTCGACGATGGCGTTCGGCGACGTGGTGAGAAAGCCGTAGACGTGATGCGGCCCCGGAATTGGCTTCGATTTCGTGCCGCGATCGCCTTTGAACTCGGTCCAGATACCAGCAAAGCAGGTCAGCGGCCGATCGTCATTGATCGCGAACCAGACGACGTCCTTTTTCTTGGTCTCGGGGTTCGTCTCGGGTGCATACTCAGCGAAGCTGTTGAACGGCACTAGGCAGCGGCCTTCCGGCTTCAGCCAAGTCCGCCAATGCGGCGAGGAGGTATTGCGGATATTAGTCACGGGCGGCCCGCCAGTACGTGGGGGTGGTGGCATGCCCCAGCGCATCAGGACCAACTCGCGTTCGGTGCCCGCATTGCGAACGACCGGCGCCGGATAATCGGGAAACACGCCCGGCATTGTCGGCAGGTTGCCGACATAGCGGTTCATGATGCGGAAGAGCGCACGGATGGCTTCTTGGTTTGTTGTGATGGAATAGAGATTGCACATGGGATCGGAAGCTTCTCATAAAAGGCGATGAAATGGAGATTTAGTTGCTTAATGATTTTGGATGATGGTTCGACTTCCAATCAACGAGATCAAGAGCCATTCTGAGGGGGCGCATCATTCCAAGGTCTCGCGGCATGTTCCCGACGATCATCGGCTTAGCAGCCGTCGGCGGCATCATCGCGGCGACGGAGCTCGGGCCAATCCTCGTCGGTTGCTCCATCAAGGGCAACATCAGCAAGAACACGGGCGAGCGCATCTATCACTCACCGGGGCAGGAGTATTACGCTCAAACTCGGATTAACTGGTTCTCAGGCGAGCGATGGTTTTGTTCCGAGGCAGATGCGCGGGCGGGAGGCTGGCGGAAGTCCCGAAGTTAGGTTGTGCAGTCTGGGTCCGCTTTGGAGGCGAAAGCAGACACGCGCTGATCACGAAGAAACTTCGCCTTTTGACCCAACTCGGACCCTCCCCGGTGTTGGGGACAGCCGAGCGTTTGTTGGAGCCGGAACCGCGTATGGGTTCTCAGGCAGGTATCAGATTGATGACTCGCATGATAGCGGCGCGATTCCCTATGTTCTCGGTGTCTTCCGGCTCCCCTTTGACACAGGTCCATACGTCGTTTTTCTTGACCGTGAACGCATGACCATCGCGATGATCTATCCGCATTTCACCATCGAGGCAGAGGCAAACCATGTCGTTTCGCATGGCGTCACTCTTTTCCGTTGCTTTCGGCTGTGAGACCACGTCAACGACCTTAATTCGCTTATAGGCTGGGAGTACCGAGTCGCGTCCGTGCATCACTTCGCGCTCGCTTACCTCCACTACCCGGACACCCGGGGCGATCTCCTTGCCTTCATCGGTCCGGTAAGGCTGAGCCACCGTTGGATCGGCTGCAACAAGGGCAGTGCCCGCTGTCGCGACACCGAGCATAAGAGCAGATCGCCGGTTGATTTCACCCATGGTCTCCTCCCAACTTGGTTCGTTGACCGCCCACGAAACGCGGGCGGCATTGAGCATTCGATGCCCGATCGGAGACGCTGTCAAAGCCGATTTGAAAACAGAACTCAGGTCCTGCTTTCAAAGACACGTGAGGATGGCGGAGGAGACACTGAAAGGCGGCCCGATGCATGACGTTGGGACGACACACATCGGGCCTTGCCACAACGGGTTCACCCACCCGAATGGCTCAACAAAGCCTACAGTCCTTCAGTGGAGTCGAGAACTCCGTGGTAGTACGGACGGGCTGCTGACTGCCATCGCCAAATGGCTGCAGGAGCGCCTGTCGAGTCCGTACAGGAGTCAGACCGGCTCCACGCGGGTGGACAGCATCGGAGGCAGAAACGCACCAGCGGACTCCGTAGCGGCTCCTAAAGGTATTGCCGATGACCAGCCAACAAGCGCCACGTCAGTTACTCCAGGAGTTCCTTGAACCGCGCGATGATAGCTTCGGCCCCACGGCGCTGAATTTCGCCAACGATGAACTGACCATTCGTTGTCGCCGTGGTCCTCTCTGATTCCGGCAGATCACAAGTAAGCCCACCGACTGGGGCTACCCGTGCATAGTTGTCGTTAATGGGGACTAAGCGGACCTGTGCGTCCATGTCGACGATGTCGCTTTCTGGACCCAAACGGACATCGCCTCACGCCGTCCGCCCTCCGTGTCCGGCTATTTAACTTTGAAATACTTGCGGTGCCGACACTGCTTGACATTTAATACTACTGAGATGCATCTCTGGTGCTATCCCCTGAGCCGGCATGGTGTCTCCTACCGGCAAGTTACCCATGGCAAAAGGCAAAGTTGCTGAGTTCGCATTCGCCTTCATCACGTTCGCCAACAGGCGCGTGGCTTCTCCGGTCGTTGGGGCGCTGGAAGGCCTACGGGCCGGCGCAGCAGGAGAAGCCCTCGATGAGCGCGCCGGTCGCCGAACGCCTCGCGCTCCTTGACTAACGCGCTCATGGCCAACCGCACGGTATGGGAACTACCCCTGCAAGGATCACTCCTCCGAGGTCACGCGGATTTCGGATTGGACGAGTCTACATCCCTTTGCTTCGGCGCAGCGGTCCATGGGGACAACAAGCATCTCCCCTAACCTGCGTTGCTTCTCTCCTCGGGAAAAAGGGGGTGCCAACTGGTCGGCTCGTCTCCGAATCTCACTTTCCAAAGCGGCTCGCTGGTCAAGAGTAAGAGCCTTCCCAGTAGTCATCAAAAGCAAACCAACTAGGTCATGCCGTCGTGAGTCCAAATCCAGAATGATGAGCCCGAAAGGACCATCGGGGATGCTCACCCGCTCAAAAATGCACTCATAGCTGTTCTGGCAAATCGAATATTGCTTTAATTTCACATACCTCATGCTGCATTCCGGAGGCGTCTCCAAACGAACGACGCAGACCGCCAGATCCGGTGGCGCATCTTTGTTCAGAATGGGAATGTCCGTCGGACCGCGGCCCGCGCCAAGGCCTGGAATACCGTCCCAAGGTTTCCCGTTGGCTTTCGTGTGGTCGGCCGCCACGGTGATCCTGATTGGTTTCCCTTCACCGGCAAGGCAGTGGACGGGGAACACCAAGATGAGCAAGACGGCCCACAAAGATCGCATCCGATGGGTTTTTCCTGACACGGAGTCGCGATTCATGATCCTTCTCCGTTAGGGGAAGACCGGGCGTTATCAACACCGTTGAGTCCGTTCAGCTTACCGGTTTCCCCGGGGAATGAAATGCGACAGTTCTGAGTCCAAGAGTGCTTTCAAGGAAAATCGCGGCGGGTGCTATGCTGCAAAATTCCCCGCTGTCGACCGTGTACAAGTCGGCCGATCACGAGCGCCGGGCCTTCTACAACTCTTGAGCAATGGGGCTAGGAGTTCTCATTCGACGCGAGCAGCTCGCGACGCCCTTGATCTGCCCTTTTTGCCAGTGGCAGGACTGGGCGCGCATTGGACAGGATCGAGTATTTGCAACACATGGAGAAGAGGCCGCCTTGATCACATGGACCATGTTGCCCGCCCTAATCGTGCGTCGCGGACTAGTCAGAATGAGCTTGAGCGTGGTCTCTCTCGGGTCTCCTTTCGCAGGCAGAGCTGACGTGATTTGCTTGCTGCGAGCATTACGGCTCGTGGCACTTTTCGGACCTGACAGGCCGGACTGACGAAGTCTGTTTATAGGGGCAAAGCAGCCCTCGCCGATGCGGGCGTCGACTTCCGAAAATGACCCGAAGCGGACATCCACGTGATCCGCACGCCATCGTAACAAGGCCGGAAAACTCTAGCTTTCGGCGATCCAAAGAATGCTCTCAGCCCAAACCAGAAGACACTACTTATAAATTTCTCTCTTTTGGAGATTTCTTCAACTTCGATACTGGAGTGGGATCAATCGCATCAAGGACTCGTTTAGCCGCGATCAAATCGCTGGTTTGAAATCCCTCAGTAAAGCGATTGTACAATCTGCTTAGATTTGTTCGCGCTTCGTCTATGCTCCCCTGGCTTATCTTCAGATTTGCGAGGCTGGTAGAAGTTCGAAGTTGCCATGAGAGGGCCGATTGCCGTTCGGCTAAATCTAGCGAGTTTCTCAGACAGACTTCCGCTTCAGCCAAATTACCAATCTTCACCAAAATTGCGCCCTTAACGCGCAGGAATTCGGGCGACTCTGCCGAGCCGCCATTGGAATTCACAATCGCGATCGTTTCATCGACGACGGAGAGTGCCTCTTCCAGGCGACCGGCGTGTTCTAGGCCTTCGGCCAAGTACAAGCTTAGGCCAGGTGCATACATCTCATATCGATCGGCTCTCAGCTTTAGTAATGCAGTATGCAGCAGCTCAATGCCGCGATCGATTTCCCCGCCATGGATAAGCACGGCTCCCTTAATGCCGTGGCCTATGTTAATGTGCGGCTCTAGAGAGTATTTTCGTGCAAACTTGATCAGCCGTTCCGCGCGTTCGTTGACCGCATCCCAATCGCCAATCCACCCTAAGACGGATGAACCCCATATGTTCACGATGCTTACGGGCACGGGGCTCTTGACGTTAATTGCTTCAAGATCGGCTTTCCTGGCAGCTTCTACGGCCTGATCTGGATAGCCCATTATCCAAAGTACGCGGCTCAAGCCGATCCGCGGAACGCGACTTGCGTTGAATGCGCTCGTGTCTTGGACTTGTGATGGAGGCGGTTGCCAAATTTCCAGGTACGAACGCGCTTTGATCTGATCTCCAACGAGGTGGTGAGAATTGCTGAGTAGCCTATGCGCTGCCGACAGTCCGACCGGATCTCCGATTTCATCGGCAACGGCTTTGGCTCGCTCAGCCAACACGAGAGTTTCGTGAAATCGTCCTGTTCGAAGCCTAAACATATGCAAATCGCTCAACAGCCGGAACTGGTAGAATCGATTGTTTAGAGCCTCCGCCAGTTGAAGCGCTCTTGTGAGGGCCGCCAGCGCAGTGTTGCTGTTGCCCCTTGTGAACATCACCGAATGGCCATAGGCCGCCTGAAGCTCCATCTCACATTGTAAGCCCCGCGCTTCTTCGGTCAGGACCGATAGTGCTTGCTCGGTCCAACGACAGCACTCACTTAGGAGAGAAAAGGTTATGAAGACAGGGGCTGATGCTGCAGCGAGCACGACGCCGACAGCCGCGTCACCACTGTCTGAGAAGCAATGCTCCAGCGCTGCACGGATGTTGCCGAGATCGCCGATCACGATATCGTCACCTGGCGAATAGCCGGTTACAGCCCTGTTCGCTTGAGTGCGTTGTAGTCGATTGAGCCAATAGCTCGAGTGGCGCAACTTAATAGCTGTCAGTTCGGTCGTGTCCTCGAGCTTCGCACTGGCATACGCTCGCGTCGTATCGAGCAGCCTGTAGCGGATCGAGCCTTCGAGGAGCATCGATGTAGAAACGAGAGATTTTGAGACGAGTTGCTCCAACGCGTTGGTCACCCTGACCAAGTCCAAAGTATCGTCCGCTGCGACTGCTTGGGCGGCATCGAGAGTAAAAGAGCCTGTAAAAACCGAGAGCCGGCGGAGCACGGTCTGTTCGCTGCTTTCGATGAGGTTGTAGCTCCAATCAAGCATAGCCGTCATTGTCTGATGCCGGGGCTGTGCGGTTCGTCTCCCGCGCCACGACAGTTTCATCCGTTGTCCCAACAGCTCTGCCGTCTCACGCAGCCCGTGACTGCCAATTCGGACGGCGGCAAGCTCGATCGCCAAGGCAATTCCGTCGAGTCCCTGGCAGATTTCAGCAATAACCGGAGCATCGCGATTATCTACTTCAAAGAGGTGATTACTTGCGGTCGCTCGCTCGATCAGGAGGTGAGCTGCCGGAAATGACAAAGTCTGCTCAACCGTCAGCTCCTCACCTTCTGGTGGGCTTTCAAGTGGAGAAAGCTGATGGACATGCTCGCCCTCTATTCTAAGAGCCTCTCGGCTGGTCGCGATGATGTTGACGCTTAGCGCCTCCTGAATGATGCGCTCTGTCAGATTTGCTATCGGATCAATCATATGCTCGCAGCTATCGAGGATAAGCAGCATCCTGCGATCGCGGAGAAAATTGACGACGGCCGAACTTGTGTCTGTCGATTGAACGGGTATGCTCAGCGCCGATACGAGGGCGCCAGGAATCGAATTGGGATCGTGGATCACACCCAGATCAATGAATGACACTGCATTGTCGAACTTGGGGAGAAGAGCATGCGCTAACGCGGTGGCGGTTGTAGTTTTTCCGATGCCGCCGGGACCGTGAATTGTTATGAGTCGCCGATCTCTTATGTCTTCCGACAGCCGTTGAATGACTTCGGTGCGTCCGATCATTCTCGGTAGCAATGGTGGAAGCCGTCCGTAGAGATCGGAAGTTTGCGGCAATGAGACAGGGGGTGACGGGGGCGCTGGCCGGTTCGTGATTGGGGCGACGAAGCAGTATCCTCGTCCCGGAATATTTACAATGTAACGCCCGCTTGTGCTCCGATCGCCGAGTGCCTTGCGTAACGACGTCATATGAACGCGCAGGCTGCTCTCGTCGACCGTAGTATTTGGCCATACCTTTGATATTAGCTCGTTCTTCTCTACGACATCGCCGGCGTGCCCGACCAACACTATAAGGATGTCGAGGGCCCGACTGCCCAACGAAACTGGGTTTCCTTCCTTCTCGAGCAATCGCTTGGTTGGCAAGAGTCGAAATGGACCGAAATCAATTCCTTGCTCAGGTCGGGGGGAGGGATTCGTCATGCGCTCTTTTTCTCGGTGCGAGTGAGCCGTTGGCATGCATTGGCTGCAACGCCTTGCTACGGAGGACAATCGCTTCTTGTCGGGGACCTTCTGGTGGGGTTGGAAGGATGCGAGCTACTTTCTCCGAGGCGCGGCCAGGATGACAGCGAAACGGCTGTCGACTGCTTGCTGTCGGGCAGTGATGGAAATTACGGTATGGATTGCCAATTGAATAGCAGACTTAATAACAAATAGACCGGAGTAATAGGTATTGCTCGAATGTGACACCGTGCCGCGTTCGGTGGTACGGCGCGCTGCGCACATGGTCAATCGTTCGTGCTTATTGCTTGAGCACACGGGACTAGCTTGCCAGCGACGTGGGTCAACGTCTTGTGCACGAGCACGGGCCTAGCCGCCTTCGTCCTCCTAAATGTTAGTTTGCAGAAGGGGAGCTGGCGCTAGTTGTGGTTGTAGGAAGCCAACGACCTCGCTAAGCGTTTGCGAGATCGCTGTTTCCGGCCCGGATGGTACGGTGCCATCGGCGTTAAGGTCGCTTCGACCCGTCCTAGATGCGCTGGTGGACGGGTCGCCGATTAATAGCTAACGCACTGCGCTCTGAACCGGTTGGACTCTTTGCCAAAGGTTGTTGAAGGCGACGCTGTCGAAAAATGCGACCGCCTTCTTCACCTGGCCGTCCTTGACATCGAGGAACCAGGCATAGGTGTTCTCGTAGGGCTGCCCGTCGCTAGCCGTTCCTTTGGCATCGAACAGAATAATGACCGTCTCGCCCTCGGCGTAGATGCTTCGGATTGTCGGCTTCAGGCCAACGCTCATGCGAGCGTTAAACGGTCTGATAACCTCGCTCATGAATGCCTCGCGACTGCTGTATGTTTTCGAAGCCAGCGAGTTTCCAGTAATGGTCCATGTTGCATCGTCAGCAAGTATCTCATACGGACTTCCGGTTCCGGAAGCCCATGCTTTGAACCGTTGCTCGACGAGAGCCTTATTTTCGATCTCCCTACTGGTATTCCGAGTTTCGGCGAGTGCGGCGTTTGCGGCCATGGTTGCGAGAAATCCGACTGTTGCGATGACATGTTGCGTCAGCATGATGTTGCTCCTTCAGTTTCGTTGGTTTGCGGTGCTTTGCGATTGAGGATGTGAGTAGGGCCTTCAGATCTGATTTTCCCATGCCGCGAGCTGGTGTGCCTTCAGCATGTCTTCGACAGCCTTTGGGACCACATTGCGGAACTTGCCCACGTCTGAAGGGACGATTTCGATCATGCGTCCGATCATCTCGCGAGCGTCGAGGTGACCATCGGGGGCGGAGAGGAAGCCGTCGAACTCCTTGCGCAGGTCCTCGCGTCGGGTGACGTGCCTGCTGTCATCGAGCCAACGGAATGGCGCGTCGGCCATTGTCTCATTGTAACCGGTGTAATAGGCACCTGGATTAATAGTCTGCACCTTGATGCCGTGCGGTCTGAGCTCTTGTTGCAGGGCTTCTGCTACAGATTCCAGGGCATGCTTGGTGGAGACATAGACGCCCCAGTTAGCCGGCGTGAAAAGGCCGCCCATCGACGAAGTGAAGACGATCTTTCCCTTCTTCCTAGCGTCGATCCATTTGCGTACAAACCCTTGCGTAAGCTGCAGCGGCAGGAAGACGTTGACTTCGTAGTTCCTGCGCACGAGGTCCAGCGGCATCTCAAAAACAGGACCGGCTTCGCCCATCCCGGCGTTGTTCCAGAGAACATCGACGTCGAATGTCTGAGCATGCGCAAGGTCGTAAGGGTCCGTCAGGTCGAGTCGCTCGACGCGAAAGTTGTTCAAGCCAATTGCCCTGGCCTCTTCACGCAACGGAGTCACCTGCGAGGCGACGTGAACCGTTGCGATGATGTTGTAGCCATCCTTGGCCAGACCAATCGCAGCGCCTTTTCCAAAGCCCGAGCCTGCGCCGGTAATGAGGATAGTTTTAGTCATATGTCGCTCCTTCCGTAGACGATGTGAGGTTGGTTTCAGTTACGTTCAGTTTCGAAGGCGGCGTGGGCCGCCTGTGCGACTTCAACATCCTGGGATACGCTTCCGCCGGAGATGCCCAGGGCTCCGACAATCGATTGATCGGCTGCGCGTAGTGGGATTCCGCCACCGAACGTGGCAAGGCCGCCATTGGTCAGCTGCAGGCCCTGGGCAGGTGCGCCTGGCTTGCAGTACTCCCAGACGTCTTCGCTATTCGCCTGGAACAGTACGGCGGTGGAGGCTTTACGGATTGCGATGTCGACCGATGCCAGGACAGCACCATCCATCCGGTGAAACGCTTTGAGATGAGCGCCTCCATCAAGAACGGCGACGACGACTGAAAGGCCCAGTTCACGCGCCTTGGCTTCTGCACGATCAAGAATGACATGGGCTTGATGCGAACTGAGTGTCAAAACAGCATCCTCCTTTAAGGTGCGAGGTTGGAATGCCTGGAATGATCGAGCATTAGAACGGAGATGACGAGTTCAATGCTGCAAAGCCGTGCTAATCGTTGTTAACTGGGTGGGAGACTTCAAGCAGCACCAAAGTGACTGGCAAGATGAGTCACCCCTGCGTGGAGAAGCCGACTGGCCATGCCGACGGAGCACACGGAGGGCGGACACGTTGCGTTTGCCCAAGCAGATGAGGTGATCGAAGGAAGCGACCACTTCCGCTACTGGCACAAATACGAAGTGCCGACCGGATCGGAAAATGTCTGCTTATCGGGGGTAGACCGGAAGTGATCGGCGCATAGTCAGAATAACGAGATTGACCCAATGTATGGTCCGGCCGTGCGGTGCAAGAAGATTTCGACGATCCGGTAGATGCGGTCTTGCATCAATGTATCCGGCCTCTGCTTGGAGCGCAGTGCTCCGGGCCATCATGGATATCAGCGCGCATGTGATCTGGTTAGCGGACAGGCCTCGACCGGGCCATTTGGGTCACCAGTGTTCGCATGCGCCGGGAAGACCGATTCTCCATCGTCGTCTCATCTTCTCGCAGACCTCGGCGGGTAAGGGGTGTTGTTACGTCATCGATAGCTCCTCACTTCGCGCTGTTCCTTTGTTTGTGCCTGGCGGTCGTTCCTTCGTCCCGGCCTGCGCGCGCAGACGCGCCGCGCGCAAGGGGTCGTCAAGGCCGGCCGTCGTGCTTTCCTGACGTCTTGCTCTCTGCTGCCAGGCTGCGCCTTGACGGCCCCGCGCACGGCGCGAGGGTCAAGCAGGTTGGGACGCTGTCTCCTCCGTCTTGACGCTCGCGAAGGCGCGTCCCTTGTTGAGGACCGCCCAGGCAATTCGGGCGAGTTTGTTAGCGAGCGCAATCGCCAGCACGTTGTGATGCAATCGTTTCTTGGCGGCTCGGATCCAAGAGTTGAGGCCATAGCGCTCCCAACACCTGATCTTGACCAGCACAACCCAAGCGGCTTGCACGAACAGCGCGCGCAGGTAGCGATTGCCGC
>NZ_JADPKF010000104.1:0-12226 GCF_023073815.1 Bradyrhizobium sp. 157 | reverse complement strand
GCGGCTGGTGACCCAGTTGACGCAGCGCCCGACTGACAAAATGGGCGCTGAGGCACGCCTCCATGCCGACGATGCTCGGAGGCAGCTTTTTAAAGATCGCAACGAGCGCCAGCCGCTTGATCTTACAACGAAAAGCAATCTTGCCGTTCGTGCCAAAGCCAACGACGTGGAAGACGTCCTTGCCGATGTCGATGCCGATCGAGGCAAGGGCTGCAGTGGTGGTATCCATGGGCTGCTTCTCCTGGTGCTGCGGTGTAGTCTTTGCAGACTATCCCCGCCGGGGAAGCAGCCGGTCCATCCCATTAACGGACGTCTGCTGAATTCAGAAAAAAGGTTCTGGGTTTGCCAATATGTCCCAGGCGCGGCGGATGTGGGCGTCGTGGCCAGTTTGAAAGTGGCCTAATGTGAAAGTTGCAGACCGACAGTCGTTCCCGTGGTTTAATGCTGACATTGCGAAAAGCCAAAGGAGGATTAAGTGAAATCTCTACTTTCGATCATTGCTGCTGCTGCGCTCGTCTTTGCTTTTTCACCGGAGGTAAAGGCGCAGCAACCTACAAGCGGAGCGACGAAATCTGCCGCCGGCACCTGGCAGCCGAAGAAGGCGTCCTATGGAAAGCGGATGAGGACCAATTGCGGCGCCCGTGGAAAAATGTCCGGGGCCTGTTGAGCTAAGCGAATCGGAGGCCGCCTTAGTTGGCGGCCTCTTTCATTTCGATTGCCGCTTACTGGCACAGCACGTCATTTCGCTGCGATGCAGGATTTGCTCGCGATCGGAGCATAGCGGACTATGGCGAGCCGTCCGCCCGGCAGATGATGGGTTCACGCCTAGTGTTTGTCCGGTGCCGGGTCTGGTTTTTGGCCGTGCATATGCGCCATCACCTGGGCGAGGTCGCGCATATCGACCAGCGCGCCGCAGACGGGACAGTTTCCGAAATGCTCGGTCTCCGGCCGGTCCAGATCGTCCATATCGACGCCAGTGTAGCGCGGCAACTGCTGAGATCTTTCGATGTCCGCCTGAAATCCCTCGGGAAGATCCGGCGCAGTGGACTCATCGGGTCGATTGCAGACCGGGCATGGTGCTCCGGCAGCGCCGCAGGTACAGGCGCGCGCGCCTAACCACGGCTGGTCCGGATGCCCCTCGCAGACCCAATGACAGTTGTCGCAGCGGGCACACCACTTCATTGCAGGTCCTCCCTCTGGCCAACAGAAAGCCGCGCGGGATGTCCCTCATGATTCGCGCTTTTTCGGCTCCACTCCCAGCTCTCGACACTTCTTCCTAACCTCCTCAATATCGGCGCGATCGAGAACTTCCGCCGCTTCCTCATCTGAGAGGCCATCGATGATTGCCGCCTTGATGTCTTGGACTTCTGTCTCTGTCCAGTCGCCCTGCGCCATCACAAATCCTCCCGAAGCCCCTTGAAGAATGGATGGCGGACCTTTCCCTCAGCAGATTTTGCTCTGTACTCGATCTCGGCGAGCAGCTCCGGCTCCACCCAGATGCCCTTGTGAGCGATCCGCTTGGTGTAGGGCTGAGTTTTGCGGATCAGCGGCGTCAGGCGTTTGCGGAGATCGGCGGCCGACACCTTATCGAAGCCGTGGTCGACCTTGCCGGCATAGATCAGGTCATCGCCCCTGCGGCGGCCGACATAGATGCCGTCCCAATCGTTGCCGTCAAGAGCAAAGCCCGCGATGGTTAGCGTCTCGCGCTGGGCGCAGGTTTTCTTGACCCAATCCCGGCCGCGCCCCGAGGGGTAGCGGCTGTCGCGGACCTTGGAAACGACGCCTTCAAGCCCGACCTTGCAGGCGTGGGCAAACATCTCCTTGCCGTCGATCTCAAAGCTTTCGCTGAACTGGATCGCAGTCCTCTCAATCAGCTTTTTCAGATGCGCCTTGCGCTCGATCAGCGGCACTTTTCGCAGATCCTGGCCGTTGAGGTAGAGCAGGTCGAAGGCGATCATCACCAGCCAGGTGGACTTGCCGCGCAATTCGTTCTGCAGCACGGAAAAGTCCGTCGTGCCGTCGGCGCCGGGCACCACGACCTCGCCGTCGATAATCGCGCTACCGGCGTTAATCAGGTACGCGTCGGCTGCGACCTTGCTAAAGCGCGTGGTCCAGTCATTGCCGCGGCGGGTGAGGATCTTGATGGCGTCGTTACGGATGTGGAGCTGGACGCGGTAGCCATCGAACTTGATCTCGTGGATCCATCTATCGCCGGACGGCACTTTCTCGATCGACGTCGCCAGCGCGGGCTCGATAAATCCCGGGAAAGGCGCCTTCACGCCGATCGCCGCCGCCTTCTTGCGCTGAAACGACACAACAAAACTCCACGCCACCAAAGCTGATTCAAACTGGCACAGGTCGAAACGTTCCGACCGGGAAAAACTGGAACTCGCCGCATCATGACGCGCTGCCACGCGTGACAGGAGGTATTGCAGGATGGCGTTCCTAATATCCGAGCCGACGCGCTGCCCGCTTGCGGCTGCAAGATGTTGCCGGATTGCACCGGTGCCATTGAAAATGCTTAGCCTTCCGTCTTCTGTTCAATATTGGGCAGACGTTGCCATTTATTCCCGCTGCTATCGGGCGGCCAGATCGGTACCCACTACCCTGTCTGGCTCTTGAAATGTGAATACTTTGATGGCCTCGGCGCACGGCTCGCGTCGGGGCCATTTTTATGGCCCCAACGACTTACAAGAGGAATTTGACTCCGATCACCTTTCCCATACGCCAAATAGCTATGCACCTGATGCGGTCAGAGGCGACCACCAATGTAAATTGTGCCGGAAGCTCGATCGCGCTGACTAGCTCTAACGCCGCTCCAGTATCGGACCGGTTACGAATGAGACACGCAGTCGCGTGCCCGCTAAACTCAATGCTCGCTGTCTTCATATCTCAGGCTGACCACTTGTCTTCTTCGCGCCTGGCTTCGTCTTCGTTAAGGCGCTCTACGATTTCGGCAGCGACGGCGGGACTCTCCGCATCTGCGATGGGAGTACCGTCCTGCTTCTTTATCTTCTGACCTTCGACATCCACGGGAAAATCTTCGGGCCTTAGTGGCTTCTTTGAATTCGGTGTCATGTCCTTCCTCCCCGCGTTTCGTCGGGCGATTGCTGCTCTGGCTTAGGCTCAACGCGAGGAATGGTTCCTATGGCGCCGATATCGCGTCGACGCACTTTGTCGCAGCAAAAATAGGAACGAAGGTAGCGCCTGAAAAATTGCAAGTGCTTCCATGGTTGTAAGGAGGACGCCATGAAAGTATCAGCGATCGCGGTAGCATTGTTCTTTGCGCTCGGCTCAACGTTGGCTGTCGCCCAAGGTGCCGGAGGAGCCGGGGGCGCGGGCGGCGCGGGTGCGGGCGGCGCAGGTAGTGGAGGCGCCGGTGCCGGCGGCGCAGGTAGCGCCAGTGGCGACGGGGCAGGTGCCGCCGGCGCAGGGGGTCCACCCGCACCAACAGTTGGCACATCCCGTAGCCCTGCCGACGTAAGCACGCCAGACCAAGAAACGAAGAGGAAGCAAAAGTAAATCGGCCGGCTTTCCCGACCAAAAACGTCTCAACCGTTGAAGGGTGGCACCGGACTAGTGCGTCAGGCGAACAGCTCGGCGCCGGCGGGCGTGAAGGTGACGAAAGTCCCTGACTCATGCAGCGTGAGCCAGCGGCGGTCGATCGCGAGCTTGAGGCCAGCGCCGTACTCAGCCGGGCTGCCGCCATCTCGAAACAGAAACGGCTCATTGACCTTCTCAATGTGGATGCGGCCCTGCAGTAGCTCGACGGCGTTGGCGATCTCGAGGATCCGGCGCGCCGCCTTTTCGGGCTCGGCGTAGGGGCGGGTGGCGGCGTATTTCATGCGGCGGCTTTGTCTTCCTTTTCTGCTCCTCGAGCGACGATCCTGATCGCATTGTCCGGCAAGGGCCGCTGCAGCGCCTTGGCCTCATCCCACGGCGCGCATCCTTTGGCGCGGGAAAGTCTGCCGTCTCCTAACATTTTGGTGTAGGCTACAGTCGGACAGAGGGAAGCGCGGCGATGCCTAAAGAGAATTACGCTGCCAAGCAGCAACGGATCGGCGAGCGCCTGACGCGTGCGATGGCCAAGGCCCACATGGATCGCCGCGAGCTTGCCGAACTGACGGGCTACAGTGAGGCACAGATCGTGAGCTGGGAGCGCGGGCGCGCGCGGCTGTACCCGATCGAGCTGATAAAGCTGTGTCATGCGCTCGACGTGATGCCGGAGTGGCTGCTGTGCTGGGAGCGCCGCCTCCATTGATCAGCAGCGCCAGCGTTTTCCACCGTTATCCGCCATGCTGCAGCCCTGTCTTCCTTGTCCCCGCCGCGCATCACCGACGTGAGCGCATCGTCCGGCAACGGCCGCTGCAGCGCTTTGGCCTCATCCCACGGGGCGCGCGTCCAAACATCGCAACGGTGGTTACGGCTGGAGATCGAATATTACCGATGCAAGACACGAGCAAGCATGCCGCTGGATGCGATTCGCAGGGCGCTCGACACGCCGATCTGGAAGCTAGAGCGGTCGTTCCGATGCCGATCCTGCGGCAGGCGCCGTTACAGCCGCCCGTTCGCACGATCAAGTTGACCGAGCAGGGGGAGATTGCGCCGTACAAGTGGGTGCATCCTGATGAAGAGCGTTGAGGCCGTGTCGTAACGAAAGCGGACATCGGCGTCGGTGCTTTGCCTGTCCGCTAATGACCCCTGAACCGACCTCGCGCTGCTTTGGCTTAGGTGCAAAATTCAAGCCATCTTGACCATTAGAATTGCAGAAAACGCAACAACACTCGATGTCGGTTCGGCGGGCTTTCAATCGACTTTAAGCAGGGACTAGCGCCCTTTGTGCCACTCGCTGGAGATTGGCATCCCAACAGGTAAAGGAAAGAGTGATGAGCAAGATGATTTTTGTGAGCCTGCCGGTCACCGACCTCGAGGCGTCCATGGCTTTCTACGAAGCCATCGGTTTCAAGAACAATCCTCAGTTCACCGACGAGACGGCTGCGTGCATGGTGTGGAGTGAAGCGATCAACTTCATGCTGCTCACCCATGCCAAATGGCGCACCTTTACAAGCCGCCCCATCCCACCAAAAACGTCGAGCGAAGTGATGCTTGCTCTGTCGTGCGACAGCCGCGACGCTGTCGATGCGATGAACGGCGCAGCCGCCGCAAATGGCGGCACCGCCGACATCAATCCAATAGAAGACCATGGCTTCATGTACACCCGCGACCTCGCTGATCCCGACTGCCATGCTTTGGGAGCGATGTGGATGGGCGACAAGGTGGGCTGACCGAGCTCACCCGATCCGCCTCTCAAAAGACCTGCGGCCCGGTGTGCAGAAATCAACAATTCTGCACCGAAAATTCGATCCATCAGTTCTAACGGGTTAGCCCGTGCAGAAATTAGGTGTAAGTCGCCGCCATGTCGCATGTTGGCACGAAACAGACCTGTCTACCGGCGCTGACAATGTCCGTTGCTCGGGGTAGACCGGAAGTGGCTGGGCGAACGTCAAAACGACGCGATTGACCCCAGGCCGACATCCCACGAACAAAGACCCTTTTCCCGTGTGCCCTGGGTGGACAGGCGCGCTCGCAATGCGCGCCTCTGTGTCCCAATTCCCACACTGCGACTAAAAGAGGCTCTGTTTGTTTCTTTTCGAACAGACAGGCCAAGTCCGTTCCGTCCAGCCTGCATGACTGGATTGGAAACGGTCATCGGTTGGGGAGGCGAAAATCGAACGTTCCCCGATAACTGACATGCCGCGCGATAGATATTTCGAGCGGTGCAAGCAACGGGCCTTCGATTGTCTCGACCGAGGCGATCTTAAAGACGCAGTCGCCTCGTTCGTCAGTAATTTGAACGCCAGTCCCCGATTGCGAATTGCCACACTACTTGGCAATGCTTGGCGTTTTGCTCCTAAGGGGGAACGATGCGCCCGGCTTGAGGACGCTGATCGAAGGAGTGAGGTGATGGTCCGATGATCAATACGCGGGGTATGAGGGAGCGCGACACGGCATCTCCTCCATCCAGATTTTTGGTTCGCCAGGGCGCCAAGGGCTGGATGTTTTACGATCGGCAACGTAGGGCGGGCAATGATTGGGACCAGTCTGGCGGTTGATCTGACGAAAGAGCAAGCCAACCGCATCGAGCGGATGCTGATGGTTGAGCAGGAAGGCAATCGTTCAAGTTGAGCGCGGCTCCCACGCGCACTCCCCGACACGCTGTGGTGCAATCGAGTGACCCGGTGGCTTTCATCATGATAAGAAATGCAGAACGGCAGGCGCACTGGCGCACCAAGCGGGACGCGGGGATCGAGACATTGCGTGCCGCAACCGACAAGGCGGAGCTGGCACTGGCACAGGCCGAGAACGACCTGTTGCGCCAGCGCGTACTCGACCTAGAGACGGCGCTTGCTCGCCGGGAGAGTGCCGCCAAGTCTGCCCAGACCAAGGCGATCAGCGAAATTGCCTGCCTCACGGAGAAGAACAACGAGCTGCAATCCCAACTTCGTCAAATGTGGGACTGGTACAACAACGAGATCGCAAACGTGGGCGGCCTGACCTTCAAGGCAAGCAGTCTGATCGCGAAGGCGCTGCATCCCGACGCCACGCCAAGCGAGGAGGTCAGGCTGGAAGCGTTCAAGGCGTTCTCGGCGTGGAAGGGCGACAGGGACGCGGCGCGACGGCGCTAGTTCGACCCGGCCCGGACGAAACTTTTGCTCCCACCCACGTTGACGGGTCCATCTGTACTCGAGGCGGCAGGCACGCCGCCCGCCTGCATGGGTCAGTGAAACTTCTCGCCACGATCCAGTTTCGCAACAATTTGCGCGATCCGTCTGGCGCGCGTCTCGGGCTTCTTCGCTGTATGAAGGCGATAGTAGATTGAATAGAGATTTCTGCGATCGAGCGTCGCGAAGAACGCTTTCGCCGCGGGCATATCCTCCAAGGCGTCGAGAAAGTCTTGCGGGATAGTCATGTCCGCTGAGCCCGCGTATGCGGTGTCCCATCGTCCATCCGACTTGGCCGCTTCGACCTGAGCCAATCCAGCGGGAAGCATCCGCCCTTCAGCGATCAGGGTTGTTGCATGACGGCAGTTCTTGGCCGACCAATTGGAATTCACCTTCCTCGGGGTAAGTCGTTGCAAGTACGACATGTCGTCAAAAGGTTTCATCTGGCCATCGATCCAACCGACGCGGATGGACTCAATAACGCAATCGTTCCACGTCACCGACGGCACGCCCGTGTCTGATTTGAAGATCCGCACCCAGAGTTCGGTCGCAGTGCCATGGTGCTTCTCAAGCCAGTCCCCAAGCTTGGATGCGCTCTTAAATGCCAACGGGGCTTGCTGCTTTTTGCGAACCATAGGCAACTCTACCACGTAGGCAGCAAAGCCTCCATCTGCGGACAACAAGCCCAGTGGCAAGCTCTCTTGGCTGAGGTCTGTTGTTGGCCCGTAGGTGAAGTGGCGGCACGTTGCATCGAGGTCCGCTCATGGACGTGTAGCAGACTAGGTTTGCTCACGGTGAGTTCTTCGCATTTAGACCCAAAACAGACATTTGATTGCGGTGCTTGACGGCGTCCCGTCGGCCTGAAACGCTTCGTGCGTCCGGGGTGCTTGCCGTGCGGGCTGAGATCACACCCGTTGAACCTGTGTGGGTAATGCCAACGAAGGGAGCAAGCGATGTCCGTTGTCGGCGATCAATATTTGCAGGATCTTCTTGATGTTCTTCATGCTAAGAGCGACGAGCAAGCTGCGTTGATCCGGGCATTCGAGGACCCGGACACCAATGAACATGCACCAAGCGTAGTAGAAATTAGAGCCTTTCGGAGCGATAAGCTTGTCGCGCTTGATCGCGATAAGGCAGAGTTTTGTTACCAGCTATGCCGCGCCAAAAAAGCCTCCACGATCATCGAGGTTGGTACATCGTATGGTGTGTCGACAATCTATCTTGCCGCAGCGGTGCGCGACAATGTTAGTCTATTCGGCGGGGAAGGAGTGGTGATCGGAACCGAGTATGAACCGAACAAAGCGGCCGCGGCACGGGCAAACTTTGCGCAGGCAGGCTTGGGGCGATTTATCAATCTCCGCGAAGGCGATCTTCGCGAGACCCTAAAGCAGATCGACAGGCCAATCGACTTCGTCCTCATGGACGTTTGGATCGCCATGGCACGCCCCGCAATAGAATTGATCGCGCCGCATCTTTCAGACGGTGCGGTTGTGGTGTGTGACAACACAAAAGATCATCGAGCGTCCTATGCAGATTATTTCGCGTTTCTTAATGATCCGGTCAACGGCTTCACCACAATGACATTGCCCTTCCAAGGCGGCTTGGAATTGTCGGTTCGGTGCTAAGCACGACGCCCCCTTCCTGAATGCCCGCTGTTGGCCTGTCTCCACCGTTCGTGAGGCGGGCAGAGCATCGCATCTCTGTCCGGGGGGCCGACATCATCGACCAAACGCACACCCGTTAGGCGCTGCCTCGCCGATCGTTGACACTCACAGAGCGAGTTTCTACACTGGGCGCAGATCATTGGAGATATTCGAGATGACGATCGCAACCGTCGTAGTAGGGCGCTGGCGCATGGACCGGTAACGGCACCAATGCCGGTACCCCGTGCGCCCCCGACAAGTTCGGGGGCTTTTTTTTTGAGCAAATTTCTGGCCGGCCTGTCAGATTGAGAAGAGGATACCATGCCTGGAAAAGCCGCAGACCCGCCGGCCCTGATGACCTTGATCGTGCTGAGCGGCCTGTCGGTGGTATCTCTCAACATGTTCCTGCCCTCATTGGCAAACATTGCCAGTGAGTTTCAGGCGGGCTATGCGCTCGTCAATCTGTGTATCGCCGGATATGCGGCCGTGAGCTGCGTGCTGCAGCTCGTGATGGGGCCGTTGTCGGATCGCGTGGGCAGGCGGCCTGTGATCCTTGCCGCCTTGCTGCTTTTCCTTGTCGCCTCGCTGGGCTGCCTGTTGACGTCCAACGTCTGGGTGTTTCTCACCTTCCGCCTGATGCAGGCGGTTATCGCCCCCGCCTACGCCGTTTCTGTTGCCATTATTCGGGATGTCTCCGCCGGCAGCAAAGCAGCGAGCTCCATCGGCTACGTGGCCATGACCTCGGCCATCGCTCCCATGCTGGCCCCGATGCTTGGTGGCGCGCTCGATGATCTGTACGGATGGAGGGCCAGTTTCTGGGCTTTTCTCGTCATGGGCGGCGCGACTCTCGCGCTGTGCTGGGTCGATCTGCGGGAGACCAACAAAACGCCCGCAGCTACGTTTACTCGGCAAGTTCGATCGTACGGGACGCTCGTGGGATCAGGGCGCTTTTGGGGTTACGCGCTGTGCATGACGTTTTCCAGGGGGGCGTTCTTCGTCTTCATTGGTGGAGCGTCGCTTGTCGCTGTCTCCACGTTCCGGATTTCCGCCGCACAGCTTGGTTTCTATATGGGAACCATCGCAGCCGGCTTTGTTCTCGGTAGTTTTCTGTGCGGCCGCTTCTCCGAACACTATGGGCTCACGACCATGATGCTGACGGGCGGATTGGTCGCATGTGCGGGCTTGATTCTGGGAATCCTGCTTTGCCTTTATAGCGTGGTGAGTTTGTCGATCTATTTCGGCGCCTGTGGTTGCGTTGGTCTCGGCAACGGGTTGGCGATCCCGAGCAGCAATGCGGGTGTCGTCTCGGTTCGGCCGGAAATGGCAGGCAGCGCGTCGGGACTGTCAGCTGCGTTGACGGTCGGCGGCGGGGCATTCCTGTCCGCGATCACGGGCATGGTTCTGACCGAAGCGAATGCCGCCCCAACCCTGTTGGCAATGATGCTGCTGTCCTCGGGAATGGGCTTGCTGGCAACGCTGTACGTCATGCGGCTCGACGCGCAAGAGAAACCGCTCGAGCGAGAGGGAGAAGTCGATGCTTGAAAGAATTTTTCCTGCTGGCACGAATGCAAAGTGGCGCGGCCTCCCTGATACTTCCGCTATTGGCCCGTAGGTGAAGTGGCGGCACGTAGCATTGAGGTCGGCTCATGGACGTGTAGCGGACTAGGTTTGCTCACGGTGAGTTCTTCGCATTTTGACCCGAAGCCGACATTCGGGGTCTCGCAAACCTGTCTGGCGAGTGGGTGGATACTTGTGTCTTCAGCCCACCTTGTGGAAAGGTCAGGTTCCGGGATCGTGAGCGGAGGCTGACAATTCACATGCGCAAAATCGGCAGGACTAAAGCCCTCTACGCGGGATCGTTCGATCCCATCACGCGCGGACATCTGGACATCATCGGGAAGGCGCTGAGGACCTTTGATGCTGTTCACGTCGCAATCGGAACTAACGTCAAGAAGCAGCGCACCTTCGGCGTCAAGGAAAGCCAGCGGTTCATTGTGCGGTCAATTTTGGAGCATTGGCCTGAGGCAATCGCCACCACTGACGCTGCGGCCTCGGGCGAATTGCTATTCGATGGCGCGCTGGAGGTCGGTGAGTTCACCAATCAGAGCCTGATAGCCTACGCCCGCAAGATCGACGCGACGCACATAGTGCGGGGGCTCCGCGAGGCCAGCGACTTCAACGAGGAGTTCAACCTTCACGGCGTGGCCGGGCGCATCGATGCCTCGATACTCATGGTGCATTTTATCTGCGAGGCCCAATTCCTGCACGTCTCATCGAGCACTGCCAAGGAGCTAGACGCTATGGGCGAAGGCATTGGATGGTTGGTCATGCCCAGCGTCGAAGCGGCGTTCGCCGCTCGTCGCGCATGAGCCGTTGCGACTTTCGACACGAACTCGACCCTTAGCTGACCTCAAGCGTTACCCTGCAGGAGGTCCCCAACCCTTTCGAGCCGCCTTACGGGATCGAGGGTCGCGGGCAGGTCGCCTGTTGACTCAAAGCGGACTATCGAGGCTGACAAGCATCATCGCAGCCGATAAGTTCGCTACGGGTATTAGGGGCCGGCACCTCGCTGAGGACGAATTGCCGGCTCACCTAATTCAGCAGCGAGACCGTGACATGGATATCCGCGCTCCCGACCAGAGATACAACCCCTACCGAATTTTTTCGCGCGAGCAGTGGGCGGCGTTGCGCGACGACACACCGATGACGCTGGAACCCGGCGAGTTCTCGCAGTTGCGTTCGATGCATGACCGCCTTGACCTCAAGGAGGTCGAGGAAATCTATCTGCCGCTCTCGCGCCTGTTGTCGATCTACGTCGATGCCGCGCATCGGCTCTATTACGCGCAGCGTCAGTTTCTCGGGATGCGCGACCGCAAGGTCCCCTACATCATCGGTATCGCTGGCTCGGCTGCGGTGGGCAAGTCGACCACCGCGCGCGTCCTGCAGGCGCTGCTCGCACGATGGTCGCCGCGACCCAAAGTCGATCTGGTGACAACCGATGGCTTTCTCTATCCCAAAGCGGTGCTGGAGCGTCGAGGGCTGATGCAGAAGAAGGGATTTCCGGAGAGCTACGATCGGGCGCGGTTGTTGTCGTTCCTAAGCGACATCAAAGCCGGACGAAGCCCCGTGCGGGCCCCGGTCTATTCGCATTTGACTTACGACATCGTTGCGAACCAGTGGCAGGACGTCGACCGGCCCGACATCCTCATTGTCGAGGGCATCAATGTCCTGCAGACCGCTCCGTTGCCGCGCGACGGCAAAGCAGTGCCCGTTGTCTCCGACTTTTTCGACTTCTCCATTTATATCGACGCGGACGTGTCGGTGATGCGCGATTGGTACGTGCAGCGCTTTCTGACCTTCCGCGACACCGCGTTCCACGATCCAAAGTCCCACTTCCACCGTTATTCGCTGCTGTCGGACGATGAAGCGGTCGCCACCGCAATGGCGATCTGGGAGCGCACCAATCTCGCCAATCTCGAGGAAAACATTCTGCCGACGCGGCCACGCGCGACACTGATCCTCACGAAGGGCGCCGATCACGTCATCGAGACGGTGGCGCTGCGACGGCTTTAGTGCCGAGGGTGCACGCTAAAGACGCCGAGGCTCTGCTCGGCCAGTCAGGTCCGCTGTTTTGGCCCATGAGGGAAGTGGCGGCACCTCTCATTGAGGTCAGCTTTCCGGGGGCATAGCGGACCTGCGTTTCGCAAGAGAGACTGTGCGCGGATTGCGGAAGTCGCTGATATGTATCCGGCCTGTTTGATCGGCTCGCGGGCCGTGGCCTTGATGGGAGTACGCACGCATCGTTGGTCTCATTAGCGGACAGGTTGGCGAGCAACCATTAGGGTCACCAGACTTCATCGA
>NZ_JADPKF010000061.1:0-12561 GCF_023073815.1 Bradyrhizobium sp. 157 | reverse complement strand
TTGGGTCAAACTGAGAAGTCCGGACGTGCAACCGGCAGGTCGGCTTTACCCCCAACTTCGGACATAGCCTTGCACCGCGCAAACTGACGCTTTGTGCCAATAGGCGACGTTGCGCCAATGTTTGGCTTGAAATGTCCGTCAACCGAGGCGGCACCCGACGCTCTTAGTCGTCGACCTTTTCGGACGTGATTACGCCGGTCTTCGGATCGGCGTGAAAGTCCATCTTCTGGCCGTTCTTGATGCCTTCGCCTTCCCATTGACCGTCGTCGGCTTCTAGTTTGGTGACCTCCGTATAACCTGACTGAAGAACCTTTTGCTTTACCTGTTCGGCAGGCATCCAGTCCGTTCCCGGCTGATCGGCCTTGACGAGGTTCAGCGAACTTGCTGAAAGGGCCGCAGTGAAAACAACTGTCGCCAATTTGTTCATTGCTTAGCCTCCTTTGCGCGTAACGATCAATTCGGCCGCAATGTAAGGGTTGCTAACCACTAACCCTTTTTCTTCGCGGCCTTCCGCTTTGCCTTTAGAATGTCGGCCTGACTGCGATAGGCCCGCGCCATGCTCATGTATCGTTGCGAGATTTCGACATCCGTCACGGCCTGGGCCAATCCGCTCAGCCTAATCGGCCTGCTTGCGGAGGAATTTGGTCTCTTTCACTATCGTTGGGCCCGACAGAAAGCCCCGCCTGCACATGGCAGGACGGGGAAGTTTGTGCTGAGCGCCGGTGTCAATCTTCCCGACGCCATCGCGATCATAAGGATATAACGATTACTTGGAAATGGCAGTGAACTACGCGCTTTGCCAGGAACCGCCGCCGCCCGAGCTGCGTCGGCCGCGGTATCGTTCGGGCGGAGGCGGAGCGCCTTCCTCCGCTCAGTCATCCAATTTGCGTGCTGCGCTGAGCACGCGGCCGCTGTCGGGATCCACGTGCACAACGCGCAACCCATTCTGCTCGATGTCTACCACGTAAACCACTTGGCCTCTTCTAGGCTTGGCCTCGGCGGCGGCAATTATGCCGCCGGGAAACCGCTTTTCAGCAAGTGCAATTGCTTCAATCATCGTGACCTTGGCTTGCTCAACGGCCTTCACCCGCTCCAAATCCTTCGCTGCCACGTTTTTCCGCGTGACCTCGATGACGCTCCCGGTTTGCATATCAACGCTCACCTTGTGTAGGTTGTGCGCGTCGTCTTTTGCCAGTTCGATGGAGTAGATGACTTTACCGCCCTTTGTTGCCACCAAATCTGCATCGACCGGTTTTCCTCCGGGGATCTCCTTCTGAGCGACGGAAATCGCAGCGGAAAGCGTGACCTTCGCTTGCAGCAGCGCCGCCGTTTCGCGCTTGCTTTTGGCGAGCGTGGGATCGAGCGAGGCGCCCAACGACAGCATGACAAGGAGAGTGCCGGTGATGCTGAGGTACCGCATTGATTCCTCCTCGATTGCACGTAATCCGTAACTCACCGGAACAGCATACTCCCTCGCGGACCGCTCGGTATGCTGTCAACCCAATTGACGAAACGGACCTTAACCTTTCGTGAACGCCCAGCAACGCGAAAGGCCGCCTGAGGCGGCCTCTTCGCTCTTAGTCATCGAGCTTTTCGGAGGTAATCACGCCGGTCTTGGGATCGGCATGAAATTCCATCTTCTGTCCGTTCTTAAGACCCTCGCCTTCCCATCGGCCATCGTCGACTTCGAGTTTGGTTACGTGGGTATAGCCAGAGTTAAGAACCTTATCGATCAGGTGCAGGGCGGGCATCCAGTCCGGCCCCCGCTGATCGGCCTTCGCCAGATTGACCGATGCGGCAGACAGGGCGAGGGCAAAAGCAACAAATGCAAATTTTGTCATTACGGACCCTCATCGTTGTCAAGAGTCACTGGGAATTTCAACCTACGGGAAGCGGTCCATGATCCACGATTCGCCCCTCGCGAGAGAAAAGCCCGAGAGAGGAGCTGACGACGCCGCCCACTGGCTCATCCGGCAGCCAACAAATGGTATGCCAGGACAGTTATCACCGGCCATCCATTCAAAAGGATTACTCCTTCTGAGCGCAGAGTTGGGGCAGGGAACAAGATCTTCATATCTTCGCGGGCGGCCCGAGGTTGTTGAATTTCGGATCACGCCGACCGGAGACTAAGCAGGCCATTGCTGCATCAACTAGGCCCTGAGGATGCGCGGCTCAAACGCGCGGCGGATGTCCGAGTTGGGTCAATCGCGTCGGTTTGGCCGGACTACGGCGACTTCCGGTCTACCCCGATGAACAGACATTCTCAGTGTCCGCCGGCATGTCTCAAAGGTGCCAACAGCGGACTAAAGCACGATGAGCGCAGCGGTGTCGCCAGCAGCACTTGCGTGATTACCCCTATCCTCGTGCAAGATCGAGTAACCGATCCCTCTCGGGAGTCTGGGGCCGCGCGCGCCCTGCGCCCCTTCGGCTTCTATATGTGGCAATCGCAATCGCGATCCATGTTGCGTGGAATGCGAGTCCGGCCAGCAGGACGAATTGACCGGGAATGGGCCCAATCGCTGCTCGCAGCCAGAACTCCTGCACCGAGGCGACCGGCGCCGGATGGATCAGCAGTTTACCGACGTACGCGGTCACCTGGATCGCGAAAATCCAGCTGTAGTTGTTGCGAAGCCTGCGGCCCACTGCCTCAGCGTAGGTAATATGAAGGTTAGGGGCTCGGTAATCCTGGTAGAGAATCTCGTTCCAGCCATTCTCGACCTGAACGCCCTCGCCGCGGAGAATTGGCCCAAAGAATTGGACTTCGAGGACATGCGCGCGCATGCGCCAAAAATCAAAGAAGCGGTAACGCCGCGCCTCGATGAATAAGAAGGTAGCAACCAAGAGCCCGACAAGCACCAGCGGCAGAGGGGACGCGGATTCGCTGCTAAACGTGAGTGACAGTGCGATACCGGTTGTAAGGACCGCCCAATTGGTCGTTGCATCGAGGCGTGTACGCCAGACCGTGCTACGGTACAGCTCGCCGCGATAGAGGTGCGATAACGCGGTGATATCAGCTGGGTCGAATGCAGATGGCTTACCTTCGATATGGGGTTTCACTCATCGTTTTGATCCCTTGCGCGTTTATGTCATTCACGACCCCAACACATGATGCTGCTTGGCGATGTTCTATTATGTCCACCTGTTGTCACGGCCCAAGGGAAAAAGCGGCCCTTTGGGTGTGTTGTTTACGGTGCAAGGAACGGACTCAGGCACCGCAGCAATTATCGTCGCTAATCACCTCGTCGGCGCGGCCGAGCAGCGTAATTGGAATGTCGAGGCCGAGAGCCTTAGCGGTCTTGAGGTTGATATTCAGGGTAATGTCCATCGCCTGCTCGACGGGAAGCTCCGCCGGACGCGCCCCCTTTGAGGATGCGATCAACATAGCCCGCGGCGCGTCGCCAAGGCAGTGAACTCGTTCATAGCCATTTTGCGTCATCCGATACATAACGTAGGCGCAGAGGGCACACGCTATGACCCAACCTACGAAACGCATACCCACATGGCTGACGATTGACGTGCTGGTGATCGTCATATCGCTGGCGATTATCGGGATAGGGATAGCGACTGCTCCCTAGCCACGGGCCGATCGCCCGAAACGCTAAGACAACGTATCCGGCTTGCAACCGCGTCAAGGATCGGTTCTGACAGCGGCCAACAGCTATTGCCAAAATTGGTACATCCAGACTGCTGGCTTTCCGAACGGTTCAATTTTCATATCATCGCAAACCAGAGGAGCTCTCTTGTGTGCGCGCTCCGCGAGAAAACCGCGTTGGCTCAATCCAGCCCCCTGTACCGCAGCCAGGGCATGTATCTCGTCGGGGTGCGCAAGCAAGAATTGCCTGGCGCAACGCTCCTCGGGAACGCTGTGGATGTGACCTGGAAGCGGAACGGCGGTGAACATGCGTGGTCGTTTTTACGGATTAGTCGAGTTTTTGATCTATCAAGTACCAAACGCCGCTGCCCGGGTTGCATCGGCTGCGAACAGACCGCTGCCAAACGCGACGGGCGGCCAAAAAACGCCTCGGCGGACACGGGGCTTTCCAATGTGGACATTTCTTACGATCAATCCTCGCGCTGGCAGAAACTCGAGGCGGTACCCGACGAAATTTTCGAGCGCGAGGTGCAAGACAAAACCCACATGCCGACTACGGCCGGCCTGATCCGCGCTGCTGCCGAGCGAGGCCATGCTGGTGCACCTGACCACAAAGCTCCAGCTTTGGCGCAACCCTGCGCCGCTCAGTCGCCTCCGGTTGGATATCTCCGGGCGAGGAGATGCCAGAGCGTTCATCAGGCTGGGGCCGTAAGTTCCACGAGCCGATCGCGCTGCCGGGCAGCGGCAGGCTCGTCCCTCACCCGCCGCTGCGATCTTGACGCGCTTCAAAGAGACCGGCTGATCGCAATCCGACAGGCAATCCAACCGACACACGCGGTTAACGTTCCGTTAACCTTACGGAGCAAGACTTTGCCTGCCGGGGCCGGGCGCATCATGAAAGGAGAATCCCATGCCAAATCTGGACGAGGCCATTCGCGAACGTGCCTACCACCTCTGGATCGCCGATGGTCAACCCGAGGGCCAGGCGGACATCTATTGGCTCAATGCTCAACGCGAAATTCTCACGACATCAGTTGAAAGCTCAGGCAGCAACGCTGCCGCCGCAGCGCCCACCGACACGAGATTGGTTGCGACGAAATCCACTAAAAAGGCAAAGGTCGCCCGATCGGGAAAAAACAAAACCCGCGCCGCATAGTCCATGCGAGCAGCCGTGACGACGGCTCCGTCATCAGCGGAGCGGGTAGCCCCGCTCCTGTTCGTCAAAACGAATCGAGGCCGATTTTCAGAAGTACCGGCGCTTCCGCGGCCGTTTCGTGGGAGCGCTCATCAACTGCCGCCCGTTCCAAGATCGCGCAGCGCCTGCGTGAAGTTCGACGAGGACAAGCCGTTGGCTAAGGAAGCGATGATGCGCCGAGAGTGAGCGACTCGGTAGTCCGGCCACCGCGGCGATCGTGGTGCTGCCGCCGCCCGCCAGGGCCTGGGTGACGTCATTCGATGCCTTCGGACGCAACGCAAGTTGCGGCGTGCGCTCGGTGATCTGACTGGATGATAGCCAATTTAACGCGGGAGCGCCGCTTCCATCTCCAATGGTCATCAGTTCGCGCCCCACCGGCGGGACTTTGATCGCTTTTTGACAGCTACTAATCCAAGCTCCCGCGCTTTCGTTTTCACCGAACCAACGTAGCGTCCAAGGGACTTCGATATTTCTGCCGCACTATGCCGCTGCCCGCTCATGGAGATCAGGGTCTTAACCTCTAGTTCGGTCCATTCCCGGGGCTTAGATGACTTCATCGCGAGCCAGATAATCTACGGAAAATCCAATGATGGGCTCCAATCTAGGCGAACAGGAGGCCAGGCACGATTTAGAGGTCGTTCGAGTGCAGTGCTCTCCCGACCGTGGCATGAAAAAATCTTCGGCCTGATGGAAGCTTGGCATGGCAGTGGCGGCAGTCGCACAACGTCATTCGCTTTGCCGAAAGCTGGCGCATCCTAGTGGCGACATTTCAGCTGAGCGTCGCGCCGGGTCAGTGACGTCTGCTTATGATCAAAAGCGTCGTTTTCACCGTCCGACGAAGACTTTCGGTGTGCCCTGGTGAACGGACATCGTCAGGGCCGGTCGGCATGTCTCAAAAGGGCCCAAAAGGCGACATGGCACCAGATGAGAACAACTCTTGCGAAACTGATTAAGTAGCCTTCAATCTAAGTTGCTATTCGTCAAATGAGCGGTCTGAGGCCAGGCTCAGAGCAGAGGTCTCCACAAAAAGTGAAAACCCGGTGCGCCGAGTGACACAGCAGGATACAGAAGACAAGGGCCCGGCAAAACGCTTCCATGTCGAACTCTTCATTGTCCACCCAACATTGGATCCGACAGAGATCAGCGCTGCCCTTGGCCTGGAAGCTCACGTTGCCCAACGTGGCGGGGATCCAAGAAAGACGCCGAAAGGCCGGCTCCTTGCGGGAAATTACAGGGACACGCGATGGAGACATTGCATGGCGTGTAGTACCAAGGATCAGTGGTTTGCCGCAGAGGTGACGAGCTTGCTAGATCGCCTTGAGCCTCACAAAGCGTTCTTTGCAAACCTGCGGCAGACGGGTGGGGAGGCAAGCCTTATCGTTCAATTCTTGGGAGACGGATATTTGTCGGATGAGATACCGCATGCCGCGCTTGTGAAGCTGGTCGAACTTGGGCTGGGGTTCGGCATTGAATGTTTCGTAGACCCACAATCATGAGCCCAGCTCTTTTCGACAAATGTCCGCAACGGGTCGATAGTGTTGCAGAAGTCTTTTGGGTCACCGAAGATAGTTTTCCAGGGCCATAGGCGCGACAATCGAGTAAGAATGTGGAGGACCACATCGACTAGCGCACAACTCACTAGCAACTTCGTTGGCGCGCTGGAGGGTACATCGATCGACGACTGTCGCTTGGTTCGCTTTTTAGCGGAAAATTATTCGCACCGCGTTTTGGGACTTTTGCAACACTATCGGTCGTTTTCGGAAGTCGGCGACGGCATCGCTAAGGTCTGCTTTGCCCCCATAGACGGACCTCCTCAGTCCGGCCCGTCAGGTCCGAAAGGGCCAACAGCGGGCAAGCGGTTACGTGCACCCGTCGACAAGCACTAGTTTGCTTGTCGTCGTGTTATGGCGCACCTTGAATAGGGCTTGAATGTCATGGTCATTTAGAAATGCTTCTGCCTTTTCGCGTGCTGGAAATTCGATAATGACCATACGTTCGGGGTTCCAATCGCCCTCAATTGTCGTTGGTTGCACTCCTTGAACTATGTATTTTCCGGAATGCTTTTCGATGAATGCAGGGATTTCGGCGATGTATTTCTTAAAGCCCCCAAAATCATTCACCGACAGGTCAAGCACCAGATATGCTTTCATCGTTACCTCGCGAACAAGCGTCAGTCGTGGTCCCGAGGACTAGCACAAGGCCGCGTTGTTTGATGCCGGCCTTCAACGAGAAAACTTCCGCTGTGGGTCAATTGCGTCCTTCCGATCGGTAGAATTGGACAATGTACGTCTCCAATTCTCTGAAAGCCGACGCAGATTCAGAAGGTTACAGCTTGAGAATGGCCATCCTCATTAACTGAGGAGGTCATCATGACCGATGTCCCAAGCACCAATGAGAACGTCTCGAAGTACGTCCCATGGGATACGGGTAAGATCGTCGGCGCCAAGCCGCCAACCGGCCGAAGCACGTCTGGGCAATCCGGACGAAGCTTCAGGTTGAAGGCCGGACCCGTGATTTGGCGCTGATCAACGTTGCTATCGATAGCAAACTTCGTGGCCGCGACGTAGTAGCCCTGAAAGTCGACGACGTCGCGCCAAGCGGCTATGCAGCCGACCGCGCGAGCGTCCGACAAAAGAAAACGGGACGGCCGGTCAAGTCGAAATTACAGAGTCAACGCGCCAAGCTATCGATGATTATCTGAGGGCGACCAGTAAGAAACCGGGCGAATATTTATTCACCGGTCGGCGAGGACCTGGCCGCAGCCTAACCACTCGGCAGTACGCGCGGCTCTTGTCCGATTGGCTTACCGACATAGGGATGGATCCCCACCTGTTCGGGACGCACTCACTGCGTCGAACAAAGGCGACCCTTATCTACAGGCGCACCGGCAACTTGCGGGCCGTGCAGCTCCTCCTGGGGCACACCAAAATCGAGAGCACTGTTCGATATTTGGGAATTGAGGTGGACGACGCGCTCGCAATAGCAGAACAAGTTGACGTCTGAACTTCCCGGGCAGAGCGGACATGCTCTGCCCGTCGATTACAGGCAGCGTCGGGCCAAATCCGGACATGCCCTGGCTTGGCCCCAATCCGATTAATTCAGGGTGAATAGACCAAGCGCGGCGCGAACATCGCGCAAAGTGGCATCTGTGATCTCACGCGCTCGCGCAGTGCCGCGCTTGACAACTTGCAGCACATAGCCGGGATCACGAGCGAGTCCGCGGCGACGGTCTCGGATTGGCGCGAGAAGCGCCTGCAGCACGTCATCCAGACGTTTCTTCACAATGCTGTCGCCCAAACCGCCACGGATATAGCGTGCCTTCAAATCCTCAACCGCAGCGTGATCTTCGTCGAACGCATCTAGGTACGTGAAAACCACGTTGCCTTCGACGCGACCTGGGTCGGATGCCTTTAGATGGTTTGGATCAGTGAACATGCGCCGGACAGCTTCACGTATTTCATCGGCCGTGGCTGATAGCTGAATAGCGTTGCCCTGCGACTTGCTCATTTTGGCTTTGCCGTCGATGCCGGGAAGGCGTCCGACGCGAGGAATAAGCGCGCGGACTTCGGGCAACACGTCAAGACCAGCTTGGCGATTGATGCGGCGAACGACCTCATTGGTTTGCTCGATCAATGGAGCTTGGTCTTCCCCAACCGGGACAATCGTCGCTTTGAAACCGGTGATGTCGGCGGCCTGGGCGACGGGATAGCAGAGAAAGCCTGCTGGAATATCTCTGCCAAAACCTCGCGCCTGGATTTCGTCCTTGATGGTTGGGTTGCGCTCAAGCCGGGCCACCGTCACATAGTTCATGTACAGCAGGGTCAAATCGGCCAATGCCGGAAGATGCGATTGAAGACAGATCGTGCTCTGGTTCGGGTCGATCCCGACAGCCAGGTAGTCTGTCGCGATCTCAAGGACATTGTCACGCACCCGACCAGGATTGTGCGCGTTGTCCGTGAGTGCCTGGGCATCCGCCAGCAGCAGGTACTGCTGGTGTGTCGTCTGTAGGGTGACGCGGTTCTTCAACGAACCGACGTAGTGCCCCAGGTGCAACGGGCCGGTGGTTCTGTCGCCGGTCAAGATAACAGGGAGGGCTGACGAATGTTGCATCGCGGTTCTCCAGATTAGAACCGCCATTCAATCGGACTGTTGATGCAGGCAACCTCGCGAGCCGATGAACGGCGGCGACGGTTGGGTGAATGACAAAGCCGTGCCGCTCCTAAGTGGAGCGCCACCACAAGTTCGCGAACGTGATCACGACGACAGTCATGCGGCCGATATTGACGAAACTTCCGAGGAAAGCAAGCCGGCTTGATGTCTCAAATGGGTCAAAAGCGGCGGTGGAAGGGAGCGAGGAATGTCCGGTTTGCCGCTGACAATCGACGTCACAAGGGCTTAAGCGCGGTTCGGCTGTGGGCCAATTCCGGACCTCAGCCAAAATGATCTTCATAATCGCTTCCTATCAGTAACTAGGGCGCGGACTGTGCCCGCTGCCGGGTTGCTGAGACGCCCCTTCACCGAACTGATCATCGTATAGCTCACGAACGGCTTGGTAACATTCGCAAGAGCGCCGTTTCACGAGCTCGATGTCAACGATTCGAACGTGTCCTCGTCGGTAGGAGATCAGACCTTCTTTTTGCAGTTGTTTTGCGACACCGCTCACGCTGCTTCGCATAACTCCCATCATCTGTGCCAGGAACTCCTGAGTGAGAGGTAACTCGTCACCCGCTAAATCATGCATCCGAACAAGCCACTTGCACATTCGCTGCTCGATTGTGTGGAGCGCGTTGCATGCAGTCGTCTGTTGTACCTGGGCCAGGAAGAAACGTTCGTACCTGAGCAACAGCGCAAGCAACTCGGGCGAGGATAGCGTAACGGTCTTCAGATGTTCGGCGTCCACGACGCTGGCTTGACCGGGCACCTGTACCATGACTTTGCTGAGCGAAACCTTGTTGTCGAGCGCCTGAGCAGCGCCGAACACGCCCTCTTTTCCGATCATCCCGGTTTCGATGGTCCAGCCGTCCTTTAGTTCGACTACGGACGACAGTATGCCTCCGTGAGGAAAGTAGACGTGTGGGACTCGCTGGCGGGTCTCTGCGAGCACCTGACCATGTTTGAGATCAACGACCCCGAGCTTGCGTCCCAGATCCTCGAGATCAACGGGGTTTACTCGCGCGAGAATATAATTTTTGGAATGAGCCATATGTGCTCTCCAGCCTTAGCAGGCAAGAGCACAACTGGTCTCTCAGCCACCGACGCCCACAGACATAGCCTGGCCGGTGATGTATCTAATGTGGGGGGTTCCACCTCGAATGGCGAGTCAATTCGGCTGTTTTGACCCGGTCGGAGCCCGCGTTCATCGTGTTGGAGCGGCATTCCAGCGTACTCCTTTCCCAATGGCGCTCCTGGCCGCCGTTCTCCTGGAAAATCCGCAACGGGTCACAAGCGGGCGAGTGCTCCGCCACATCGCCACGCCTGCTTCACCCTGTTGAACGGACATCCTCAGCGCCAATTTGGATTTCGTCTCAGGGCCAGAAGGCGACGTCACCGAAACAGCCGGTTTCCCACGCCAGATCAGGCCGATTTGTCAGCTGCTTTCGAATAGTTCACGGGCCACGAACGGGTTTGCGCGGCCTAATCAGGCCTGGCGCTGCGGCCGATAGTACGGTCGACGTCGGCAACCGCCCCGTAGAGGCGCTGCCGTGAGAGCCAATGAAGGTCGTCCATGCGTTGCACGATTCCTACCACAACCGGCACGTGGTGGCGTCGCGCAAGCTGCTCAAGGGAGAAAACGGACCACCAGGCGCGAAAAGCGACTCGTGTCCAAGTGCGCGCGTCCCAGCCGAGCAGGAGGACATCGGGCGCATACCTGCGCACCGCACGATTCAGGTTCCACGGGTACGTGACGATGATGCCCAGGCGCACCGGTCGCGCACCCTCCCACGGAAAGGATCTTGCGACGGCGGCAAAGGCAAATACGACCGAGCGACGGGCCACGTCGCTGGCAAACCAGCCTCTCGATGACTCCAGAGACAAGTCCCGTCTCCTTCACCTCCACGAACAGTTCAAGGTCAGTCGGCGAAAGAAGCGACAGTGCCGCATCGAGGGTAAGCGCATTCTCGACATGACGCGGCGGGTCGTGTGACACCACCAATGTGTCGGAATCCGCTGCACGGCAGACGTCGAATTCGACACCGGATATTCTGCCGTCACGGGCGGCACGTACGAACGCGGCGAGCGAGTTTTCGCCCCGACCCGCGGACCATCCACGATGCGCAATAAGCTTCATGACGAGGTCCGTAAAGCCAAGCTGCGCGCCGCGCAATCTCCCCGCAGAGAGAAATGTCAATCCGCGGCCCCGACGTTGACCCATGATTGGCGTCGGGCCAAGAGGCGACGTCACCGACAGCCGGCTTTGGGGCAAAGGCGCCGTTCGGAAAGTCGGACAGTCGCTTCCGGCCTACCCCCACAAGCCGACAATCTCAGAGCCCACCGGACTTCGCATTCGGGTCAATCGCGTCATTCCAATCTTGTGACAACGACTTCCGGCCTAACCCCTTAACCGGACATCAGCATGTCTCAAATGTGCCAGAACCGGCCATCAGCATCAATGCCGTCGAGAGCGACTATGCGCTCAATGTAAATGTCCAAGCAACTGGGCTCGGCATGCAGGTGTAGCTGCTGGCAGCGATTCCTGTTGAGCCCAATTTAGTCTGCTACGAGTCCACTTAGCGAGTTGCCGCCTCATCCATCGCGGCCTCAATAGCGGCAAACCGCTTCTTCACGTCTTCGCGCATCTCGGGATGCGTGAATACGTAAAGCTCGTCTTTTCGGATTGCTCTCAGAGTACGCTTGGCGACATCGGAGGGCTCAAGGCCGGACTGTTGGAGTCGTGCACTCTCAGCAGCTAGTTTTCCTCGAGGACTCATCGGGTCCAGTGCGGGAGCAGGCCCATACCGCTCCGGTCTATTTCTTGCGCTTCCGCTGATATGAGTGCGCACAAACCCCGGACAAAGCACCGTCACGCCAATTCCAAGCGAATTAACCTGCCGCGCCAAACCCTCCGACATTGCAACGACGGCAAACTTGCTTGTCGCGTAAGGGCTGAATCCTAGTCCGCTCTCCAATCCGGCCATCGAGGCGGTGTTTACAATGTGTCCACCTTCACCATGGGCACGTATCCGCGGCAAGAAACTACGGATGCCGTAGACGACGCCCATCAAATTGACATCGATTACCCACCGCCAAGTATCAAGCGAAATATCGTCTATGCCGCTGCCGCCAGCTACGCCCGCGTTGTTGCAGAGGACATGCACATTGCCGAATGTCTCAAACGTCTCGTTCGCCGCTTCGTCCACGCTGGCCGGATCGGTAACATCGCAGATAAGCCCACGCACTTTCGGACCGAAATCGCGAAGTCGCTCGACCGCCGCCGTCAAGGCGTCTTGCTCGATGTCAGCAAGCATCACATTCATGCCTGCCTCCGCAAAGGCTTGACCAAGTGCGAATCCGATGCCGTTTGCACCGCCCGTTATAAATGCTGTCTTTCCAATAAGGTCCTGCACTTACTTACCCCTCCGAAACAGCAGGTCATAGGGTCATCAGTAGCGCCAGAATTGGGCAACCGTCTACCATCTGGCTATGTCCGAGTTGGGTCTTGGTTGTGTAAAAACGCCCTTCCTAGGGAAGTCGATGAGAGGCCAGGATCGGTTCAGTCTCAGGCTGCGATTGCAGCCATCAGCGGCTTGGCTCCGACGATGTTCATGACCCGTGT
>NZ_JADPKF010000052.1:0-12835 GCF_023073815.1 Bradyrhizobium sp. 157 | reverse complement strand
ACGACCGCCTCCCAGCAAAGCCGCACGCGAGCGCGCTCTCAAATCGCGCCGTAGCGAGCGTGCGGCTCGATCGGCCGGCCCGTTACCCCATCTACGGAATGATAAACCTTACGTAATCCGGATCGACATATCCGGCAGGCCCTCGAGCTTGCACAGGATAACGTCGCCCTTCACGACGGGACCGACGTTTTCCGGCGTGCCCGAATAGATGATGTCACCCGCCTTGAGTTCGAAAGCTTCCGAAAGCTTGGCGATTTGCTCCGCCACGTTCCAGATCATATTCCGCAGATCGGAGTTTTGCTTGACGGTGCCATTCACCGCCAGCGAGATCGCGCCCTTGGTAAAATGGCCGGTCTTCGTGGCTGGATGAATCGGCCCGAGCACCGCGGAACGGTCAAAGCTCTTGCCGATTTCCCATGGCTTCTTCTCGTCGCCCATCGCTCGCTGCAGATCGCGCCGCGTCATGTCGAGGCCTAACGCATAGCCGTAGACATGATCGAGCGCTTGCTCCACGGGGATCTTGGTGCCGCCCGACTTCAGCGCCGCCACCAGCTCGACCTCATAGTGATAGTTCTTGGTCAGTGACGGATAGGGATGATCGGCGACCGTGCCGATGGCGACATTCTGGATCGCATCTGTCGGCTTTTGAAAGAAGAACGGCGGCTCGCGATCAGGATCCGAGCCCATTTCGCGGGCATGCGCGGCATAGTTGCGCCCGATGCAATAGATCCGCCGCACCGGAAAAACATCGGTCTCGCCGACAATGGGTATGGTCGTCGTGCCAACCGGAAAGATCGATCTCGGGCCGGCCTGCGCTGCGGCCGTGCCATTTTGCGCCGCTGTACCCGCCAGCACCAGCGCGCCGGTGGCCAGAATGGTCCGGCGATCAACATTGCTCATTGGCATCCTCCTTGTTTTACGAGTCTTCTTGTCCGCCTGCATCTACAGCGTTTTCTCCGCGAAGTAGATACCGTTTGCGTGTTCGCTGCTTTGCAATCACACCAAAAAAGAAGGCCCGCCGCCGCGGGCCTTCGCATGTCGGGGCCGAGCGAAGCGTCAGTGCTTGATGTCCGGCGGCAGCTTGCCGCCATTGGCGGCCAACTTGGCCATGACCTGCTTGTGCAGCCAGATGTTCATGCTGGCGGAATCGTTGCTGTCGCCGGTATAGCCGAGTTCTTTCGCAAGATCCTTACGCGCGGCGAAGCTGGAATCGATGTCGAGCGCCTTCATCAGATCGACGATCGAGGTGCGCCACTCCAGCTTCTCACCCTTGGCCTTCACCGCCTGATCGAGGATCGGCGCGACATCGACGGTCGCCGCAGGTGCCGCGGCCGCACTGGATGATCCGCCTCCCGCAGCCGCACCGCCGCCAGCCGGCGCGGCGTCCGCCTTGCTGCCGAATATCGCGCTCATGATTTTTCCGAAAATGCTCATCGTTCGCTCCCAATGAGTTGAGGATGGGGTGAGTCTTTGGAGGCACTGTTTTGACCGGCAGCACCACGCCGGGATCGCTTGCAAGTCTAACCACCCAGGCGGAGCTTGCCAATGAAACATTCACCTAAGCGTGAGTGGGTTTGTTGCTGTTTGGGAGTACGTTGTCGGGACAGTTCGCGACGTGGCTAGTTCCAACCTCTGTCTTCGCGTCTGGCCTGATCGTGATCGTTTTATGAAACGGCGCATTTGCGTCTTTCGATTGGCGCACAATGCGACCGCGAGGGAGACGACGACCATGGCCACATTTCACGGCAATGTCACATCAATGGCGCAGCGCGCACCGGACACCGCTGCCGCGCCAGTCATCCGAACCATCGGCTTCGCCGAACTTGGTCGCGCGTTGCGGCGCGGCTGGGAAGATTTCAAGGCGGTGCCAAGCCATGCCATCGTCCTGTGTGTGATCTATCCCGTTCTCGGACTGGTGCTGGCACGCGCCGTTCTCGGCTATTCTGTCATACCGCTGTTATTTCCGCTGGCCGCAGGCTTCGCCCTGATCGGCCCTTTCGCGGCGCTCGGCCTCTACGAGATGAGCCGCCGTCGTGAACGCGGCGAACCGGCAACCGCCTGGGATGCGCTCGAAGTGCTGCGTTCGCCGTCATTCGGTGCGATGCTCGGACTCGGCGTGCTGCTGTTGGCGCTTTTCGTGACCTGGGTGGCGACCGCACAGGCGATCTACATCGCTGCGTTCGGCTATGCCGGAGCGACTGGCTTTTCCGATTTCGCGACGCGCGTGCTGACGACGCCACAAGGCTGGTGGCTGATCGTGGTTGGCTGCGGCGTCGGATTCCTATTCGCGCTTGTCGCGCTCTGCATCAGCGTGGTCTCGTTCCCGCTGATGCTGGACCGTCATGCCGGCGTTGGCGATGCGATGGTGACGTCGCTGCGCGCGGTCGCGCGCAACCCGGCGCCGATGGCGGCTTGGGGTTTGATCGTCGCGGTGCTGCTGGTCGCGGGAACGCTGCCGTTCTTCCTCGGCCTTGCAGTCATCATCCCGCTGCTCGGGCACGCTACCTGGCATCTCTATCGGGAGACGATAGAGCCGGAACTCAATCCGCAGCCGCTTCCGCCACGTGCGCACCGCGAACGGAAGCCTGCAGCTGATTTCCCGGCCAATCTGTTCCCCTGGCGGCGCAGGGACAACGTATAGGCCTGCACGGAACCGGATTAACCAGACCGCCGGTCGAATCCGACCGGCGGTTTGGCTGCTCACCTCTTGCTAACGATGAATTGAGCACATTCAACGAAATGGCATTGCAGGCACCTACATAAGCCTTGTTTTGGCCGACCTTGCTTCGAACATTCGGCGTGGCGTCGACGCTAACCCCGAAGACGCATCGATCGTGGAGCGAACGGCACGATGATCTCTCGCCTTTCCCTGCGCGCCCTGACCTTGGGCGCGCTGTTACTGACCTCTGCGGCCGCGCTCGCGGCGCCCTGCGGCACGGGCCCATTCGAAGCATGGCTGGAAGACTTCAAGAAGGAAGCGGCCTCCAAGGGAATATCGGCGTCCGCCATCCAGGCCGGCTTGACCGGCGTCACGTTCGACAAGAGCGTGCTGGCCCGCGACCAATCGCAAAAGGTCTTCAGCCAGAGTTTTGAGGAATTCTCCGGCCGCATGGTCCCGCCCCGGCTGACGCGTGGCTCCAACATGCTCAAGCAATACGGCTCGGTGCTCGGGCGCATCGAACAGGCGTATGGCGTGCCCGGCGAAGTGCTGGTGGCGATCTGGGGCCTGGAAACCGATTTCGGCGTCAACATCGGAAAATTTTCAACCCTGCGCTCGCTGGCGACGCTGGCCTATGATTGCCGCCGCGCCGACATGTTCAAGGCCGAGCTGATGGACGCACTACGCATCGTCGAGCGCGGCGATATCGCGCCGCAGGACATGCGCGGCGCCTGGGCCGGCGAAATCGGTCAGACCCAGTTCATGCCGTCGTCCTACGTCAAGTTCGCGGTCGACTTCGACGGCAACGGCCGCCGCGACCTCCTGCGCAGCCCGCCCGACGTGCTGGCCTCGACCGCCAACTTCCTCGCCAACCACGGCTGGCAGCGTGGCAAGGACTGGGAGCCCGGCGGCGCCAATTTCGCTGCGATCAAGGAGTGGAACAAGAGCGAGGTCTACGCCAAGACCATCGCCCATTTCGCGACGCAGCTTTCGCGCGCGCCTTAACACGAGCTCAAAGGGTTGGGTCGCCGCTGCAAACCGCTTTGCGGCAGCCGCGCTGCGCTATCGTCATAATGATGAATACATATTCACTTCATTTCGTCAACGGCATGCGATTCCTGCATAAGAAAATTACAAAAACGTCCAGTTTCGGCATGTCTTGTCCGTCTTGAGGGTCTTCGGGCTAATTTCCCGGCGTCGTTGCTCACCAGCTAAGGGTTATCTGGCGATTACGAGAAGCCGCAAATCTACGGCATTATTCAATTCGTTCGACGCACGCCATCACGCACTTCTGCCGGCTAACCCGCTCCCATGTCGAAAGGTTAAGCGGCTGTTATTGGCGTTATGCGTTTTATGATTAGCTGCATCGCAACATCGGAACTTCTGCACTGCAAAAATACAAGCTATATTCATTTCAACGATGAAGCCATCCTCCAAGGGCTGAATCGTAACTGCAAGGAGACTACCATGTTGCTCTCGCTCATCCGCATGATCCAGGCATTCCGGGATTATCAGCGCAATGTCAGCGAACTGTCCCAGCTCAGCGATCGGGAACTGGCCGATATCGGCCTTGATCGTTCGGACATTCCGCGCGTTGCCGCCGGAAACTATAACGGCTGATCTCTGTCAGCCGCCTGATGAACGGATAACGCCCGCCCCCGCTGCGGGCGTTGTCGTGTGGGCTTTGATCTTGACGCGTTTTCTTCTTCTTCACGCGAACCGGTATCCACCCCGGATCAAGTCCGGGGCAGGCTTTCGCTTGAAACCGCTATGATAGGTGCGCTTGGCGCGAAAACGCGCTAACCCTGCGCCCATGATTTCCTCTACTCCCCAAACTGACATCGTCCATGTGATTGGCGGCGGCCTTGCCGGCTCGGAAGCGGCCTGGCAGATCGCCAATGCGGGCGTTCGCGTCGTCCTGCACGAGATGCGCCCCTCGCGAATGACCGAGGCGCACCGGACCGAGGGTCTGGCCGAGCTCGTCTGCTCCAACTCGTTCCGCTCGGACGATGCCGCCAATAACGCTGTCGGGCTGCTGCATGCCGAGATGCGCCGGCTGGGCTCGCTGATCATGCGCTCCGCGGACGCCAACCAAGTGCCCGCGGGTGGGGCGCTGGCGGTCGACCGCGACGGGTTTTCCGCGGCCGTCACCAAGGCCCTCCATAATCATCCCCTGATCGAGATCGACCGCAGCGAAATCGCCGGTCTGCCGCCGGCCGAATGGGGCAATGTGATCGTCGCGACCGGCCCCCTCACCTCGGCGCCGCTGGCCGAGGCCATTCGCGGACTGACGGACGAGAACGCGTTGGCGTTTTTCGATGCGATCGCGCCGATCGTGCACAAGGATTCAATCGACATGTCGGTGGCGTGGTTTCAGTCGCGCTACGACAAGGTCGGGCCCGGCGGCACCGGCGCCGACTACATCAACTGCCCGATGACGAAGGAGCAATACGACGCCTTCGTTGCGGCATTGCTGGCCGGCGAGAAGGTAGATTTCAAGGACTGGGAGACCAATACGCCTTATTTCGATGGCTGCCTGCCGGTCGAGGTAATGGCCGAACGCGGCCACGAGACGCTGCGGCATGGGCCGATGAAGCCGGTGGGGCTCACCAATCCGCACAATCCGACGGTCAAGCCTTACGCCATCGTGCAGTTGCGACAGGACAATAAGCTCGGCACGCTCTACAACATGGTCGGCTTCCAGACCAAGCTGAACTACGGCGCGCAGCAGCGCGTGTTTCGTACCATTCCGGGCCTCGAGAACGCCGAATTCGCGCGGCTCGGCGGCCTGCATCGCAACACCTTCCTGAACTCGCCAAAGCTGCTGGATGGCCAGTTGCGCCTACGCGCGCAGCCGCGGCTGCGCTTTGCCGGCCAGATGACCGGCTGCGAGGGCTATGTAGAATCCGCCAGCATCGGCCTGATCGCAGGTCTCTATGCCGCGGCAAATGCGCGAGGACAGTCGCTCGAATCGCCGCCTGCGACCACGGCGTTGGGCTCGCTGCTCGGGCATATCACCGGCGGCCACATCGAAACGATCGAGGCCGGAACACGCTCGTTCCAGCCGATGAACATCAATTTCGGCCTATTCCCGCCGCTTGCCAGCGCGCCGACCAAGAAGGCCGATGGCACACGGTTGCGTGGCAACGAGAAGACGGTCGCCAAGAAGCAGGCGCTCAGCGCACGCGCCTTGTCCGATCTCGATCGCTGGATCGCCGATCATCTGCGCGTAGCGGCGGCGGCGTAATCTCATGGGTTTGCCGAAAGACGACGCCGCCATTCTGTCGGCACGATGGATTGAAGGCGTGCTTTTGAAGCGCGACGTGTTCTCGACTGTCGAACGCGGCCGCTTTCGCGACGATTCCGGTGAGATCGATGCCGTGCTGCGCCGGCTCGATCAGGTGCCGGTCTGGTCATATCCGCTCGCCCGCCATCTATTCATCCGCGAGCACCGCGCGCTGGCGCTGGCGCGTGATCTCGATGTCGGCCCGAGACTGCTATGGGCCGGACGGCGAGCGCTGGTGCGCGGCTTCATCGACGGCGTCGCGCTGCACCTGGCAAAACCCCATGGCGACATCGCCTATTTCCGCTCCGCCAAGCTCGCTCTCCGCAAGCTGCACCGCGCCGGCATCTGCCACAACGATCTCGCCAAGGAGCAGAACTGGCTGGTGGGCCGCAACGGCCGCGCCTACCTCACCGATTTCCAACTCGCGGCGTGCTTCAAGTCCCGCAGCCGGCTGTTCCGGATCGCGGCCTACGAGGATCTGCGCCATCTCCTCAAACACAAGCGCAGCTATGCGCCGGCGGCTCTGACGCCGATGGAGCGCAAGATTCTGGCGCGCAAATCCTTCGTCGCCAGTATCTGGCTCAAGACCGGCAAGAAGGTCTATCAGGCCATCACCCGCGGTCTGTTCAATTTCACCGATCGCGAAGGCGGCGGCCGCCGCCTGGTCAACGATGCGCCGGTGCTGAGCGCGCTGATCAGGAAAAATCCAGAAGTGCGCGATACCGCCATTGTCGCGTTCGCCGACCGCCGTACCGGTGTCGGGCTCTATGCCTTCGTCGAGGCCGATAGCATCGCGCTGGAAAAGCAGTTGCGTAGCGAGCTTTCCTCGGCCAAAGGCGTCAAACCGCCGGAGCATATCCAGGTGGTGCATGCCTTGCCGCGCGATGCCGCCGGCAAGCCGCGCACGGAGATTTTGCAGCTCGTCGCGATGAACCAGCTCGACCTGATCGAGCCGCTGATCACGAGCGATACCGACCGCGTATTCCTGAAGGATATTTTGGAGAGCCGCAAGAATCTCCGCGACCGGTTCAATTTCGAAAGTAGCGAGTTGAATTGGAGGTAAGCGCCTTCCGCGTCATTGCGAGGAGCGCAGCGACGAAGCAATCCACGCTTCCTTTGTGCTGTGAGATGGATTGCTTCGCTTCGCTCGCAATGACGATCTTGGCCGCTACCCGCCAAACTCCCGCGAGCGCGACGCCCGCCACAACGTCCACAAGGTCCGCAACCGCGACGTCGCCTGCGGCACGAACGGATCGACGTCAGCCCGTGACATCCGCTCCAGATCGCGACGAACCACCGCCAGCGGAAGGAATACCGGCCGCACTTGCGGCGGCACGTGAGGGAGCAACTCGAAGGCCGTACGGAGATGCTTTTGCCCCTCTCCGATCAACTGATCGATCGCGGCACGCGCCTGCGGCGTCTGTTTGCCTAAAAAGACCTGCTCCATTCCGCTGCCATGTTGCTGCAGCAATTGCAGCGGAACGAAAAGCTGACGCCGCGCGGCATCGAGCGGCAGTGCCGCGATCACCTGCGCCATGCCCTGGGCGAGACCCGCATGGCGCGCGAGATGGTCGACCGCCGCCGACGGCTGTGCCGCAATCCGCGCAGCCAGCGAGAACAGCGCCGAGGCGGTGTCGGTGACGTAGCCTTCGAGCGCCGCCATCGACGGCATCGGATCGTTGTAGAGGTCGAACTGATGCTCTTCGATCAGCCGCGACAGCGGCTCGATCGGCAGGCGGAATTCCCCGATCGTCTGCAGGAGTTCGGCTGCAACCGGATTGCCCTCGACGCCGCCATAGCCGGCACCTTCCAGCATGTCGGTCCACCATTGCAGCCGGATTTCACCCGGCAACGGCTGGCTGACCTGTTCGCGCACACGCAAAATCTCGACGTTGAAGGCATAGATCGACAGCAGTGCGCGGCGCTGGACCTGAGGCAGGAATAGTGTCGAGGCATAGCGGACAAAGTCGTGCGCGCGCACCAGATCAGCGCAGAACGAGGCGGTATCGTTCGACGTCGCGGCCTCGCTCATGGCACCGCGATCAATGCCGCCGCGACGCGCCGCCGCTCACCCAGCATGACGTTGTAGGTGCGGATCGCCGGCCCCGTCTGCATCGCATCGAGCACCACACGCACGGCGCGCAGCGCCTCGCGAAGGGCGCGCGGGGGCAGCCAGACTTCGGTGCCGGTGCCGACGATCAGCGTGTCGATGGCATTGGCGGCCTTGAACACGCGCGCCAGAGAGTATTCGTCGATCTCGGCAGGCTTGGTCACCGGCCAGGCCCAGATTGCATCCGGCAGGCACAACAGGGAGCCACGATGCGACATGTCGGCGAAGGCGAAGCCGCCCTTGCCGTAAGCTTCGATCGGCGCCGATCTCGGAAGATGCGGAGCGTCCGAGGATGAGCTTGTTTGATTGGGCATGATCTTTTCCGAAAACCTGTTCCCACCCTCGGGGTCCACCCCGAGGGCATGCTTTTCGGACTATGCGCTATTTCTTCGCAGGCTTATCCGTTGCGTCGCGGTGCTCGCCAACGCCGAGATAGATCAGGATCGGCGCAGCGATGAAGATCGAAGTGTAGGTGCCAACCAGCAGCGCGCCGAACACCATGACGGCCGTAAAGCTGTGGATCGCGTGACCGCCGAACACTAGCAGCGCCAGCAACGCCAGCGTCACCGTGACGTGGGTGATGATCGAGCGCGACAGCGTCGAATTGATGGATTCGTTCAGCAGTTGCGGCATCGGCATTTTCTTGTAACGGCGCAGCATTTCCCGGATGCGATCGTAGATCACGACGGTGTCGTTCAGGGAGTAACCGAGAATCGTCAATAGCGCCGCGATACTCGTGAGGTCGAAATCGACCTGCGAGATCGACATGAAGCCGATCGTCAGCACGATGTCGTGGACGTTGGCGATCATGGCGCCGAGCGCGAACTGCCACTCGAACCGGAACCAGAGATAGATCAGGATGCCGACGATCGCGAGCATCAGGCCGAGCATGCCGTAAGCCAGCAATTCGCCTGAAACGCGCGGTCCCACCACTTCGACGCGGCGGTATTCGACGCTGTCGCCGAGCGCGCCGCGGACCTTGGTCACCGCCTCCTGCTGCGCCTTGTCGCCACCGGGCTGTTCGGCAACGCGGATCAGGACGTTATCCGCTTCACCGAACTGCTGAAGCTGGACTTCGCCGAGGCCGAGTGTGCTGAGCTTGGCCCGCATCGCGGCGATGTCGGCGGGACCGGACTTGGACTGCACCTCCAGCAGCGTACCGCCCCTGAAGTCGATGCCGAAATTCAGCCCGTGGGTGAAGAACAGCACGATCGCAAAAATCGAAAGTGCGGCCGAAATGGGAAAGCTGATGCGGCGAAAGCGCGTGAAATCGAAATGCGTATCGTCAGGAACGATGCGCAGCGGTGGCAACAGATCGAAGATGGCGACGATGGTCAGTATGACGACCAGAACGCCCAGCGCAATGAGAACGTATTGAGTCACGGTGGGGTTCCTAGATCGGCACGGTCTTCGGCCGCTTCCACCATACCCAGCCGGCAACGATCAGGCTGGTGAGCGTAAACGCTGTAAAGACCGTGGTGATAATGCCGATGCCGAGCGTGACGGCGAAGCCGCGAACCGGGCCGGTGCCGATGTAGAACAGCACCGCAGCGGCGATGAAAGTAGTGATGTTGGAGTCCAGAATTGTCGCCAATGCGCGCCGGAATCCCGCGTCGATCGCCGAAATCGCGTTGCGCCCGCCGCGCAATTCCTCGCGGATGCGCTCATAAATCAGAACGTTGGAGTCGACCGCAATACCAACTGTCAACACGACACCGGCAATGCCGGGCAGCGTCAGCGTGGCGTTGAGCAGCGACAGGATGCCGAAGATCATCGCAACGTTGATGGCGACAGCGATGTTGGCGAACACGCCGAACAGGCGGTAGGTCAGCAACATGAATGCGATGACCATGATCGAGCCCACATAGGCTGCGAGCTTGCCCTTCTCGATCGAGTCCTGCCCGAGGCCGGGACCGACGGTGCGCTCTTCAACGACGGTGAGCGGCGCTGGCAACGCGCCTGCACGCAACAGAACCGCCAGATCGTTGGCGGCCTGCACGGTGAAGCTGCCGGAAATCTGACCGGAGCCACCGGTGATCGGCTCGCGAATCACGGGCGCTGAGATCACTTCATTGTCGAGCACGATCGCAAACGGCAAGCCGACATTTTCCGTGGTCGCTTGGGCGAATTTGCGTGCACCTGACGTGTTGAAGCGGAAGCTGACGATCGGCTCATTGGTGCGCTGGTCAAATCCGGGCTGCGCGTCGGTGAGATCACCGCCCGACACCAGCACCTGTCGCTTGATGACGTAAGGGGTTTTTGGCGACGACGCACTCATCAGCACTTCTGATTCCGGAGGCACGCGACCCTGCGCCTGGTCTGGCGACACGGTCGTATCGACCATGCGGAATTCCATCTTGGCGGTCTTGCCCAGCAGTTCTTTCAGGCGCGTCGGGTCCTGCAGGCCGGGTACTTGCACCAGAATTCGGTCGGTGCCCTGACGCTGGATAAGCGGCTCGACTGTGCCGAGCTCGTTGACGCGCCGTTCCACGATCTGAATCGATTGCTCGATGGTCCGGCGGAGAAGGTCGGTGATCGCGGCCTGTGGCACCGTAAGCCGCAGCAGCCCGCCCCCGGCATCGGTCACGTCGAGGCTGCGCTGGCCGCTGGATCCGAGCAGCCCCCCGAGCGGTTGCGACAACTCGCGCAACTTCGACAGCGCCGTAGGCAGGTCAGTGTCCTTCGTGATGCGGATCTCGACGGCATCATTGCGAACGTTAAGACCGGTGTAGTTTATCTTGGCGTCGCGCAGCACCCGCCGAGCGTCGTCACGGACCTGATCGAGTCTCTGCTTCTTCACGTAGTTGGAATCGACTTCGAGCAGCAGATACGATCCGCCCTGCAAATCGAGGCCGAGCACGATGTGGCGCTGCGCCCACACCGGCCAGGTCTTCACCCGCTCCTGGGAAAAGAAGTTCGGAACCGCGAACAGGCAGACGATAAACGCGGTCAGAATGATCGCCAGCGCCTTCCACCGCGAGAAATACAACATCGAGTAGACCCGTCAGATCCAGGAAAATGCGCCGCGGCAAGCGGCGCCGAAAACTCAGCTCGCGGACGTCTCGTCCTTGGCCTCACTCTTTTCCTTGGCTGGCTCGCCCTTGGCCCGAACGCCCGAAATCATCTGCCTCATCTGGCGCACGCGGACGCCGTCCGAAATTTCGAACTCGATCTGGTCGTCGTCCACCACCTTGGTCACCTTGCCGACCAGGCCGCCCGAGGTGACGACGGTGTCGCCGCGGCGGATATTTTTGACCAGTTCCTGGTGATCCTTGATCTTCTTCTGCTGCGGTCGCAGAATCAGGAAGTACATGATCACGAAGATCAGTGCGAACGGCAGCAGCGACATCAACATGCTGTTCGCATCGCCGCCGGCTGCAGCCTGGGCGTACGCAGGGGTAATCAGCATTCGAACAATCCTCGTGAGACGGGAAAGAACCGGCCATGCCTGGGCTTAGCGCCTTGGGCAAATCGCCGGTCCGGGCAAATTCGCGCGGACTATAGCGGCGGCGGGCCCAATTGCAACGTTGGCCGCCCCCTCATTTAGGCCGCTTGCGAGAGCTTCCAAGGCCCGTTAAGGCTGCGCCGTCAGGAACTCGGGAAATGTCGAAAAAAGCCAAGAAAACTGCGGCTCAAACAGCGCCCCGCGCCACCTCTAAAGCCGTCTCGCGCGGGCAACCGAAAACCGCGACAAAACGTCCGGCAAACGCGCTTAATGGGGCCACCGCCGAGCGGATCGCAACCGCGCTGGAAGCCATCGCGGTCCACCTTTCCGCGGCCTCGCCGGCGGCGGCAAGCCCCGACTCGTTCGGCTCCGCGGACGCCTTCGTCTGGCATCCGGACGGGCGCCTTTCGCCGGTACCGCGCGTCAGCCGCGTCGACCTCGGCCTGCTCAAGGGCATCGACCGGATGCGCGACATCCTGATCGAAAATACCGAGCGCTTTGCCGACGGCCTGCCCGCCAACAATGCACTGTTGTGGGGCGCGCGCGGCATGGGCAAGTCGTCGCTGGTGAAGGCCACTCATGCGAGCATCAACGTTGACCGCAAGCCGGCCGACCGGCTCAAACTGATCGAGATTCATCGCGAGGATATCGAAAGCCTGCCCGGCCTGATGGATCTCCTACGCAGCTCCGATTTCCGCTTCATCGTGTTCTGCGACGACCTCTCCTTCGACGGCAATGACGCCTCCTACAAGTCGCTGAAAGCGGTGCTGGAAGGCGGGATCGAAGGGCGCCCCGACAACGTGATCCTCTACGCGACCTCAAACCGGCGGCATCTCCTGGCGCGCGAGATGATCGAGAACGAACGCTCGACCGCGATCAATCCGGGCGAAGCCGTCGAGGAGAAGGTGTCGCTATCGGACCGGTTTGGTCTGTGGCTCGGCTTTCACCGCTGCAGCCAGGATGAATATCTGGCGATGGTCCGCGGCTATTGCGGCCATTTCGGCATCAAGATTGCCGACGAAGAGCTCGAGCGCGAGGCGCTGGAATGGTCGACCACCCGCGGCTCCCGCTCGGGGCGCGTCGCCTGGCAGTTCACGCAGGAGTTGGCGGGACGGTTAGGTGTGAGGCTGGCGGGGAAGTGACCGTTCAGGAGAGGCTGTAGCCCGGATGGAGCGAAGCGCAATCCGGGATCCGTCTGGCCACTGGCGAGAGCCGCCCCCGGATTTCGCTTCGCTCCATCCGGGCTTCTGTAACGGGCCTTAGTTAGTCAATCCCTTTTTGCGCTGTCCACCTGCCGGGCACTTGCTTCTGTACGGGATCGGCACTGAGGCCGTC
>NZ_JADPKF010000030.1:0-12985 GCF_023073815.1 Bradyrhizobium sp. 157 | reverse complement strand
CTTGCGTGAGGCTCTGCCCGGCCCATCCGGGTAACCCTCGCACTCGCATCGAGGGTGAGTCGCCTCCGCATCGGAAGAGGGACATACGGTCTGAGGAGCGCGCATAGCGCGCGTCTCGAAGGATGGATGGCACCAACCGGGCCACATGGTTCGAGACGGCGCTTGCGCGCCTTCTCACCATGAGGATCGAGGGATCTCAGCGCGTCGGGACCGGTTTGTCGCCGCGGTAGTCATAGAAACCGCGCTGGGTTTTGCGCCCCAGCCAGCCGGCCTCGACATATTTCACGAGCAGCGGGCACGGCCGGTATTTCGAATCCGCCAGCCCCTCATGCAGCACCTGCATGATCGACAGACAGGTATCGAGTCCGATGAAATCGGCCAGTTCCAGCGGCCCCATCGGATGGTGCGCGCCGAGCTTCATGGCGGCGTCGATCGCCTCGACGTTGCCGACGCCCTCATAAAGCGTGTAGATCGCCTCGTTGATCATCGGCAGCAGGATGCGGTTGACGATGAAGGCCGGGAAATCCTCCGATACCGCGATCTGCTTGCCGAGTTTGCCGACAAATTCCTTGGCGGTATCGAAGGTCATATCGTCGGTGGCAATGCCGCGGATCAGCTCGACCAGTTCCATCGCCGGCACCGGATTCATGAAATGAATGCCGATGAAACGCTCGGGACGATCGGTCGAGGCGGCGAGCCGGGTGATCGAGATCGACGAGGAGTTGGTGGCGACGATCGCTTCCGGCTTCAATACCGCGCAGAGTTCGTGAAAGATCTTGCGCTTGACCTCTTCCTTTTCGACGGCGGTCTCGATCACGAGGTCGCAATCCGCAAGCCCATCGAGCGTCTCGGTGGAGGTAATCCGCTCCAGCGCCTTTTTGCGCGCATCCTCGGTGATCACCTGCTTGGCAACCTGGCGCGACAAATGGCCGTTGATAGTCGCCATCGCCGATTTCAGCCGCTCGTCGGACACGTCGTTGAGCACCACGTCCAAGCCGGCAAGCGCCGCCACTTGCGCAATCCCGTGGCCCATCTGGCCCGAGCCGATCACGCCGACCTTCTTGATTGTCACCGTCATCTCGTCATCCACCGGAACGGCGCGCACATCGCGCCTGTTCGTCCTGCTGCCCGTTGTGGCACGCCATATTTACGCGAAGTCGCAAACCCACTTCGCTTTAGCATAAAACACCGGCCGGATGTTACGCATCCGGCCGGTGTTTATCGCTGTGGTTACTTTCCGAGCTTGCCGAGCGCGTCGGTCAGCTCAGGAACCGCCTGATAGAGGTCCGCGACCAGGCCGTAATCGGCAACCTGGAAGATCGGCGCGTCTTCATCCTTGTTGATCGCAACGATCACCTTGGAATCCTTCATGCCGGCGAGATGCTGGATCGCGCCGGAGATACCGATTGCGACATATAGTTCCGGAGCGACCACCTTGCCGGTCTGGCCGACCTGCCAGTCGTTGGGCGCATAGCCGGCGTCGACCGCAGCGCGCGAGGCGCCGACGCCGGCGCCGAGCTTGTCGGCGAGCGGCTCGATGTATTTGGCAAAGTTCTCGCGGCTCTGCATGGCGCGGCCGCCGGAAACGATGATTTTTGCCGAGGTCAGTTCCGGACGGTCGCTCTTTGCCACCTCTTCGCCGACGAAGCTGGAGAGGCCCGGATCAGCCGCAGCGGCGGCGTCCTCCACCGGCGCACTGCCGCCCTCACCTGCCGCGGCAAAGGTCGAAGTCCGCACCGTGATGACCTTCTTGGCGTCCTTGGACTTCACCGTCTGGATCGCGTTGCCGGCATAGATCGGCCGCTCGAAGGTATCGGGCGAAATCACCTTGATGATCTCGGACACCTGCATCACGTCGAGCAGAGCTGCGACGCGCGGCATCACGTTCTTGAAGCGCGAGGTCGCAGGCGCGACGAAAGCGTCGTAACCGGAGGCCAGCGATACGATCAGCGCGGCCAGCGGCTCGGCGAGATCATGGGCATAGGCAGTATTGTCCGCGAGCAGCACCTTCTTGACGCCGGCAAGCTTGGCTGCGGCATCGGCCGCCGCCTTGGCGTTCTCGCCGGCCACCAGCACGTGCACGTCGGCGCCGAGCGCAGCGGCTGCCGTCAGCGCCTTGTTGGTCGCATCCTTGATCGACGCGTTATCGTGTTCGGCAATCAACAGCGTCGTCATCAGAGAACCCCGGCTTCGGTCTTGAGTTTGGAAACGAGCTCAGCGACGTCCTTGACCTTGACGCCGCCCTTGCGGCCGGGCGGCTCCGCTGTCTTGAGCACTTCGAGATGCGGCGTGAGATCGACGCCATAATCGGCGGCGCCCTTGTCGTCGATCGGCTTCTTCTTCGCCTTCATGATGTTGGGTAGCGACGCATAGCGCGGCTCGTTCAGCCGCAGATCGGTGGTGATGATCGCCGGTCCCTTCAGCTTTACGGTCTGCAGGCCACCGTCAACCTCGCGCGTGACCTTGAAGTCCGAACCTTCAACTTCAACCTTGGAGGCAAACGTCGCCTGTGACCAGCCGAGCAGCGCGGCCAGCATCTGGCCGGTCTGGTTCGAATCGTCGTCGATCGCCTGCTTGCCCAGAATGATGAGGCCGGGTTTCTCGGCATCCGCTACGGCTTTGAGAATCTTCGCAACCGCCAGCGGCTCGACATTGCCCTCGGCCTTGACGAGGATGCCGCGGTCGGCGCCCATGGCGAGACCAGTCCGGATCGTCTCCGAGGCCTGCGCCGGGCCGATCGACACCACCACCACCTCGGTCGCCTTGCCGGCCTCCTTCAGCCGCAATGCTTCCTCGACAGCGATTTCGTCGAACGGATTCATCGACATCTTCACGTTAGCGAGTTCCACGCCCGTTCCGTCGCTCTTGACGCGGACCTTGACGTTGAAATCGACCACCCGCTTTACCGGCACAAGAACCTTCATCGATCCTCTTTCGCTTCAATTCTGGGGTTTGATCAGCCTGTATTAGCTTGGGCGCGGAACCTAAAGGTCCCGCTATCGGCGGTCAACGCGCGAAAGCCAAAAATCGGCCTGGGACAAGGCCTACCTTCAAGGCTTACCTTAACGGTTCTGACCCGGCACCCACAACACGTCTCCGGCCCCATTATCGTTCATGGCGCGGCTGGCCACGAACAGGAAATCGGACAGGCGGTTCATATACTGAATGGCAGCCGTGCTCACCGGCTCCTCCGGCCGCGCGGCAAGTTCCACCATGATCCGTTCCGCCCTGCGGCATATGGTACGGGCGAGGTGCAGGTATGCGGCAGCCGGGGTGCCGCCGGGCAGCACGAACGAGGTCAGGGGCGCGAGATGATCGTTCAGCGCATCGATGTCGCGCTCGAGCCGCTCGACCTGGCTCGACAGCATCCGGAGCCGCTCGGCCTTGCCGTCGCGCTGTGGCACCGCAAGGTCGGCGCCGAGATCGAACAAATCGTTCTGGATCCGGCCGAGCATCGCATCGAGTTCGCGGGCATCGCCGAGGTGCAGCCTCACCACGCCGATCGCGGCGTTGGTTTCATCTACGGTGCCGTAGGCGCTGATGCGCAGATCGTATTTCGGGCGGCGCTCGCCGCTGCCGAGCGCCGTGGTGCCGTCATCGCCAGTCTTGGTATAGATGCGGTTGAGCACGACCATAGGCGCCTCCCTTTCCTACCCTTATTTGCCCAACGCCCACACCACAACCATGGTGATGACGATGGCGACGAACTGCAGCAGCACCCGAAGCCGCATCAGGTTCTGCGAGCGGTTCGGCGAGCCGCCGCGCATCATGTTGACGAGGCCGAGCAACAGCACGATAGCCACGGCCGCAAGCGCGATGGGGAGAACAATCGAACTCAGAAAGGATGCCATCGACGGTACATAACACCGCGAGGCGCCGACTTCCACACGTTCACAACTCTCGCACTACCGCTCGACGATCTGGCTTTTAACCCAATAATATCAGATGCTAGCCCCGGCGTTAGGACCGGATCGCGATACCCGGATCGAGGTGAGATGTGAAGCTCATTCGCTACGTCTACCTCGTCGTCATGGAGGCGTTTTACACGTTCCTCGCCGATGACGGCTGGGCGATCGCGAGCCACATCGCGCTGTCGACGTTGATGGCGCTATTTCCGTTCCTGATCGTGCTGACGTCGCTGGCTGGGTTTTTCGGCTCCAAGGAACTCGCCGATGGAGCCGTGGGACTGTTGCTTCAAACCTGGCCGCAACAAGTCGCCGACGCGCTGTCAGGCGAAATCTACGACGTGCTGACGACCACGCGCGGCGACATCCTGACCGTCGGCGCGGTGCTGGCAGTCTATTTCGCCTCCAACGGCGTCGAGGCGCTGCGGGTCGCGCTGAACCGCGCCTATTCGGTGGTCGAGCCGCGAGCGTGGTACTGGCTGCGGCTGGAGTCGATCGGCTATACGCTGGTCGCCGCCGTCACATCGCTCTTGATGGCGTTCCTGATCGTGCTCGGTCCGCTGATCCTGGAGACAGCGCGCCGCCACATTCCGTTCTTCGTCGAGTCCAACGAAGGCCTTCTCACCTTCGCCCGCTACGGCATCACGATCACAGCGATGACGGTAGCGCTGTTCGTCTTGCATGCCTGGCTGCCCTGCGGCCGGCGGAGTTTTCTGCAGATCCTTCCGGGCATCGTCTTTACGATGGTGGGATCGCTGATCTCGGGCGTCGTGTTCGGCCAGTATCTGGCGCGCTTCGCCAGCAGCTATGTGACGATGTATGCGGGCCTTGCCTCGGTCATCATCGCGCTGGTGTTTCTGTACTTCATTTCGGCGATTTTCGTCTTCGGCGGCGAACTGAACGCAGCCATCATGAAATCGCAGTTGCCGAAGGGGTTGTCGCTGCATGAAGCGCAGTCGCCAAGGCGCGCGGGCTCACAGGCTTGACCAGAAAGATCTCGGCGCCGGCGGCGCGCGACGCCGCCTCGTCCTCGCTGCGACCTGATATGCCGATGATCGGAATGCGCCCGAGCGGCGGCTCCAGCGCGCGAATGCGCCTAATCGCCTCGACGCCGTCGATGCCCGGCAGGACCATGTCCATCAACACCGCATCGAACGCGCCTTGCGCGAGCCGCTCGGGCGCCGCCTCACCCTGGCCGATGAAGTCGGTCTGGTGACCGAGTTCGGTCAGGATCGTGTTGAGCACGACACGACCGAATGGGTTGTCTTCGACGCTGAGCAGGCGCAATGGCCGCGGCGAACTGATCGATACCTCGCCATCGGCGCCGGATGCCGCCGGCGCGGCGTCCTTTGCGGGCGACATTACGACGTTGAGGGTAAAGTTGGTGCCGCCGCCCGGGCGCTGCGTCACAGTGATGTCGCCGCCCATGGCACGCGCCAGTTGCTTGACCGACGACAATCCGAGACCGGCGCCGCCGAAGCGCGATGCAATGGAGACATTGGCCTGCGAGAACGGCCGGAACAGGCGCTTGATTTCGTTCAGCGCAAGGCCGATCCCGCTGTCGGAGATTGCGAATGAGACGGCGACCTTGCCCTTCGGACCCCGCACGGACGTGACCTGCAGCCCGACACTGCCCTGTTCAGTGAATTTTACCGCATTGTCGATCAGGTTCTCCAGCGCGGCGCGCAGGCGGACGGGGTCGCCGATTGCAAACCCTGGAAGTTTTTCGGAAATATCGACCGACGACTGCAGGCCCTTGGCCGCGGCGCGCCCGGTCAGCGAATCGCCGGCGTTGCGGGCAAGCGTACGCAGGTCGAAGAAGTCCTGCCGCACCTCGAGCCCGGGGCCGCCGCTGCGCGCGGCATCGACAAACAGGGTCGCAAGGCTCGCCAGATGTTCCGCGCCCGCCCTGATGGTGTCGACCCAGCGCCGTTCGCGTTCGTCGAGGTCCGAGGTCGCCAAAAGATTGCTGATCGCGAGAATGCCGGTCAGCGGCGTGCGCACCTCGTGCGCAAAGGCCGCCAGCGCGGTCTCAACCATGCCGGGCGCAGCGATGGCGGAGGTGCGCGTGCCGCGTTTTCTGACCGCGGCGCCGGACACGCGTTTTTTTGCTCGCCGCTTCTTGGTTGTTCCCGTGGTGCCTGGTGAGCGCCGCTTTGCCGCCATGGTCCCCCTTCCTCTGCCGCGACCAGCATGACACGCGATGGCGGCCGGTGTCACGGAGACGTTTTCAACAACCCGCAGTAGTACTACGGGAATCGTCGGACAAACCGACGAGGCTGCGAATACCCGCAGGGGTGGCACCTTGCCCACGCAATTCGCGCAAGGCCGTGGCTTGCGTCGATTTCGACAGCTTGTGTCCCGACGCATCCTCGACGAGGCGGTGATGCCGATACACCGGTTGCGGGATACCGAGCAACTGTTGCAACACCAGGTGGACGCTCGTCGACCAGAACAGGTCCCTGCCCCGTACCACGTCGGTCACGCCCTGCAAGGCGTCGTCGATCACGACGGAGAGATGATAGCTGGTCGGCGTCTCCTTCCGGGCCAGGATAACGTCGCCCCACGCTTCAGGGCGTGCGGCGACGACACCGGTCTCGCCGCCGGGCCCTGCACCGTGTTCCTGCCAGGCCAGTTCCTTCGTGCGCGCGAGCGCTTGCTGCATGTCGAGCCGCAGCGCGTAAGGCACGCCTTGTGCGATCAACTCGTGGCGCCGGTCCGGCGGCAGCGATTTCGCGACGCCCGGATAGAGTGGCGCCCCGTCGGGATCCCGCGGCCAGGGCGCGCTGGCCTCGCGTTGTGCGACCAGACGGGCGATTTCGGCGCGGCTCTCGAAGCTCGGATAGATCAGGTCCAAGCCTGCCAATTTTTCGACCGCCTCGCGATAGCGCGCAAAATGCTCCGATTGCCGCCGCACCGGCGTTTCCCAGGATATCCCGAGCCAGGTGAGGTCTTCATAGATCGCCGCCTCGAATTCCGGCCGGCAACGCGTCGCGTCGATATCCTCGATCCGCAGCAGAAGCCGCCCACCGCGCTCGCGCGCGAGGTCAAAATTCAATAGCGCCGAATAGGCGTGGCCGAGATGGAGATAGCCGTTCGGGCTCGGAGCAAATCGGAAAACGGGTGGCGGCATTGATCCTGACACTGTCATTGCCGGGCTTGACCCGGCAATCCATCTTTCAAAAGACTTTTACGATATATGATGGATGCGCGGGTCAAGCCCGCGCATGACGAGCCGGGCCAGCCGAAAGTTTCAATGACCATCCACCTCAACAGTCAGTCCGATCTCGAAGACGCCATCCACGCACTGGTGAAGCAGGACCCAAGGCTCAAGCCGATTCTCGAACTTACGGGCATGCCGGCGCTGCGGCAGCGCGAGCCGGGGTTCGCGGGGCTTGCTGGCATCGTCTGCGGCCAGCAATTGTCTACCTCCAGCGCCGGAGCGATCTGGGCGCGGCTGACGGCCGCGTTCGATCCGTTCGATCACGAAGTCATCCGCAAGACCCGCGCCGACCGCCTCGGCCGGCTCGGGCTGTCGGCCGCCAAGATCAAGACGCTGAAGAATATCGCGCGCGAACTGGCTGCCGAGCGGCTTAATCTCGAGGTGCTGGCAGAAGAGGATGCGGATGCCGCCCACCATACGCTGACCGCGCTGCCCGGCATCGGGCCATGGACCGCGGACATCTATTTGCTGTTCTGTCTCGGTCATGGCGACGCCTGGCCGGCTGGCGACCTCGCGGTGCAGGAGGCCGTGAAGATCGGGCTTGGCCTGAAGACGCGCCCGACCGCCAAACAGATGGCGCCGCTGGCGGAACCCTGGCGTCCCCTGCGCGGCGCGGCGGCGCATCTGTGGTGGAGCTATTATCGGGTTCTGAAAAAGCGCGAGGGCGTGCTGGCAAGCAAGCCGTGATCTCTCGTGTCCCGGACGCGGTGCGGCGCTTCAGCGCTGCGCCGCAGAGCCGGGATCCATCTCACCGCGCTCATCGCCCTATGGGCCCCGGCTTAGCAGCGCATCCTGCGTGCTGCGCCGCGTCCGGGGAACGGAGAGTGTCACCTAAACTCCATCTGTCTTCTCACCCCCGCAGCCGCACCCGGTCCTCGCGCGCGCAAGCGGTGACGAAATCGATCACGGCGCGCACGGCGGGGAGATCGACCAGATCGGGATGCGCCAGCAGCCAGAGATCGGCCACGCTGACGAGTTTTTGCGGGGCGACGCGGACGAGTTCGGGATAGGCGGCGGCGACGAAACAGGACAGCGTCGAAATTCCGAGGCCGGCGCGTGCGGCGGCGAGCATGTCGCCCTGCGAGGAGCAGCGCATCACCATCGAGCCCTGCCGCGCGATCGCATCGCTCCAGCGCGCCAGACGCTCGTTCGACAACCGGTCGGCGAAGCCGATGACGCTGTGGCCCTTCCATTCGTCCCGCCGTTCGGGAAGGCGCCGGCGCGCGGCATAATCGCGAGAGGCGTAGAAGCCGGTACCAAGCCGGCCGATCTTGCGGCCGATCAAATTCTCCTCGCCGCTGTCGACCGGGCGCAGCACGACATCGGCCTCGCGGCGGCGGACGCTGGCCGGATATGGATGGGTGATGATCTCGAGCTGGATTTGGTCGTGCTGGCGCAGGAACGGCCCGAGCTTGGGCATCAGCCAGTGCGCCGCCAGTGTCGCGCCGATCGACAGTTTGACCACGCCGCGGGCCTGCGCACCCGTCGCCGATACCGCAGCCTCCGCGCGCAACGCCGCCGCCGCCATCGCATCGACATGCTCGCGAAATTTCTGCCCGTGCGAAGTCAGAGAAAGGCCTTCGTTGGAGCGGGCGAACAGGGGAATGCCGAGCTGGGCTTCCAGTTCGGCGATCTTGCGCCCGACCGTCGGATGACTGGAGCGCAATCGGCGCGCGGCCGCCGCGAAGCTGCGGGTCTCGGCCACCGCGACGAAGGTTTTGCACAGGTCCCAGTCCATCGGCTCCTCGTCCCCAGTCTCGCGCGGGCGCGCTGTTCATTCCTGACGGATTGCCTGTTCAATATTGAACGGCCGGGGCGTGCCGTCCAGCCCTATAATGTGGCCAAACAATTAGCGCCCAGCCAGCGGCTCCGCCCGGTCCGGCGCTCTCAAATCAGCATCGATCGACGCGTCCCGGCACCCCCGGCTTCGCGTCGCAAGGGAGAGACCGAATGCCGTTGCCTGTTTCGCTTGCCAATTCGCTCGAACTGCCCGTGGTTGGATCGCCCCTGTTCATCGTGTCCGGGCCGGAACTTGTCATCGCCCAGTGCAAGGCCGGCATCGTCGGCTCGTTTCCGGCGCTGAACGCGCGTCCCGTCGAAAAACTCGACGAATGGCTGACGCGCATCGAGAACGAACTCGGCGAATACAAGGCGCTGCATCCGGAGAAGAAGATCGCGCCATACGCGGTCAACCAGATCTGCCATCACTCAAACGACCGGCTGATGAAGGACATGGAGACCTGTGTGAAACACAAGGTCCCGATCATCATCACCTCGCTGCGGCCGCCGATCGAAGTCGTCGAGGCCGCGCACTCCTATGGCGGCGTCGTGTTCCACGACGTGATCAACGTCAAGCATGCCCGCAAAGCGGCCGAGCATGGCGTGGACGGTCTCATTCTGGTTTGCGCCGGTGCCGGCGGCCATGCCGGCACGCTATCGCCGTTCGCGTTGCTGCGCGAGGTCAAGCAGTGGTTCAAGGGCACCGTGCTGCTCTCGGGCGCGATCTCGGATGGCTGGGGCATCGCGTCGGCACTCGCGCTCGGCGCCGACATGGCCTACATGGGCACGCGCTTCATCGCCACCGCCGAAGCCAATGCCGCTCCGGCCTACAAGGCCGCGCTGGTCGAGCACGCCGCGCACGACATCGTCTATTCCAACCTGTTCACCGGCGTGCACGGCAACTATCTCGGCCCCTCGATCGTGGCCGCGGGCCTCGATCCCGCCAATCTGCCGCAGAGCGACAAATCGAAGATGAATTTCGGCTCCGGCGGCAACACCAAGGCCAAGGCGTGGCGCGACATCTGGGGCTCAGGCCAGGGCATCGGCCAGATCGCCGACGCGCCGCCGGTGGCTGAGTTGGTTGAGCGGCTGAAGGCAGAGTTCGCCGACGCAAGCAGTGACTTTCTCAACCGAGCGCGCGCCTAAGACGCGCCGGTTTCAATGACGGCCAATCAACCAAACAAACGAAGGGGAGTGAAATGATGAGAGCCATCACGATGTGTTGCGCCGGACTGCTGGCGTTCGCGGCCGGCACGGCCAGGGCCGAAAACGGCGTTACCGCCGACGAAATCCTGATCGGCCAGACCATGCCTTACAGCGGTCCGTTGTCGGGATATTCCGTCCTCGGCAAGATCGCGCAGGGCTATTTCGACAAGGTCAACGCCGAGGGAGGCATCAACGGCCGGAAGCTGAAGCTGCTCAGCCTCGACGACGCCTATTCGCCCCCCAAGACGGTCGAGCAAACCCGCCGGCTGGTCGAGCAGGACGAAGTCCTGATGATCTTCGGAACGCTCGGCACACCGACCAACAGCGCGATCCACCGCTATTTAAACGGCAAGAAGGTGCCTCACCTCTTCATCACGACAGGTGCAAGCAAATGGGCCGATCCGAAGAACTTTCCCTGGACGATGGGCGGAATGGCCTCGTACCAGTCGGAGGGCATCATCTACGCCAAGCACGTGCTGCGCACCAAGCTGGACGCCAAGATCGCAATCCTGTCGCAGAACGACGATTTCGGCCGCGACTACGTCACCGCGTTCAAGCGTGGCCTGGGCGACAAGGCGGCGAGCATGATCGTGGCCGAGGCGGTCTATGAAACCACCCAGCCGACGATCGATTCCCAACTCGCCACGCTGAAGGCGTCTGGCGCCAATGTCTTCTTCGGCGTCGCCATCGGTAAGTTCGGTTCCCAGATGATCCGCCGCAGCGCCGAGATGGGCTTCAAACCGGACCTGTTCATTGTGCCGACCTCGGTGACCTCGATCGCCACTATCCTGCAGCCAGCAGGGCTGGAGAACGCGACCGGGTTGATCTCCTCAGCCTATCAGAAGAACATCAACGATCCGCAATGGGCCAACGATGCCGATGTGAAGGAATACTTCGCGTTCATGAAGCAGTACATGCCGGCGGCCGACGCCCATGACACCACCTACGCTGGCGGCTACGCTGGTTCGGCGTTGCTGGTCCACGTCCTGCGCGCATGCGGCAACGACCTGAGCCGTGCCAATGTGCTGAAGAAGGCAACCTCGCTGAAAAACGTCTCGCTGCCGCTGCTGCTGCCCGGAGTCACGGTGACCACCGGTCCCGACGACTATTTGTTGTTCCAGCAGCTGCGGATGCAGCGCTTCGACGGAAAGAGTTGGGTCGGCTTTGGCGATCTGATCGAAGACGAGTAGAGTTCACGGACAAGAGAAGCCTGGCATGATCATCAGCGGCGAACGCCAAATCAGCTATCCCGATATCCACGTCCGCATCGCGCGGGCGGCGGCGGGCTTCAAGTCGCTCGGCGTCGGTGGCGGCACGCCGGTCGGCATGATGCTGCGCAACGATTTTGCGTTCTTCGAAGTCTCCAGCGCCGCCGCGGCGCTGGGCAGCCCGGTAGTGCCGATCAACTGGCATTTGAAGGCCGAGGAAGTCGCCTATATCCTCGCCGACAGCGGCGCAAAAATCCTGGTCTGCCATGCCGACTTGCTGCCGCAGATCAGGGACGGCCTGCCCGCCGACGTGCGGCTCCTGGTGGTGGCGACGCCGCCCGAAATCGCCGCGGCCTTCAACGTGGCACCCGGGCTGACCCAAGTCCCCGACGGGATGACGGATTGGGACCGCTGGCGTGACATGCATGCGCCCTCGCAGGAGTCTCCGATCGGCAGCGCGCCGATGTTCTACACGTCGGGCACGACAGGCCTGCCCAAAGGCGTGCGCCGCAAGCCGATGACGCCGGAACAGGCCGCGGCCTCCGCGCGGGTCGGCGGCATCGCCTATGGCGTCAAGCCGAACGAGGAGCAGGTCATCCTGATGAACGGCCCGATGTACCATTCGGCGCCGAACTCGTACGGCATGCTGGCATTCCGCAGCGGCTGCACAATCGTGCTCGAACCGCGCTTCGATCCCGAAGACATGCTGCAACTGATCGAACGCCACCGCGTCACCCACATGCACATGGTGCCGACGATGTTCGTGCGCCTGCTGCGGCTGCCGGATGAGGTGAGGCGCCGCTACGATCTGTCGTCGCTGCGCTTCGTCGTGCATGGTGCGGCGCCCTGCCCGCCGCAGGTCAAGCGCGCCATGATCTGTTGGTGGGGACCGGTCATCAACGAATATTTCGGCTCGACCGAAACCGGCATCCCGGTGTGGCATTCGGCCGAGGAGGCACTTGCAAAGCCCGGCACCGTCGGCCGCGCCATCGAGGGCGGCGTCGTCAAGATTTTCCGCCCCGATGGTTCGCTGTGCGATATTGGCGAGCCCGGTGAGATCTTCATGCGGCAAATGTCGGTTCCGGATTTCGATTATCACGGCAAGGCCGAAGCACGCGCCGAAGCCGGCCGCGACGGCCTCGTCAGTGTCGGCGACCTCGGCTACCTCGACGCGGACGGCTATCTGTTCCTGTGCGACCGCAAGCGCGACATGGTGATATCCGGGGGCGTCAACATCTATCCGGCGGAAATCGAGAACGCGCTGATCGGCATGGACGGCGTCCGCGACTGCGCGGTGTTCGGCGTGCCCGACGACGAATTCGGCGAGCGCCTGTTCGCCTGCATCGAGCCGGAAGCGAATGCGTCGCTGTCGCCGGCCGCGGTGCAGGAATTCTTGCGTGAACGTCTCGCCAACTTCAAGGTACCGAAGGACATTCAGTTCATGGATGCCATGCCGCGCGAAGCCACCGGCAAGATTTTTAAGCGCAAGCTGCGCGATCTATATGCCGAGGGGGTGCTGCGGGCGATTGGGTGAGCGTCACGCTCCCCACCCACCACGTCATTGCTGTCGATGTTCACTAATTCGCTGATTGGATCGCGGTGGTCTTGGTAGCGGCGAAGGCCTTGGGAGTTTGCCCTGCCAAGGCCTGATGGGGTCTGTGGTT
>NZ_JADPKF010000045.1:0-13164 GCF_023073815.1 Bradyrhizobium sp. 157 | reverse complement strand
GTTGCCCCGCTCCAGCAGGAACGCACGGATCTGATTGATGACGCCGGTACGCTGACCGACCAATCGATAGCGGACGCGGTGCAGTGCCCGAAGGTCGAGCTGATCGGCGGTCTTGGTCGCGACGAACTTCATGGTCGGGCGTTGGACCGCCTCGGCGATGGCTTCCGCATCTCGGAAGTCATTCTTCTGTCCCTTCGAATACGGGCGCACGTACTTCGCCGGCATCAGGCGGGCGTCGTGGCCAAGCATCTGGAGCTTGCGGCTGAGATGATGGGCGCCGACGCAGGCCTCCATACCGATCAAGCACGGCGGCAGGTTGGCGAGCCGCGTTTCCACCTGGCCGCGTGACCACTTCTGCCGCAGCACGATGGCACCGCGGTGATCATGACCCACGATGTGGTGCGAGTTTTTGCCAATATCGATGCCGATCACGGCGATCGCTGCGTTGATTTTCTGAGACATGGCGTGCTCCTTGTCTTGAGCGCCCCTTGCCAGCTTCTCGTGCTGGCAGGGCCGGAGCACGGCCGGACCATCCCATTAACGGACATTATCCCTCTGGTATCCCGGCCGTGCGCATGCCCTCATACAATTGCTCAAGCCTGGCCATCCATTCTTGATTGTCGAACCGGAAGACGTTGATGCGGTATCGACGGACGGTGAAGCTGCGATCAAGTGCCAGGCCTGCTTCTGCACTGGATCGTGCCTCCTTCAGGTCTCCCGTCATCGCCAGTGCACCAGCGAGGTGAAAATGAGAAAGCGCGTGATTGGGATTGGCTTCAATGCTCCGGCGAAGCCAGTCGAGTGGCTCAAGATCCGATTTGGTCATCAACTTGGCCATCCCGACAAACATGAACCAAAGAAATGCGCGCGTATCGCGCGGGGACAGTCGCAGCGCATCTTGAATGTGCCCCTCTACCTCCGCGTCACGCTCCAGCACATACTTTCCAAGCCCGATGAACCCATGTGCATCGGCCAGATTCCGATCTAGCGCGAGTGCTTGATGACATTCAGCAATACCTTTGGCAGCGCGGCTTGTCCGAATTTGAACTGCGCCGAGCAGCATGTGGGCTCTGGGATGATTCGGGGCACGTAACAACACGCTGTTCAGCGCGTTCTCCGCGATCTTGAAATGCACTGATCCGTCATCGGTTATAAAGGATGAACCCAGCGATACATCGACCTGAGCCGCGGCAACCGCCGCTTCGATATTGTCGGGATCAAGCGCCAGGGCACGCACGAAGAAGTCCTTTGCTCGCGCCATGAACGCAGATGTCACTCCCTTGTTCAGAAAAGCCCTACCCTGAAAGTATAGATCCATGGCGTCCGGGCGGAGCGATCGTTCTGCGCGCCGCGCTTCGGCTTTGATGAGTTCGGCATTCAACGTATTGGCCAGTCGCGATACGATCTCATCCTGCATATCCAACAAGTCAGCGGCCGGCTTGTCGAAGCGCTCGGCCCACACGTGGGTTCTGGTTTGAGTGTCGGTTAACTGGATGTTCAGGCGAAAGCGGTTGCCACCGCGTTGCACCGACCCTTCCAGCACGTAGCGTACATTCAGCTCACGGCCGATCTCTCTCGCGTCTACCGCTTTCCCTTGAAGGTGAACGCGGTGTTGCGGCCGATGACGAACGCGCCGGCGATGCGCGACAAGTCCGTTGTAAGACTGTCAGTCACACCATCGACGAAATATTCTTGCTCAGGATCGCCGCCGAGGTTTGCGAACGGTAGAACAACGATGGACAGATGCGGCATCACAGATGGAGTCGATGCTTCTTCAAGGTCGGCACGCTCTAGTGCTGCGGCGATCGAAAGGTCGGCGCCGGCAATCGGCTTTCCGCTTGTTGCCAGCATGTAGCCGCGGCGCGGCAGGGTCCTTAAGGCTAATCGATTAGCTTCTCCCAAAGCACGCCTGATGTCTGCAACGGCGTGGACAAGGGAGTCTTCCGTGACCTCACAGTCCGGCCAGACTTCGTCCATGATTTCGTCTTTGCCAACCAAACGCCCGGCTCGCGTCGCGAGAAGCCGAAGTACCAACCAGGCTCGAGGACGCAAGGGCACTATGTCGCCCCTTCCGTCGATCAACAGCTCGCGGCCAAGCTCAATGGTCCGGTCGCCGACAACGATTGAATGCTGCGATGACTTAAGCAAGGCCGCCTCTTGCAGGTCTCTTTCCGAAAATTTCGGCAAACTTTCAGGACGCCAGGTCAACTGTACAGCATCATGGTGCGGCGTGGGATAGCAACAGCTTCCGGACAGCCGATTCCTGAAAATTCAACGAGCAAGAGGAGTGCGTTCATGATCCGCCCAGTCTTCGCCGCGTTAAGCCATTCATTTTTCAGCTCTTTGGGAATTGCACTATTTGCCTTCGCCATTTTCCCGGCAGCCGCCCAAGGGCAGGAAATCAAAGTTACCTTGCTGGGCACAGGATGCCCTCCTGCGGTTATGAACCGGTTCGGGCCGAGCACCCTGGTGGAAGCGGGTGGGCAGAAGTTTATTTTCGACGCAGGTCGGGGCGCCCTGCAGCGGCTCAACCAGGTCAAGGTGCCCTGGCAGGCGATAGACGCCGTCTTTCTCACCCACTTGCATTCGGACCACGTGGTCGGTTTTCCGGATCTGTGGCTGACGGGTTGGCTTGTGGGCAGGCCAGGTCGAGACCGACCACTGAAGGTGTGGGGACCAAGAGGGACCAAGCGCATGATGTCGTTCCTCGAGCAGGCCTTCGAGTTCGATATCCGGATTCGATTAGACGACGACCGAGCACCGCCCGATGGCGTGGTCCTAATCGCCGAGGACATCACCGAAGGTGCTGTGTATCAGAACAGCGGCGTGAAGATCACCGCGTTCGAAGTGGACCACACGCCGGTGAAGCCGGCTTTCGGCTATCGGATCGATTATCTCGGCCGATCGGTTGTGCTTTCCGGAGACACTCGCATCTCTGAAAATCTCATTCAACACGCTCAGAACGTTGATTTGTTGGTCCACAACGTTGTCTCGCCAGAGACATTTCAGCGCATTGGAGTTCCGCCAGCGCGGGCCGCAAACATCATCGCCCACCACACCACGCCAGAGCAAGCGGGCGAGGTGTTCGCGCGGACCAAGCCTAAGCTGGCGGTGTACTCACATATCGTGTTGCCAAACGCCACCGAGCAGGACCTAATTCCGCCAACGCGGAAGACCTATTTAGGTCCCGTGGAACTCGGTGAAGATCTGACGGTAATCGAAGTCGGAGAGAAGGTTGAAGTCCGAAGGCCCTGAAGCTTGCTTAAGACGCTCATTCGGCACTTCCGCCATGCGAATGGGCTACGAGCCCATTCGCCACTCGACTTCCGATATTGGCACTTTTCGGACAGGGCCGACCGAGCGGACGATGTCCGTTAGTGGGATAAAACGGACGACGGCAGGGCGCGGTCCGACCTTGGTTCTTGACCCTGACCGGTCACCCCAGCGCGTAATCAGTACCGCTTTGCAGTGTATCAGTGTCGTGTCGAAAACCGGCATCGCAACGTTTCCCTGATTGAGCAGCATTCCCACTTCTGTGCATCCCAATATCAGGCTGTCAGCCCCTGATGCGGCAAGCCGATTGGCGATTGCTACGTAGGCTGCTGTACTTCGAGCGGTAGTTATGTCCTTGCAAAGCTCTTCGTAAATGATCCGATGTGTTTCCGCTCGGTCGGATTCATTTGGGATAATCGGACTGAGGCCAGCGGCAATGAGCCTATCGGTGTAGAACGATTGCTCCATCGTAAAGGCAGTTGCCATCAATCCGGGATTGCGGAGCCCCTTTTCTTGATTGCCTGGGCAGTCGCGTCTGCGATGTGAACAAACGGGATTTTGATCCCGGTCATCATCTCTCCCGCAAGCTTGTGCATCGTGTTCGTTGCCAGAACGATCACGTCCGCCCCCCACGCTCCAGCGCCCTAGCCTCGTTGTTGAGAATAACGCCAGCGGAGTTCCAGTCGCCCTCCATTTGAAGGGCTTCAATCTTGGCAAAATCAAGAGAGCTGAGCAACTCGGGAGAGTGAAGTCCTCCCAGTCTCTCCCGCGTCATCGCGCATAGCTCACGGTAGTAAATCTGCGTCGACGCCGCAGACATTCCACCAAATATGCCGATGGTCTTCATGTAGGTCCTCCCAATGCCCGTGTTTGGAATATCATGGGAGCGCCACTTTCACGACTTCCGAGTTTGGCACCTTTGAGACGCGCCGACTGTATTGAGCGATGTCCACTTTCAGGGGTAACCGCCTTTTGGTCGGTGGCCTGTTTGATCTGGCGAGTGGCCAAAGAAACGGCCCCAGCTCGGGGGCGTCTGAGGCCGTTCTAGGTCGGAGCGCTCAGTCGGCGGAACGCACTCAACTACTCCAAGGGGGCGCACTCTGCTTTTGTTCCAATCACAGTGGCCTGACGCCAAGCCCGAGAAGCTGAGACAACCCGCCCACATCAAGGAATGGCCTCGCCCGGCCTGCAACCACCCAAATAACCATGTCTGGAACCGGACAAAAGGTCTAAGGTCCGCCATCGCCGCACGGTCAACCTTGGTAATCTATGGTGATTACAGCGCTCCCGCCTACTCGGGAGTGCAGCGTATGACCAGTGCGACCCTGTTTCAAATCAAGAAGCGACCACCATTCGGTGCGGCCGGTGCGGGGCACAGCCAAAGCTCATTCACAGAATACTTGATCCGCGTAAGGGTGACTCGTTCCGCATGTACAAGTGCGACTGTGGCGAGCAAACGTGGACCACCAACCGAGAGTAATGCCGCTCAGTTGGCGGCCTCTTGCTTTTTGAATGTCACCTATTGGGCCCAAAACGGATCTGCGGAGCGTTCCGAGCGATGTCCGTTGCTGCAGGAAAAACGGAAGTAGCCCGATCGCTGCGCGAAGTTGCCTTTTGACCCGGAGCCGACGATCGATATCTTTATCGCAGCAGCTGCACGGCAGGCGCGTCCGAAGCACAGGCGCGACCGCGTTGGGCACCTAAGCGCGAATGCAGCCCGCAGGTCGGGTTCCGATGCGTTAAGTGCACGCTATCTCTGTTCAAGTCCGCATAAAGCCTTCGCACTCGCCTTCGGCCCAGGCGAGAACCCTCTCCATCGCTTCACCTTGCGAATAGCGGAGGCACATCTTGGTCAGCGTCGCCTGTACATTGATCTGCTGCGCAACCTTCGGCGGAGCTGGCGAAGCCGCGATGGAGAGCTTCTGATGATTATAAGGGTTAGGGTAGTGATTAAGGGTGCCCCTAGGTGGCTCCGCTTCCGCCCAAACCTTTAACGTCGTGAACTTCTCGTAAGTCGGAAGATCATAACCTCCACTCGCAACCACCAGTTTCTCAATCGATGACGGCTGTGAGAGATGGACGAGTAGGCTCTTGGAGGCTTCCTTGTTCTTAGAGAATTCCCATATAGCCCAGAAGAAAGGCAGATACGGCGCGAAGCGGCCTTTCGGACCAGCTGGGAAGCCGTGGGTCCAGCATTGCGCGGCGATTTGCGGTGCGTCGCGCTTGGCCACCGCCCAGGCACTCGGCGGGTTCATGATCAGCGCTCCTCTACCGGAAATTAGCCATTTGTTGTTGGATGCATCGTCCCACGCCGCCACGTCGCGGGGCAGAAACGAGATCAACTTCCTGTAAAATTCCAGTGCTTGGCGCACTTCGTCGGTCTTGACGGTGAGATTGCCGTTGGCATCGACCAGCTGCGCACCGAATGACTGGAAGAATGCGCCGGCGGCAACCACGCTATCGACTGTCTCTCCCAATCCGATGCCGAAGGGAAATCCTCCCTTATGACAGGCTTCTGCTGCCTTTAGGAACGCTTCCGTTGTCCAGCTGTCGGCTCTCGGCGGCCCTCCGGCTGGATACATGTCCTGCACGTCGATGCTGGCGTATTTTTTCATTAGGTCAATGCGAGAGCACGGAGCTAGGATTGCGCTGCCAGCAGTAGCCGGAACAGCCATCCACCTGCCCTTCACTTGGCCGAGATACTTCACGACGCTGGTAACTTCGCCGTTCTGCTTGATGATCGGCTCCATGATATCGTTAACCGGCTCAAGCTGGTCGGCATGGGTGTGAGGCCGCCACGTCGCCATAGCGAGAATGTCGTGACCAGCTTTTGCTTGCGCTTCGGCGGTGATGGTCAGCAGGAGCTTGTTGCCCTGGCTTGCAATGTAATCGATCTGAACCTCCACTTTTTCCTTCGCGGCCCATCCTCTGATGAGATCGCCCGACGCCCTGTTGGCCTCGGGCACAAAGTGATCCCAGAGACCTATCGATAGCTTACCGGCAGCGTAAGCACCGCGCACATGAGGCGCAGCGATGAGGGCTACAGTTGATATGGCGGTCGCTGTTGTAAATTGCCGGCGCGATATTTTTCGTGACATTGTTGCCCTCCAAACTGAGAAATCGGCCTTGTTGTTATTCTGTGTGCTTCACCACGGCGTCTGCTCTCGCGCTGGCAAGAGCTTGGGTCACGACGACGGATCGAATGATGTTGATGAACGTCCCCGCGCAACGTCTTGATGTTCGTGACCACGATGTCCTCAAATATTCGAAATCAGTTGGCGACCCTCTCGAACTGGATGAGGCTGAACGCACCGGCACCGGACGTGCTGAAAAAAACGAAGCCGGCAGACTCGGCCAGCGTGCGGTATTCGGCTTCCGTCCGCTCGACGCCGCCGGGTCCCCGCAGCATGTTGAGATCGCTCATGGCGCGCGAACGGGCTTCAGGATCCGCCGCGACAGGCTCCGGTATGATCCGTTCGACAATGATCAGCTTGCCGCCGGATGGAAGCGCATCGCGGCAATTGCGCAGGATGATCCTGCAACGATCGTCCTTCCAATTGTGGATGATGCTCTTCATCACGATCGTGTCGGCGCCGCGTGGGATCCTTTCGAAACGGTCAGGTATCTCGGGATCGGAGTAGACGATGCTTTGGCAATAGCGGAACAAGTTGATGTCTGAGATACCCGGGCAGAGCGGACACGCTCTGCCCGACCTCCAACCGCCGGGTAGTCCAAAAACCGACATCAGCCTGAGTGGGCATCTTAGCGGGTCTGTCGTATAAGTCGAAGCTGAGAGGTCCCAATGCTATGGTGCAAGACCGACCAGCCCGGGTCGAGCGTAGGTTGTCGGCGATACTGGCCGCTGACGTGGCTGGCTATTCGCGGCTCATGCATGATGACGAAGAGTCTACCCATACCAAACTGGCCGCGCTCCTAACGAACGCTGTCAACCCGGCAATCGCCGAACACGGCGGCCGCATTGTGAAGAACACCGGCGACGGTTTCTTGGCGGAATTCCCGAGCCCGGTCAAAGCGGTTCGGGCTGCTGTGCTGTTCCAGACCCGCATCACAGAACTTACAATCGCTGAGGCGGAAGACAGGCGCATTGCATTCCGCGTGGGCGTCAATATCGGCGACGTAATCGTCGAGCCCCATGACATCTTTGGAGATGGCGTCAATATCGCGGCCCGGCTTGAGAGCATCGCAGAACCAGGCGGCATCTGCATCTCGTCTTCTGCCTACGATCAAGTCCGAGGCAAGGTCGGGGTTGAGTTCGCCGATCTTGGCGAGCAGAGCCTCAAGAACATCGATCGCCCGGTGCGGGCCTATGTCGTGGTCCGGGATGGATCTGGTCTGGGTAACCCGACTGGATGCGCAAGGCCGGACCCGCTTTCGCCGCCGCGTCTTTCCATCGTTGTGCTACCTTTCACGAACCTCAGCGGTGGTCCCGAGCAAGACTACTTCGTCGATGGTGTGACCGAGAGCCTGACCACGGACTTGTCGCGCATCTCGGGCTCATTCGTGATCGGCCGTCACACCGCATTCAGCTACAAAGGCAAAGCGATTGATCTCAAGCAGCTTGGTCGCGAGTTAAACGTTCGCTATGTCCTCGAAGGTTCGGTACAGCATAGCGGTCATCGCCTTCGCGTAAACGTTCAGCTCGTGGACGCAGCAACCCGCTCACACCTATGGGCCGACCGTTTTGATAAACCCATCGCCGATCTGTTCGATATGCAGGACGAAATCGTCTCGCGACTAGCCAGCCAGCTTGGAACGGAGCTGGTCACCGCCGAGGCGCGCCGAGCGGCGCGGGCGCCACATCCCGACTCGATGGACCTGTATTTCCAGGGTATGGCGAGCGTGAACCGAGGAGGGAATCCCGCAGACCTGTCGCAGGCACGCAAATATTTCGAACGGGCCCTCTGTCTGGACGCGGGCAACGTTGAGGCCATGGTTGGCACGGCATTCGTCGATGCCATGCGGGGAACCTCTATGTTGACCGGCGACCGGACCGCGCGCCTCGTGGCAGCCGAGGCGACTTTGACCAAGGTACTTGCGTACACGCCAAACCACGCCGGAGCGCACTGCCTCCTCGGTGTCGTGCAGATTTTTACCAAACGCGCCGCTCAGGGCATCGCCGAATGTGAGCGTGCATTGCTGCTGGATCGAAATCTGGCCTCCGCTTATGTGTGGATTGGACTTGGGAAGTGTTATCTCGGTCGAGCCGAGGAAACGGAAGCCTGCGTCATGGAGGCATTTCGGCTTTCCCCCCGTGACAACAGAGCGTTCAGCTGGATGGCAACGGCTGGTGTTGCGCAATCATATCTTGCGGCCGACGAAGCTGCTGCTCGCTGGTTCACGCGATCGATCGAGACCAACCGGAATGTCGCCGCCTTCGTTCACTTCTTTCTTGCCGCCGCGTTGGCTCATCTTGGGCGGGTCGAGGACGCGCGGGCTTCGATAGAGGCGGGACTCGCCGTCGATCCCAACTTCACTCTGTCCCACTTCCATGCCAGTGCGCCAATGGACAATCCGATCTGTCTCGTACAGCGTATGCGGATAGCCGAGGGCTTGCGCAAAGCAGGGCTACCGGAAGGGTGAGTTGGCAAACAGTCAAGGCAAAATACGTCGAAAGGGTCGATCCTCACAAATGACCGCTTCTGGCCCGAAGCCGCCGAAAAGGGACGGGCAGAGCATGTCCGCTCCGCCCCGATGGTTCAGACGTCAACTTGTTCTGCTATTGCGAGCGCGTCGTCGACCTCGATTCCCAGATAACGAACGGTGCTCTCAATTTTCGTGTGCCCCAGAAGCAGCTGCACGGCTCGTAAGTTGCCTGTACGTCGGTAGATGAGGGTCGCCTTGGTTCGACGCAGTGAATGCGTCCCGAACAGATGCGGGTCCAGCCCTATACCGGCAAGCCAATCGGACAACAGGCGCGCGTACTGCCTAGTGGTTAGACTGCAATTTGGTCCTCGCCGGCCGGTGAACAGATATTCGCCCGGCTTCTTGCCGGTCGCCCTCAGATGGTCATCGATAGCTTGGCGCGTCATCTCAGTCAGTTCGAATTTGACCGGCCGTCCCGTCTTCTTCTGCCGGACGCTTGCACGGTCGGCTGCATAGCCGCTCGGCGCGACGTCGTCGACCTTGAGCGCCACGACGTCGCAACCCCGAAGTTTGCTGTCGATGGCTACGTTGAACAGAGCCAGATCACGGATCCGGCCCTCGACCTGGAGCTTCGTCCGGATGGACCACACGTGCTTCGGGCGGAGCGGCGGCTTTGCGCCGACGATCTTTCCCTTATTCCAAGGGACGTGCCTTGAGACGCTCTCGATTGTTCTTAAGACTTCAGTCATGGTGACCTCCTCGGTTAACGAGGGGCCATTCTCAATCTGGTAACCTGAAAGAACGTCGGCTTTCAGACGATTGAGGACGTTACTCGGGTCCAATTCGACAGACCAGAAGTCGCATTTTGACCCGGAACGGACATTGACCCTGGCCGTACTGGTGCCGGACGCACCAGCGGTCTAGCGACAATCCTCTTTTTTCGTTGCTTGTCAGACGCGAGATTGCTGGAGTTGTCTTCTCGGGCGAGGTAAGCGGTTATCTGCGCGCCTAGGCCACTGCCACGCACGATTGCTTTGGGAAATCGACACGGCGCGCGACTACGCTACCGTGAATGGCGTTTCGGCACGCAGTGGTGCCATTGAGGGATCCGGTCCAACCATCGCGCGCGCGGCGCGAACGGGCTCGTCTTGTTCGGGAGGCAGGGTGAACTGAAACACTGCGCCCCGCGGTTCATTCGCGGTGACCCACAGCCGCCCTCCGTGCGTCTCGATGATCGAACGGCAGATGGATAGACCCATACCCATGCCGTCCGGCTTGGTGGTGTAGAATGCCTCGAAGAGGCGATCCTCACTCGTCGGGTCCAGCCCCGGACCGGTATCCCGCACCGCGAAGAGCACACCGTTCGAGATATCCGTGTTCGTGCTGATTCGTAGCTCCCGCGCCCCTTCGTTGAGGCAGCTCATTGCTTCGACCGCATTGAGGATCAGGTTGAGAATTACCTGTTGCAGCTCGACGCGAACGCATTTGATGAGCGGCAAGCCGGTCGCGAGGTCTGTTTGCAGCGAGACGCCATGTCTGAGCACTTCGCTTCGGGTCAGGGCGATGACGTCGAGGATAGTGTTATTGACGTCCATGCTATCTTTCCGCGCGGGTGCTTTCTTGATGAGGGCACGGATCTGATTGATCACCTCGCCGGCTCGCTTGGTGTCATTGACAATGCGAGCGAGCGTCTGTCGCACCTCCTCCAGATTCGGAGGTTGAGAACCGAGCCAGCGCAGCGCGGCCTGGGCGTTGGTAAGCGTCGCGGCGATCGGCTGGCTGACTTCGTGGGCGACCGAGGCGGTGAGCTGGCCCATCGTTGCGACACGGCTGGCGTGCGTCAGCTCCACCTGTTTCTCGCGGAAAGCCTCAGCGGCTCGCTTACGTTCGGTGATGTCCCGGCTTAGGGAAATGAACAGTCGCCGGCCGCCGTCTTGGCAGAACTCTCGCACGCGAATCTCGACGGGGAACACCGTGCCGTCTTTTCGGCGATGGCGACTCTCGAACGTTACGATGTCCCCCGCTTTGAGGCGATCGCCGTAACGCTGCCACGTCACTGTGTTCAGATCCGCATCGAAATCGAACGGAGTCATCCCGATCAGTTCGTCCCGGCTATAGCCCAAGCTTTCGCAGGCGTTTCGATTGACGTCGAGAACAATTCCATCCTGGTTGTGAAGCATGAACGTGTCGATCGCGTGGTCTACGAAGGTGCGGAAACGCGCCTCGCTCTGCCGTAGCGCCTGGTCGGTGCGCATGCGCTCGGTAATGTGCCGCCCGACGCCGCGATAGCCGACGAAGCGGCCCGCCTTGTCAAACACCGGCAGCCCCGAGACAGACACGTAGCGCTTGCCGCCGCCGGACGTCGGCCGGGCGAGCTCGAAATCGCGGAACGGGAGATGCGCATCAAGCGTCTCCCGGTGCTTGCGCCAGGCCTCTGCGTCAGGCTCCAGGTACGGCACTTCCCAGCGCGTCTTACCGATCTCGGAGCCCGGCGCCGGCGCGTCGGCAAGGCGATCGGCGAACTCCTGGCGGATAAAGCGATGCTGAGCGTCGGTCTCCCAGTACACCCCGAAGGAGAATTGCATGAGGATGCGAAAGCGCTCTTGGCTCTCCTGCAGCGCCTCTTCCGCACGCTGGCGCGCTGCCAACGTTTCCAAGTCGGCCTGCAATACGTCGCGCCACAGCAGCATGAGTCTGATGTAAAGCCCGCTATACTCGTTCCTTTTGTTGTCACAAACACAGAGAGTTCCGAATATCTCGCCGTCCGGCCAAGCGATCGGAACACCAAGGTAAGAAATCAATCCCAGATTACTGTCAGGGCACAACTTCCACCGTTCGTCCTCGCGGACGTCAGGGATAAGCAGCGATTGGCGGGTCTTCATCACGGTCTCGCAACAGAATCCCGTATCGAGCGACACGACGCCCCAAGGATCCCTCTTGGCATTGCTTGATATGAAGACCTTGATGCTGGGCGGCTCCGCCCGCATGATCAACGCGGAAGGGACGTGCACGATCTCGGCAAGTAGATCCACGATCTCCTGCCACTTGCTGACGATCTCAGAGGGTACTTGAGCAGGATGTGGCATGGTCGATTTTGTTGCCGAGAACAATTGATCTCATCGAATCATATTTTTGGGACGAGTAGCTCGCCGTTGCGCGTCCCGCAGCGGCAGATTGCCTCCCCAACCGGTCTTGAACATTGGATGCCGGTAGCTCTTCGCCCCAGCAGCGAATGATCGATCAGGGCATATCGCGTGACCACTATACTTATGTATGGGAGCAGCTAGACCTTCGCACTCTGACGCGAGATTATCTCTGACCGCTCGCTAGAAACAACGTCGAATTGGAAACCAACCTAATGTACCCGCCTTCGGACCCGTATCGGGAGACAAGAACCATCATGGTCGGTAGGCACTACTCACGCGCCAGGCGGCGACTATCAGGGAAGAACTGCCCTCTACTTGAACGAACAGAAAACCACCTCGGTTGGCGGCTTCTTTCAGACTGAGCCCCGACGAGGTGATCGAATGATTCCGACTTCCGCTCTTGGCCCTTTTCGGACCTGTCGCACCCCGCTCCGCGATGTCCGATGATCGGTGAAGAGCAGAAGTTTGCTGCGCGCGGTCAAAGAGACGCGATTGACCCGAAGCGGTCATTCCGGAAGATGTTCGCGGCTAATGCCAGGGTCGTAGTGATGGAGCATCAGATAGTCGTCCCAACCGCTCTTGCCTTCACAAATGATAATTGACGTGGCCCTCATGGACAGGCCAAAGTCGTCCGCTTGATCGAGCTTTTCCCTGAGAAGCTTCCAGAAAAGCTTCGGATAGTCCGTTTCGAACATCACGTTTATAAAGGCGTGCTCGTCAAAACCGTGCTTCACAAATGGCTTTTGTATCCAATCCCTCTCATTTGACAGAGCCTCAAACTGCGATAACAGGAGAACTGTATCCAGGCCGGGACTTCGATGCGGATGTATCTGGATTTGAAACTTCGTCATGCGGACGCCAGTGCTAAGGGTGTGAGCGTCAGAATTTTGGCGCATCCTCGCGTCCAACGATTAGCGGCGGGTTAAAAAAGAGTGTCTTCAATTGGCCCTTAGCTGCCCAAGCACTCGGGTCGGCGTCCACGTCGGCTGCCGGGATGAAAGCGGACTAGCACCCGACCCCAAAAGCACTTCCGAATTTGACCGCTGTTCTCTAATTCCGGGCCTGCGGTCAAGACTCTCCACATCCTTGCCGGGTTCATGGTTCTCTCCGCGGTAGGGGCATGCCCTCCGCATGATGGCGT
>NZ_JADPKF010000085.1:0-13829 GCF_023073815.1 Bradyrhizobium sp. 157 | reverse complement strand
AGGACAATCGCTACCTGCGCGCGCTGTTCGTGCAAGCCGCGTGGGTTGTGCTGGTCAAGATCAGGTGTTGGGAGCGCTATGGCCTCAACTCTTGGATCCAAGCCGCCAAGAAACGATTGCATCACAACGTGCTGGCGATTGCGCTCGCCAACAAGCTCGCCCGAATTGCCTGGGCGGTCCTCAACAAGGGACGCGCCTTCGCGAGCGTCAAGACGGAGGAGACGGCGTCCCGACCTGCTTGACCCTCGCGCCGTGCGCGGGGCCGTCAAGACGCAGCCTGGCAGCAGAGAGCAAGACGTCAGGACAGCACGACGGCCGGCCTTGACGACCCCTTGCGCGCGACGCGTCTGCGCGCGCAGGCCGGGACGAAGGAACGACCGCCAGGCACGAACAAAGGAACAGCGCGAAGTGAGGAGCTATCGATGACGTAACAACACCCTTACCCGCCGAGGTCTGCGAGAGGATGAGACGACGATGGAGAATCGGTCTTTCCCGGCGCATGCGAACACTGGTGACCCAAATGGCCCGGTCGAGGCCTGTCCGCTAACCAGATCACATGCGCGCTGATATCCATGATGGCCCGGAGCACTGTGCTCCAAGCAGAGGCCGGATACATTGATGCAAGACCGCATCTGCCAGGTTGACGAAACCTCTTGCAACGCGCGGCCGGACCATACATTCGGGTCAATCACATCATTTTGGCTCTCGGCCGGCTATTTCCGCTCTTCCCCTGTAAACGAACGACGTATTGGGCGGTCGTCGTGTCTCAAAGGTGCCAAAAAGCCGGCCTCCGGACCCTCGCGAACGAGCGCGATCTAAGAGTCTAGCACTGCATTGGCTGGCTGATCCTGTGCTAAGCTGACACCCAATGCCGAGCCGGTTTGGACGGGTCATGAGCGCGCCCCGGAAGCTTGCTGCCATCCTAGTCGCCGATGTGGCGGGCTATTCCCGGCTGACCGGTATTGACGAAGAGGGCACGCTTAAGCGCCTGCGCAAGCGAGACAAACATGCTTACCCTGGTGCTTGCCCACTGACAGTGCTCGAGCAGAGTACTAAACGGTGCCGTCAGGACGAAGAATCTTAGCCGAACAGAATCGATCAATTTTTTTCGGATCATTGGCCCGACATACTGAGGCAAACCATTGCGCTAGGGCAATGCTAATCTTGCGGGACAAACGGCGCCCGCTCCATTGTGAGAGGCTGGCCAAACATTTCGGGAGATATTCCCCATCACCCGACCATCCGATCCGCCTGCTAAAACCATGTCTTTTTGCTCGTAACGCAAATTCGCTAAAACGTCGTAAGCGGTCCCTCATACCCCTCCCGGGCGCCTCTGCCAGCGGAGCGTTGCACAAAAAGCCGAGTTAACTGACCGTCGCTACTGAAGGCAGAAGGAAGTCCGTGCCATGGTGTTGCGCCACAGAACTACAACTCAAGCACTATCACCGACTGAATTTTCTCTTGCAATTGCAAGATCGTAAAGGGCTTCGCAATCGCAGAACAGTGCCGAAACTCCTCTGGAATTCCTGCCCCGCCGTAGCCGGTGCTGAACAGAAACGGAATTCGCCGTTGACTAAGAATGCGAGCTACCGGGAAGACGAATTCACCGTTCAGATTTACATCGAGCAGTGCAAAATCAAGCGCTTCCATGCTCGCCACTTTGCAAGCCTCGCCAAGACGCGCAACCGAGGCGACCACGTCGAAGCCAATTTCGGCGAGCATATCTTCAATAAGAAGGGCGATGGCTCCTTCATCCTCAACCAGGAGGGCTCTGCGGCCTGAGAAATCACCCATTCCCGGCGTGTCCCGCAACTGGGATCAGCATGCGGCAGTGAATGCCTTCGGGTTCGAACGTTAAGTCGAATTCGCCGGCCAGATCACGTTCGACGCAGCGCTCCATCAAGCGGGTGCCGAAGCCGCGGCGCTTGATCGGCTTAACCAATGGCCCGCCCTTTTCCTGCCAAGTGAAATCAAGCAGGGTGCGAGCCGTATCTTCCCGAACCGTCCACCGTGCTGCAACGAATCCCTGCGATGAGGATAATGCGCCGTATTTGGTAGCATTGGTGAGGAGTTCGTTCAGGACCATTGTGACGCTCAGGGCTGTGCGTGCGTCGATATCCACATGAGGACCTTCGATAATAAATCGGTCGTCGTGCCTTACCGCAGCGAAAATGTCTTCCATCAACTTCTCAATTGGCGCGTCCTGCCAATTTCGCTTCGTGAGCAGATCATGCGCGCGCGCGAGTGCCATGACCCGGCCCTCGAACGTGCCGGTGAAATCTTCAAGGCTTTTCGCATGATGCGCGGTTTGCCTAGCGAGGGACTGAACGGTCGCCAGTGTGTTCTTGACTCGATGATTGAGCTCGTCGATCAGCACCTTTTGGCTGTTCTCCGCGCGCTTGCGCTCGGTGATGTCCACGAGCATGTTGATGGCGCCGACCAGATTGCCGGCCGCATCCCGCAACGGCGTGGGATAAGGGATGAACGGAACGCGGGTGCCATCCGGGCGCTCGGCGACCGCTTCCATGCCGATGACCGGACGATTTTCCCTGAGCGCAATTGCCATCGGGCACTCATGATGCGGCAGGGGGCTGCCGTCCGGCCAGTACAGTTTCCAGGTAACGCACCATTCGTCGCCAGCTTGGGGCGCTCTGCCGGCCATTTCGACAGCGGCCTTGTTGTAGAAGGTGATCAGTCCTTTTGCGTCCGTCGTATAGACGGCTGCTGGTAGCGCTTCCAGCAGATCGCGCATATGCTGCTCGCTGTCGCGAATGCGGTCCTCCATCTGCTTGGTATCGGTCACGTCTTGAAGGACGCGCACGCCATAGCGGAAGTTGCCGCTGCAATCACGAACGGAAGAGCTGAAAACGTCGAGGTAGCGGATGGTGCCGTCCGGTCTTAGCGCACGTTTGCGAATTGAATAGTTCGCTATCTCGCTACGGGTCTGACGCGAATAGAGCTCCGCATCTTCGGCCCTGTCCTCCGGATGGGTGTAGTCTGCGAAGCTCATCCGAAGCAGTTGTTCCCGGGAGTACCCTGTGATTTTGCAAAGGGCATCGTTTACGCGGAGCAGACGTCCAGCGTGGTCCGCCTCGGCTATTCCCATGCTTGCGGCTTCGTATGTCGCGGCAAGGCGCGCATCACTTGCCTCACGCGCGGCCTGTGCTTCACGCAGGTTGGTTACGTCGGTCGTGAAGCAGCGCGTATTGACGAACTTTCCGTCCGCAATGCGACTGTTCGACGTGATGAGGACGTGCTTGATCGAACCATCTTTCGCGCGCAGGCGGGCAGGGTAGCGATCGAGATTCTGGCCACAGGACAGGCGGTGAAGGATGTCTCCAATGACATGGGCGTCGGCGTGAAACTCAGCGATTTCATGACCGATATACTCATCTGCCCGATAGCCGAGAAGCTCGAGTTCCGCCTTGTTGGCACGCAGGACAATCCCTTTACTGTCAACGATATGCAGACCGACCGCGCTGTTCTCGAAAAAATCCTCCAGATCCCGGGTTTTTCGTCGAACATCCTCTTCGATTTGCTTGCGCTCCGTGATGTCCTGAAAGCAATTGATGGCGCCCTGGATGCGACCGGCGTGGTCCCTGAGCGCACGAATATTGACGAGCGCTGTAAACCGGGAGCCATTCGGGCGCTCCATAATGACTTCGGCATTCCGAGTGGCTGTACCGACTTGAACAGCCGTTGCCATCGGACAATCGGCGTGAGCAAGCGGCGTGCCGTCCATCAGGAAAAGGCGATGCGAGCCGCAAAAGCGCTCTTTGGCGCTTACGTTTGGCGTGCGTCCCCACAATTCGACGGCTTCATTGTTGTATCGAACAAGCCATCCGTCCTTGTCACAGACGTAAACAGCGCCCGGGATGGCATCCAGCGCGTTTGGGCTCGCGGCCACGAGTGCCTCATACTCCGTCAGCATTCGCACTGAGAGGGGAAGTTCCTCGACGTTAGACACGGGAAAATTCCTTCTGCTAAATGGCTTTCGTGGAACTCATAGGAATTGCTTATAATGAATTTTGGAAGGCTAGTCTCCTTCGCCTTTGGCCGGGTTTGCCTATAGCGAGGACGCCGAAACACGAGCGGAAGAAGTTCCATAGCTACCCCATGGGCGGACTTCGATGATGCGGTTATCGCGTCAGGTTGAGATGAACCTAAGTTGTCGCGACCCTTGCAAGGCCGCAGTCAAAGCCGATAAAGTGCTGACTGGGGATGTCGCAGCCTCCCCGTAAAGTGGTGACCCCATGCAAGCGCTGCTCGCTTTCCTATGGAGCGAGCATCATGGATGGGAACCTCTTACTTCTCTTCGTTCTTGCAACATTTTTTGGCGGCTTCGTCAGCGGCTTCTCCGGATTCGCGATGGGCTTGGTCGTGTCCGGCATATGGCTGCACATCATCACGCCGATTCAGACCGCCGCCTTGATTGCCGGCTACGGGCTACTCACGCAAGGTTACGGCATCGCAAAACTGCGTCATGAGTTGAGCTGGCAAGACCTTTGGCCGCTTACGCTGGGTACGGCAATCGGCATCCCAATCGGCGTGGTGTTGCTGACCCATATCAATCCGACCTATCTGCGTTTCGGCGTCGGAGTGCTGCTCGTCCTGTATGCGACGTACAGCCTTGTACGCCCACCCATAAAGCCAATGAAGATCAGCGCGCCTGCCGACGTTGCCATTGGAATTTCCAACGGGTTGCTCGGAGGCCTCACCGGTCTCGGCGGCATCATCTCAACCATCTCCTGCCAGTGGCGCGGATGGTCAAGGGACAAGCAACGCTCCGTGTTTCAGCCGGTGCTGTTTGCGGCATTTGTGATCATCTCGATCTCGCAACTCATCTCAGGGTCATACACGGTTGGAACCCTCAAATTGTACGGCATCGGGCTTCCGTTCATGATTGCCGGCATATGGATCGGCTTCAAACTCTACGGAACAATCAACGACGAAACCTTTCGCAAGGCGGTGTTGATACTGGTTCTCCTGGCCGGCATGTCACTGATCCTTTCGGCATTGGGACTTATGCCTGTCTCCCAAAATCGAAATTGAAGCCCAACCCAGCGCGGACGCTGCGCGTCACCGCGATCTGGCCCGCGCTCGCAGAGAAAGTTACGCCATCAATGGGACGCTCCTCGCCACATCAGATCGATTTCGCGCAATGGGGCGCCGCTGGCAATGGCTGCTGCCCGCCGGCGAACGGACATTGAGCGGGGGCGCGAGTCCGCTCTTTGCGCTGGTAGACCGCCAGGTTCGGCCGTCCGAACCTTGGTTAACTCTCATGTAACGCCTGCGCGATATCCGCGATCAGATCCGACGGGTGCTCGATGCCGATCGACAGCGGGATAGTGGAGTCGAGAACGCCTATTTTCTGTCGGATATCAGCCGGATTAGCGTAGCAAGCAGTTCGCTTGGCTCCAGGCGCTTCGCAGCGCTCATTCACGCTGCCGGCCTTCCGCTATGTCGCCTTGTCACGCGTAAAATGACCTGTCTGCGCTCTAAACTTTTCGCCCGCCTCTCCGCGATGTCTGCTAGGCGAGGCAAAGCGGAGATGGTCCAGAGCCGCAAGGACGTCCGCTCACGACCCAACTCAGTCTGTGGGTGCCATGGCCCTGGGTCGCTTGAGTTGCGGTGTTGCTAGTTGCTTCAATCCGGCTCCAGATTAGCCCTGATCGCGAGGAACGAACCTGAGTGTTGACTGTTCATTCTGCGCGGCAACACTTCTTGGATTCTCCCGGATTTCGTGCACGCCCTTTAGAGTGCATACGATGACCGCAACCCACCTACGGACCCGCTCGCTAAGATCCCTTGCCCATAAAGGAAGTATGATCCCCCAAGCGCATCCTTATGCAGCAGCTGCAGTCGCGACTGCAGGAGCTTTGGCTATATTGGCCTTGGTGAACCGCCGCCTGGCAAAGAATGCTGAAAACGACAATCCTCCCGTTGGCCAATTCCTGGAGGTAGGCGGCGTCCGGCTTCACTATGTCGAACGTGGCGCAGGCGCGCCGCTGGTCCTGCTGCACGGCAATGGCAGCATGATCCAGGATTTCGAAGCCAGCGGTTTGATCGATTTAGCCGCCAAGAAATATCGCGTTATCGTTTTCGATCGTCCCGGCTTTGGCCATAGTGATCGGCCGCGCAATGTTGTCTGGACTCCGGCAGCTCAGGCTGAGCTGATTAACAGCGCATTTCAACGGCTGGGCGTCTCGCATGCAATCGTTTTAGGGCACTCCTGGGGCGCCTCCGTCGCCGTCGCGCTGGCACTCAAATATCCGAGGCTGGTCCGAGGCCTGGTTCTCGCCTCGGGATATTATAATCCGACTTTGCGTCCTGACGTCCTTGCTCTATCCGCCCCCGCACTGCCTTTAGTGGGCGATATCTTGCGCCACACCATCTCGCCGATTGTAAGCCGAGTGATGTGGCCGTTCTTGATGACAAAAATATTTGGTCCGCGGTCCGTGCCTAGCAAGTTTGAGGGTTTCCCGAAAGAGATGGCCCTTCGTCCTTCTCAGATTCGCGCTTCAGCCGCGGAGTCGGCACTTATGATTCCGGATGCATTTCACTTTCGCGAGGAGTACGCAAATTTGAAGATGCCCGTGGTCATCGTCGCAGGGGACGGAGACCGATTGGTTGACATTGATGCGCAATCGACACGGTTGCACCGCGACGTCGCCCAAAGCAGTTTTCACCGCCTTCCCGGAACCGGCCACATGATCCATCACACCGCAACCGGTGTAGTCATGTCTGCAATCGAGGAAGTGGCGAGCACGAGGTCCGCGTTGGGCTGACAGAAACCGTCGAGGAAGCAAATGAAGCAAAGCCGACTGTCTTCTGACGAGGTATTTATGCCGATGTGGCACGAAAAGCACTTGCGGGTCGCAACTCGCGCCGCTGTGCCGCGCACACCAGCGCCGATGCCAGCATCCGTTCCTGCTCCCTCGGCGCGGTCATCCACGCCATCGCGATCGGCGATCGCGGGCTAGAACCTGTCGTTGCGGCGGGGTGGTCGGCCGCGACGGCGGTCGGTGCAGCGGCCGGCGCCGCCACCGGCGGAATGCCATCTGCATTTGCCGGTAGCTGATTGCGGACCAAAGGCTTGAATATGAAGGCCGCCGACGCTCGTACCTAGGAACGTCCATGTCAGTTGCAAAGCGAAACAACATCCAGGTTCGCGGTAGCGGTCCAATAGCCATGGTGTTTGCTCATGGCTTTGGATGCGACCAGAACATGTGGCGCTTCGTTGCTCCGGAATTTGAGCGCGATTATAGAACTGTTCTGTTCGATCATGTCGGGGCCGGACATTCAGACTTGAACGCCTACGATCCCGCTCGATACTCAAGTCTCCAAGGTTACGCGGACGATTTGCTCGAAATTGGTCGCGAGCTGCGTCTGGAGAATGCAGTATTCGTTGGCCATTCGGTGAGTGCGATGATCGGCGCTCTGGCTTCGCTCCAGGATCCTGCCATGTTCGGTAGCCTCATCATGGTGGGCCCTTCTCCCCGCTACATCGACGATGGCGCCTACAAGGGCGGATTTAGCGCGCAACAGATCGAAGAATTGCTGTCCTTTCTGGAAGAAAACCATATGGGCTGGTCTGCGCAGATGGCGCCGGCCATCATGGGAAATCCCGACCGCCCGGAGCTCGGCGAGGAACTGACCAACAGTTTTTGCAGCGCCGATCCGGAGATTACCAGGGCCTTCGCCCGCGTGACCTTCATGTCCGATAACCGTGCCGATCTCCCGAGAATATCGGCGAGAACGCTTGTGCTTCAGTGCAGCGAGGACATCATCGCCGGCCAGCAAGTCGGTGAATACGTGCAAAAGCACATACCGCGCAGCGAGCTGGTGCTGCTCAAGGCAACCGGCCATTGTCCGAACCTGAGCGCGCCTGACGAAGTTATCGCGGCGATCCGTGCATTTGTCTGATCCCAGCCACGATCGCGATCCGCCGCCGGTCGAAGACCTCGACGACCTCTACGAGAACGCGCCTTGCGGATACCTTTCCCTACGCCCCGACGCGCGGATCGCGAAAGCTAACCGGACATTGGCGACCTGGATGGAGTATGAGCCGGCGGAAATACCGGGCAAGCCGATGACCGATCTGCTCACCATGGCAGGAGGCATCTTCTTCGAAACTCATGTTCGTCCCCTGCTGCGCATGCAAGGCTTCTTCAACGAATTTGCAATCGATATGGTGACCAGATCGGGAAACCGCATTCCTATGCTTGCCAATGCGGTTGAGCGGCGCGACGAAGCTGGCGGACTTCTGTTTACGCGCCTCACGATTTTCCGGGCGACCGACAGGCGACGGTTCGAACGCGAGTTGCTGGACGCACGCGCCGCTGCCGAAGCCGCGCATCAGCAGAGCGAACAGCTCAGAGTGCTGACGGAAGCAAGCCTCAGGGCCGAGCGTGAAACGGCCGAACTGCGCGAACAGTTCATTGCGGTGCTGGGCCATGACCTTCGTAATCCGCTAGCCTCGCTATCGGCAGGGGCCCGCATGATGTTGAAGGTCAGATCGCCAGAGGAGGCGGTCAAGTTCGAAGCCATGATGCAAAACAGCATCGCGAGAATGGCAAAGATGATCGACAGCGTGATGGATTTTGCGCGGGGCCGGATGGGAGGCGGCCTCACGCTTGGCGAACGCGCGTTCCAGGCCCTCGAACCTGTGCTCGACCAGGTGGTGGCCGAGTTGGCCTCAGCGCATCCTGAGCGCAGCATCGAAACGCATTTCGACCTTGGAACGCCGGTTTACTGCGACGCCCCGCGTATCGCGCAGCTGTTCTCAAATTTGCTCGGCAATGCAATTACCCACGGCGCCCCGAATGCGCCTATCCGGATCGAGGGCCAGGTGCGGAATCAAAGCTTTGAATTGTCCGTTGCGAATGCCGGTCAGCCAATTTCGGAGAAGGCCATGGAGCGGCTGTTTCAGCCTTTCTATCGCGGGGAGGTTCGCCCGTCCCAGCAGGGGCTCGGCTTGGGACTGTATATTGCGTCGGAGATCGCGAAAGCACATGGCGGCACGCTTGCGGTGACGTCCGTACAGGATGAAACACGCTTTACATTCAGCATGCCGTTGGCACCGCCGGCTTTATAGAGCGCGTGAGCTCCCTGGTCGCCGGATACTGACGTCGGGTGGTGTTTCGGAGCCATGGTGAGGTAGCATCCGACGGATGAAACAATACCACGTCCCGCCCGTAGGCCTCGGCTGGCCACTGAGCTTTCGTGATAGCCACCGACCCGGAATGGCTCGTAGAATTCGTGGGTTGAAAAGAGTTTCTGCCCCGATCTTAGCTAGTGCACCTAGCGCGATGGTTGACACCGTGCTCGCCACAGAACCTGTCATGAGCGTGGAAGCGACAATTCTGACGATCTATCCATGCCGCTCTGACCTAATTCTAAAAGCCAGCAACAACCCGCTTCTGCAATCGATAGTTTCGGTTAAGCTTTGCGGTGTTCTCTCAGCTTGAAATAAAGGATGCCCAGCAACAGGCACAGGCTCACAGCATTAGCAATGATGATTACGATGTCCTGCTGCAGGAACCCATATACTATCCAGGTCGCCACACCCAACGCCAAGATCAGGAACATCTTCAGCGAGAGGTCCCCAGCCGAGCCTGTTTCCCAGCATTTCTTTAGCTGCGGGACATATGAAACGGTCGTGCAAACGGCGGCAAATAAGCCAACAGCAGTGTTCATCGAACAGAAATGAATTGCCGACATGTTCGTTCCTATAGCTGCAATTGGTTTGCGGCGCGGGCAGAAGATCGAATGCCGCGTATGTTCATCGAATCGGCATAACGAATGTTGGGTGATCTAGCGCCAGTCGCCGCGCGGCTCCAACGGCTTGCTGGAAGTGGGAACCACGGAGGAAGTGAAACATTTGATATGAGCCTTGGGAGGTTGCCGCGGACACATACGGGGACGCCATGATGAGTGACAAGGGAAAGACGATGCTCGAGGAGGCCGTCGATAAGGTCAACGATGTCGTCGAGGACCTCACGCTCAAAGCGGCCGACGCTGCGATCGAGCCCACCTCCGAGCACATTGCGCGGCATAACGAGCAAGTCCGCCTCTCTGAGACGTCAGAAATCCCTTCTCTTCCCAGTCATATCGATCCAAGCTCCGTGGAGCGTGCTGCTCGTGAACGTCAGAAGTACGTCGAGCAAATCGTCGCAGCGGCTGCAAACTCAGGTCAGGTTAGGGATAAGGCTGAGGCATCGCGGCTGGTGAGGTCAAAGAGAAAGAAGGCTAGGCGCTAAGGGCCGGCACGGAGCGAGACTAACCCACGGACGAAGCAATGGGTGACAAGGCGAGTTTTAACAAGGAGGAATGGAACGTTGCTCCTGGAGAGCCCGATGATAGCGGGCATGGCCCTCACGGCGGCGGATCCTAGCGGGCTTTGGGGGCTACTAAAGGAATTGTTTGCAGGAGGCAGTGCGCTGACTCAGGCCGTCACTGGTGCCAACACAAACGCCTTGGTCAAGGCTGTGGGCACGGATTTTTCGACCGGCGAGGGACGACGCGCTGCACACGATTGCCTCAAAGCAAAGTTTGCCACTAGTCAGGCAGCTGACGTCAAGAAAACATCGATCGAGTCATTGCGAAAAATTTCTGCACTGCTCAAGGCGAAAGCTCCGGGCGAGCTGCCGCATTCAAGGTTTGGCTGTGCCAGATTAGTCAAAGCACTGCGGAGGCCGCGACCGAGGGTGGCGGTCTATTCGGAATTGGCGGCGTGCAAGTCAGTGACGCTGAGAAGGCGACGCTTGCTGAAATATCAACTGCTATGGGAGCATGAGGTATAGAAGGTAAAACTCGACAGCAGTTATACTGCTCTAAGGAACGTCCGCCGGCAGCAGGGTACCCGCCCGCAGCTTTTCTACGTTTGGGGCAATCTTCTCCGTCATCACCTTGGGTCCAGGCCTCTAAACGACGTGGGCTCTCTCACGCATCTCGTCAATCAGCTTGACGCCTCCGCCTTCGTGAGATTCTCATTGAGCAGTTCGGGCGTTCCGGCTTGCTCGCACAGTGTCTTCAGATACGACGCTTGTGCGCCTGTCATGGGGTCGTCGCCCGAGACCCACTCGTCAGGGTCCTTCTTCGTGTTGTCGGTCGGTTCGTTTTTTGGATTACTCATGATGATGCTCCCGCGGATCGAGCGAATAACGCATGTGTTCGCTATGCGTTCCTGTCACCTCCTATTAGCGTGTGATCCCTTTTCACCTCTCCTCGTCTGGGTGAACCCACTTGCACGGCGTGACGTCGCGCGTCTGGGTCAGCTTGATTAAATGCACCGGCGGCGCGGTTCGGCCCTTCCGCCATGGATGGCGTATGATCCTAACTCGGGCGGGCGCGCAACGAGAATTCACGCGCGCTCATTGCGAGGCTACACCCTGGTGAATCCGCGCGCAGCATGACCATCAGTAAATCGCTCGACAAGTTCCGCCACGCGGTCACGTCAGGAATGGTGCAGCCGCGTGGCTGGTTCTATTTGCGCAGGAAAGAATGGTGAAAATTGCGACAGACCGTACCCCGGCCCGTCGCACCGTGGGTTAAGCGCGCGTTGATAGGGACACGCCAAGCTTTGCAGCCATGACGCTGGTGGCACCGGGAGTCCGCTTCAACGCTTTTGCGATCTTGGCGACGCCTGACTTGGATTTTGCCATCGTCTTCATTGTTCGAACATCGTCCTTTGTCCACGCGCGGCGGACTACTTTCTTAGCTTTTGCCATTCTTACTCCGAATCATATTGGGCAGTGCCGGGCTTCTATCATGACTTTCTGCGTTGCGACCAAGAACAAACTTTCATTGCGAGAATGTGAATGCGATCTCGCTACGTGAAAACGAGATATGTGATCTAAATTACTGTCATTGGTCGGAGAATGCGGTCATGTACCTCCCTTATCAAGGGGACGTCGCAGCATGGACGATCGATTTTACAGGAATAGAGCGCGCGTCCTCCGGGAACTTGCGGCGGAGGCAGACCCATTAATCAAAGGACGGCTGTTGCGTCTTGCGGACAATTACGACGATATCACCACAACGCAGACAGCGCGTGATCAAGCGTCAAAGAGGCCAGAGCAAAGTGCCCACGTCGATCGTCGCGAAAACGAGCAATTTCTTTCTGCGCTTCGACAGGCGTGGGGCGCCGCGCCCCGGGGCACATCCGATCTTGACAGTTTAGGGTCTTAGACTGGCGGGTCCTAAAACTTGCTCATCCGCAAAATGGGAAACGGAAGACGGAGGCTTCGTTGCCGTCCAAGGTCTTAGGACCCTTAACCGCTTAAATCTCTCTCGACTTCACCGCTCTTCGTCAGGGGTAACCCACTTGGTGAGGTTTTTCGGGGCTGATCCTCCCTGCGAGGGCTGCTTGTTTGGAACAACTGCCAATCTATTGAAATCGCTAGAGAGCGTTTTTAGCTTTTTTCAAATGCGGCTTGGCACTCTGCTCAGCGGCCGGATTCGGGGAGGGGGCTCTCGTCTTGGCGGTCTTCCAGGCCCGCGTCGGGATGGAAGAATTAGCGCACGCCAGCGATGATTGCCGCTACCCGCCGGGAATTCTGGTCAACTACGACAAGGTCCTTTCCAGCTATCATATATTGGCTGCCCCAGTATCCGTCCAGCACCTGGGTAGCTTCTGGCGGAAGGTCGGCCAGCTCGGTTTGACGGGGCACCGACGTGCCGATCATCATCTCGAAGTTCGGGCGGTCTATCTTCGGTCCTCCTGCGGAAGAGAAGATAGCCCGCAACTTGTCCCGCTGCTCCTGGGTGAGTGAGACGGGCTGCGAACTCTGCTTGATGTTGCGCGCCCGACCCCCGGAGCGATCTTCCGTACCAGCAGGGTCATTCTTGGCGACTGCACTCTCCGCTTCGCGCTGCGTCGGGACACTTGTACCTACCGTGGTGGCTGCGGTCCCCTTGTCGGCCCCCGTGGAGGGCCGACCCAAGTAGTCAGTTGTGCCCAGCAGCTGCGGCACTGCAAACCATGCAAACAGCCCCACGAACACAACGGCCGCGATGACTGAACCGCCCAACAACAGCTTGCGGGTGCCTTCCCTCTTACCATTTCGGGATAGATCCTTGGGCATTGACGTGCTCTCTCGATCTGAAAATCTCGAGGCAAACCCGAAGCAGAGCTGTTCGTTCCTATCTGCAGCCCTATTGTGTCGAGCGGTGCAGGCGGTGGGCCGCCCAACGGGCCCCACTCACATCCAGTCTGTCACAACCGGCTCCAGGGCAACGAACGAAAGAGGCGACTATGACGATCAAACTCGTTGCGTTGGTTCTTCTGTGCCTCATGGTCGGTACGGCGGTGGCTCAGGAGCCTAAGGTCACGTCACTCATGTCTAAGGATCTTCCGGAGAATCCCGGCAGGGAGCTCTGATGATCACAGTCGAGCATGCGCCCGGCGGGTCGAGCGCTATCCACCGACACAATGCACATGCTTTTTTTACGTGCTGGAGGGCTCCGTTGTGATGCAGCTGAAGGGTGGACAACAGGTGACACTGACACCCGGACAGCCTTCTATGAAGGCCCTGATGATGTTCATGTCGTCGACCGGAATACAAGCGGCACCCAGCCGGCGAAATTCCTGGTGCTCTTGATCAAAGACAAGGGCGCCCCGGCGCTCGTGCCCGCACAGTGACTGTTACAACCCAAGTACACGAAACTGACTGCGGGAAACCACCTGCCTGATGTTTGCTGCGATGCATGGGTCCGCTTGTGACCCTGGCTGTTCTCTAATTCCGGGCCTGCGGTCAAGACTCTCCAAACACATCCTTGCCGGGTTCATGGTTCTCTCCGCGGTAGGGGCATGCCCTCCGCATGAT